>NZ_JBSHAO010000181.1:0-1021 GCF_053611545.1 Streptomyces sp. NPDC054796 | reverse complement strand
GGGCGCGCCAGTGGCGCCGCTCGACGCTGAAGGTGGCGGTGTCAGCGAGGACTTCGCGGGCGACGGCGTCGCGGGTGATGGCCCAGCACGGGATGCCGCCGGGGAGATGGACGGGGACGAGGGGGCCGCTGGCGCGCATGAGGGCGGCGTCGTTGTGGAGGTCCGCAGTGTGCGGGTCGAGGTGGTGGACGGGATGGTCCAGGGACGGTATCGGGCCGGGCGTGCTGGTGCTGGTCGGGGTGGTGGGGTTCAGATCCACGGGACTCCTCCGGTGCGGGTGTGTGTGGGCGGTGCGGGGGTGAAGCGGACGGGCAGGGCCAATAGGCCGCGCATCCATACCCCGGGCTGCCAGCGCAGTTGGTCGGGTTCGCAGGCCAGGGTCATGTCGGGGAGCCGGTCGAGGAGGACTTCGATGCCGACGGCGGCGATGATCTCCGAGAGGTCCTGGGCTGGGGCGGGGCAGCCGTGGGGGCCGTGGGAGTAGGAGAGGTAGGCGCGTGAGCCGCGGGTGCCTTGTGTGGTGTCCGCGCGGATGTGCGGGTCGGTGTTGGCGGCGGCCAGACCGAGGAGGATCAGGTCGCCGGGCGGGATGCGGTAGTTGCCCAGATCGGCGGGCCGGGTGGTGAAGCGTCCGGCGAAGATCTGGGTGGGGGTGTCCTCCCACAGGGCTTCGAGCAGGGCCTGGCGGACCGGCAGTCGGCCGCGGGTGAAGGTGTTGGTGAACCGGTCGTCGGTGAGCATCAGCCGCGTCGCGTTTGTCATCCAGTAGGCGGTGGTCTGGTGCCCGGCGATGATCGCCACCACTAGGTCCTCGACGAGCTGGCTGTGGGTCAGTTCCGCCGGGTGCCCGGCCAGGGTGGCAGTGACGTTGGCGGCGGGGCACGTGCGGGTGTGCTGCACGTGGTCGGTGATGATCTCGCGGGCCTGCTGCTGGCCCGCGATCGCATCCGGGCCGCCGGAGAGCATGGCGGTGAATCCGGCGACCAGCGCGTCGGCCTGGTGTGACGGCACGCCCAGGGCC
>NZ_JBSHAO010000180.1:0-1052 GCF_053611545.1 Streptomyces sp. NPDC054796 | reverse complement strand
CGGGCTACACCCTTACCCCGGGACAACCACCGCCCGGGCTGGACTACCTTCCTGCGTCACCCCATCACTCACCTACTACAAGTCTGGTCCGTCGGCTCCACCACTCCCGACACACTCAAAGAGTGCACGGGCGGCTTCACGGACTTAGCATCGCCTGCCTCGATGTTTGACGCTGCATAGCGGGTACCGGAATATCAACCGGTTGTCCATCGACTACGCCTGTCGGCCTCGCCTTAGGTCCCGACTTACCCTGGGCAGATCAGCTTGACCCAGGAACCCTTAGTCAATCGGCGCACACGTTTCTCACGTATGTATCGCTACTCATGCCTGCATTCTCACTCGCATACCGTCCACAACTCGTTTCCACGGCCGCTTCACCCGGCACACGACGCTCCCCTACCCAACCCAGCCGGCGTTAGCCGTCATGCTGGATTGACACGACTTCGGCGGTGTACTTGAGCCCCGCTACATTATCGGCGCAGAATCACTTGACCAGTGAGCTATTACGCACTCTTTCAAGGATGGCTGCTTCTAAGCCAACCTCCTGGTTGTCTCTGCGACTCCACATCCTTTCCCACTTAGCACACGCTTAGGGGCCTTAGTCGATGCTCTGGGCTGTTTCCCTCTCGACCATGGAGCTTATCCCCCACAGTCTCACTGCCGCGCTCTCACTTACCGGCATTCGGAGTTTGGCTAAGGTCAGTAACCCGGTAGGGCCCATCGCCTATCCAGTGCTCTACCTCCGGCAAGAAACACACGACGCTGCACCTAAATGCATTTCGGGGAGAACCAGCTATCACGGAGTTTGATTGGCCTTTCACCCCTAACCACAGGTCATCCCCCAGGTTTTCAACCCTGGTGGGTTCGGGCCTCCACGAAGTCTTACCTCCGCTTCACCCTGCCCATGGCTAGATCACTCCGCTTCGGGTCTTGAACACGCTACTAGGTCGCCCTCTTCGGACTCGCTTTCGCTACGGCTCCCCCACACGGGTTAACCTCGCAACATGCCGCAAACTCGCAGGCTCATTCTTCAAAAGGCACGCAGTCACGAC
>NZ_JBSHAO010000179.1:0-1127 GCF_053611545.1 Streptomyces sp. NPDC054796 | reverse complement strand
GTCCCAGAGGGACGGCCATCGCTGGCTGCGGCGGACGGCGAACGGAACGTCGTACAGGGCGGCATGGTCTCGGGCTACTTCAAGGGCGCCGGGCCACTCGATCAAGTGCCCGTTCGGCGTATAGCCGAGGTCGCAGTGGAGCACCTTGACCTTGTGGAGTTGGCCCGCAATGTCGGCCTGTGTGCACACCGTGTGCACGAGGGCGCCGCTGTCCTTCCCGCCGCTGTCGCCGACGACCACGACGTCGTGCCGGTCCCAGTCGAACTCAGCCGGCTCTGCGGGCGATGCCGCGGCTGGCGAGGTGAACAGTTCGAGCTGGGCACATCCGCTGCCGCACGGCCGGGTGGGGGTGAGGCGCTGTGTCACCTGAGGTCTCCTGAGGATGAGGGATTCGGTAGAGAGCCCCGGCATGGGCGGACGGTGTCTCACCGCAGGCCGAAGCGGAAGAATGTGGTGGGGCCGCCGCTGGGGCGGCCCCACGGGGTTTACAGAACGGCGGCCACGCGCTCGCCGAGCCACTGGGCGACGTTGCAGCTCACCGCGTTCCCGGCCTGGACCGTCTTGGCGGCGTCGCTGGCCCCTGTGACGATGTAGCCGGGCGGGAAGCGCTGGGCGTTCATCTGCTCGCGCCACTTGAGCATCCGGAAGTAGCAGTCCTCGATCCGTGCCGCTTGCCGCAGCAGACCGGCCGAGTCATGTGTGGACAGGGTGTGCAGCGGCTCGGACGTCGGCTTGGCCTTCGCGCCCTTGCGGTACGGGATGATCAGTCCGTGGTGATTGCCGCCCGCCATGACCGTGGACAGCGGTCGGTCGATCTTCCTCGCCTTGCCGTGGTTGCGGAGCTCGATGACGAACGGCGGAGCGACCAGATCCGGCGACGACGTGGCGTTCGGGAAGGTCCCGGGCGGGACGAGCACCCCTTCCCCGATCTTCGCGCACCGGGACGGCAGGGGGGCCAGGTCCGGGCGGAACGCGCGGCCGTCGTGACCACCGTGGTTCACGGTCACCACCGAGGGGGCCTCGGGGAACATCGCCAGCCCCGCCTCGATGCGGGCCATGGTGTTCTCGACCAGTGGCGGAAGCCCGTGCTGGTCACGGTCGCCGATGCGAATGCCCTCGTCGTCCCA
>NZ_JBSHAO010000178.1:0-1156 GCF_053611545.1 Streptomyces sp. NPDC054796 | reverse complement strand
CCTTGGGCAGATGACCGTGAATGTGGTCGATGTGCTCTTCGGCAGCGTGATGCAGGACGCGCAGCAGGTTCCACCGCAGTCCGTTCTGGCCGTCGTTCGCCTCCAGCCGGTTGATCAATGTCTGTGCTCCGAACGAAATGATCTCCAGGGTGCGGACCCACAACGTCCGACCGGTGCCGAGGGTTTGGCGGTCCGCCATGAAGCGGCCCACGCCGAGCCAGCCCTTGGCTACGGCTTCACGGACCGCGGACCATACAGAGGCAATCCGGCGCCACACCGGGTGCTGTGTCAGGGCCCCGAGCCTTTCCGAGACGGCACCGTAGATTCCGCCGATGGACTCGGCGCTGTTCGACAGCATCGCGCGCATACGGTTCTGGTCGTCACTGCCCGTACTGTCGCCTGCGTCCTGGGGACGGGTGGCGAGCCGCTCGGTGAACCAGCTCCAGGCGCGGCCCAGCCGGTCGGCTCGGTCGGTGCGCTGGGCGGCGGGCAGCAGTCCGGTCAACCGGTCCGCGCGGGTCGCGGCGGCCCGGTGAAGGCGCCACACTGCCCGCCAGCCACGCGAGTCACGCTGTCCCGACCGCTCCAGGCGACGTGCCAGGTGCCTCGCCTCATGGGATATGGCTCGCGCCGTGCGGGCTTCGACCGTCCGGGTGATGCCGTGCGCGCGGATGTCGCGCAGCGTCTTCTCGGCGTAGGTCAGCAACGCCTCCCGGACGGCCCCACGGAATTGCTGTCCTGCCTGGCCGATCGAGCGGATCATTGTCCATTCGGGGGTGCCCCAGTAGGAGCCTGCCTCGGCCTCAGCGTTGCCCATCGCCGCTTCGAGGGCGGCGGCGTCGCCGGCTTCGACCACCGGATCCTCGGCCGTCGGCAGGATCGGGTCCGCGTCGATGCTGGTGAGGATCTCGGACAGCGCTTGACGCATGGCAGCGTACCGTTCCCGCAGCCGCTGTTCGTCCTCAGCGCTGAACAGCGGACGCGGAGCGGGGGCTTGCGTTTCGGCTGGGGGATCCGCGACGCGCAGCAGGGCGACGACGTCCTCGAAACGGCGGTCGAAGTCGTCTTGCCCGGGACCATCAGGGTCTCCCGTGACCGCTTCGGCCGCAGCCGTGCCTTCCTTCTCGATCAGGGCCTCGTACTCCTGATCCACTTC
>NZ_JBSHAO010000177.1:0-1269 GCF_053611545.1 Streptomyces sp. NPDC054796 | reverse complement strand
GAGCCGACGGTGGTGACCGGAGCCGACGAAGGCGGCGGGCCACACGTCTCAGCCCGGCTCAGCCCTCCGGGACCAGGACCACCGGGCAGTGCGAGTGGTGCAGCAGCGCGTGGGTGACGGGCCCCAGCTGGAGGCCCAGCCGGTGCCGTGCCCTGCGCACCCCCAGCACCACGACATCGGCCTCCCGGCTCTCCTCGACGAGGACACCCCCGGCGGGACCGCAGCGGGGCGCCGTACGGACGGGAACGTCGGGGTACTTCGCGCGCAGCGCCGCGACGGCGTTCGCGGGTACTGCCGCCGCCTCCTCGGCCGCCCGTTCCACCGCCTCCTGACGCAGGTTCGTGGTGGTCGGCTGCGCGGCGTCGTAGGAGGCCGGGTACTGCCAGGCATGGAGCACGCACAGGCTCGCCCCGCGCCGCCCGGCCTCCTCGAACCCGAAGGCCAGCGTGTCGAGTCCTGAACCGGGTTCGACCCCCAACAGCACCGTCCCCCTGGAGTACTCGGGCCGCTCTCCCACGACCATCAGGGGCGTCTCGCAGTGCGCGGCGACCCGCAGGCTCACCGATCCCAGCAAAAGACCGGCGAAGCCCCCGTACCCCCGTGTGCCCACCACCGTCAGGGAAGCGGTGGAACCGCAGCGCACCAGGGCCTCGGCGGCCGACTCGGAGGTCACGGAGGGGATCACGGCCAGTCCCGGCGCACGCGTGCGTGCCCGCTCGGCCGCCTGGTCCAGATGCCGACGCGTCACGTGGTAGAGCGAGTTCTGGCTCTCGGGTACGTCCTTCGCCTGTTCGTCGGTGTGCCGGGGCCAGGGCCAGCCGCACAGGATCTCCAGGGACGTGTGCCTGCGCGCGGCCTCCTCGGCCGCACGCTCCAAGGCGAGTTCGGCGTGGGGGGAGCCGTCGAAGCCGACGACCACCCGCCCGTGGAGGGACGGTGTCTCCGAAGGACTCGTACGGTCCGGGCGTGTGGGTTCCATGAGTCTCCTCCAGTGGTCTTGTGGTCGCTTCTCCGCTGGTGGTCCGGTGCCGGAGGACCTGTCACGGACCGGGACGACGGACGTCCACCCGAGGGGCCGGGCCCATCCGCAGTCTCCGCTCCGGCACCGGGGCAGGACAGGGACACAAGGGGGCGGGGGCGGGGCCGTTCGGCCCCCCCCCCCCCCCGGAACCGCCCCCTACACCGCGACGGCGCGGCTGACCCCTCCCACCGGAACCCCTCAGGTGGGCCCTGCGCTCAGCGCAACCATCGGAGGGCACGGACGAGCGG
>NZ_JBSHAO010000176.1:0-1315 GCF_053611545.1 Streptomyces sp. NPDC054796 | reverse complement strand
CCGACGGTGAGAGCGGTGAACAGCACTCCCGACGGCTCCTTGCTGCCAGAGACGAGGCCGAACAGGTCGTGCTCCGCGGGCTGATCCATCGGCCTGCCACTCCTTCCCCGGGGGTCTCCGCCGCCGTTCGAGAACTCGCTGTGCCGCCCTCCCCCATCTGATCCAGTCCACCAGGAGCTCGGTGGAGCGCCGATGCATACACCCGCCCTTTCCGACGCTGGGAGCAGGCGTTGAGTACACCGCAGCACCCCCCCGACGACAATTCGATCAACGACAGCGGCTTCCTGCCCGGCCTGGATTTCGGTACCCAGGGCTCTCTGGCGCGGGACGGGGCCGCAGCACGCCCGGACGCCACGGCGTCGCGAGAGGATGAGACGGGGCGCCCGGCCCCGTCCGTCAGGTCCAACAGTGCCGAGCAGGCAGGGGAATTCGAGGGTGAACCGGTACGGCGCACAGGCGATGACGCACTGGAGGGAACACAAGCCCCAGGCGTTCGGGGAACTGGAGAACCCGGAGGAGTTCTTCACGCAACTCGGGGAGGAGATCTCGACGGAGAACGAGACCCGGGCCCGGGACCTGGCGGGCCCGACGCTGAACGGGGAGGGATACCTGCAGCGCCTGCAGCGGCTGAACACCTCGCGTTTGGCAGCCGAGGGCGAAGTCCTGAGGGAGAGGGTGCTCCTGGACATGGAGCCGGGCCGGGAGTAGCACGGCCCGGGCCTCGTACAGAGCGGGAGCGGGTCGCCGCGAACATCGCGGCCGTGCACGTCGTGCTGCGGCTGCGGGCGGAGAACCGGCCAGCCACCGATGCCGAGCGGCAGGTGCTCCAGCAGTGGACGGGCTGGGGCGCCACTCCGTACCTGTTCGACAAGCGGAAGAGGTTCGCCCCAACCTTCGCGGCCGAACGCGCCCATCTGAGGGCCATCCTGCCAGACGACGAGTACGCCAAGGCCCGCTCTTCGACCCTCAACGCCCACTACACCGACCCCGCCTACGCCCGCATCGTCTGGCGGGCGCTGCAGCGGTTCGGCGTACCGGCCGGTTCACAGCTGCGGGTGCTGGAACCAGGCGTGGGCAGCGGGCGTTTTCTCGCCGATGCCCCCGCCGGTGCCGAGATCGTCGGCGTCGAGGTCGATCCCATCACCGCCGCCGTCGCCGTCGCCCTCTACCCGACCGCGCAGATCCTCGCCGAGTCCTTCGCCGAGACTCGGCCGCCCGAGGAAGACTTCGATGTCGTCGTCGGCAATGTCCCGTTCGGCAAGTACAAGGTCACCGACCGGAAGTACAACCCGGGGCGGCGCCACTCGATCCACAA
>NZ_JBSHAO010000175.1:0-1354 GCF_053611545.1 Streptomyces sp. NPDC054796 | reverse complement strand
GGCCCGTGCCCGCCCCGGCGTGTTCGGTGCTGGTGGTCAGCGGGCTCAGCAGTCCAGCCAGACGACGCCGTACGGGGTGCGCCTCCAGGAGCTCATGCACCCGTGTTTGACATTGGCCAGAGCATCGGCGTCTCCCTGGCAGTCCCCGTCGGGCACGTGCCTGCCCGAGGCGATGGCGCGGCGCACGGCGTCCAGTTCGCTGGTGCCGACCTCGATGACCCTGTCACGGATCCGGCCGTGTTCCCACCGAAGCTCTTCGCCCCACGCGGTGACGTCTTCGTGCTCCGCATGCGACCAGCCAACATCAGTGAACGCAAGCCACGCCGCCGCGCGAGCGGGAGACAGGTAGGCCGTCACGTCGTGGCCCTGCCCCTCCTCGGCAACGGGCGGCTGGCCCTGGTACCCGTCGCCCTCTCCGAGCTGAGCGGCGACGCGGTTGACAGCAGCCACGATGAGGTGCGCGGTCGCACGGACACCCGCGATCTCGGTCGGGGTGGCCTCGTCGGTCGGCCCGTGATTGATGTGCAGATCGGCAACCTGGTATCCCGTGGTGCCGTAGATCGCCCACGTCGTCGACGCGGCATCCGGCTCCACGGGGGCGCCGGGGGCCGCGTCGAAGGTGATGATCCCGCCGTTCTCGTTGTAACGGATCTCTTCGACGTACCAAGGGCGGGGCGCTACTCGGTCGACGAGTTCCAGGAGGTCGGCGAACTGGTCGGTGGTGGTCATGTCCTCGGTCTCCTCACGGTGGGTGATTGGGGCCGGTTCGGGTCGCTGTTCCCGTTCCGACACGACATACATTACAGCAGCCGAGGTGGTACCGCATGGTGAAAACTGCTGGTCACGGTAGGTTTTCAGGGTTTTTGGAGGGTGGACGAAAGCGATAGGCGGCGGCCTGCTCGCGGTGGGCTGCTGCAGCACGGTGGCGCAGGTGACTCTTCCCGGACCGGAGACGGGCGGGTGGCCGCAGGAGCTTGTGCGAATTCGGCCGCGCGGTGCGGGAGACCGGAGGGCGCACGCCATCGATCAGTCCTCTACCATGGTCAGCGCGGCAGACGAGCCGAGTGGACGGCCGCGTCGGGGCAGCATGTCCCGCCGAGGAACGTCCGGACTCCACAGGGCAGGGTGGTGGCTAACGGCCACCCGGGGTGACCCGCGGGACAGTGCCACAGAAAACAGACCGCCGGGGGCCTCGGTCCTCGGTAAGGGTGAAACGGCGGTGTAAGAGACCACCAGTGCCCAGGGTGACCTGGGCAGCTAGGTAAACCCCACCCGGAGCAAGGTCAAGAGGGGCCGTCGGCTGACGGCCCTGCGCGGATGTTCGAGGGCTGCTCGCCCGAGTCCGCGGGTAGAC
>NZ_JBSHAO010000174.1:0-1380 GCF_053611545.1 Streptomyces sp. NPDC054796 | reverse complement strand
TCCCCGGAGCGTGACAGCCGTGGCAACCCAGTCCGGTGTTTGAACCGCATAAGGGGACGGGATGATACGTTCACGGTTCGGTTTTCCTGCAAGTGCAGACGCACGTGCGGGAAGACGAGTTGGACGTCGGTAGCGGGACACGAGGGGTTTCCTTTCGGGTTCGAGCTGACGTTGAGGAGCGATAAGACCCCGGCGCGAGGCGACCAACCAGCAGCCGGGGTCTTTGCCTGTCCGGAGCGGACAAGCAGAGGCTCGGACATTACTACCTTGTGCACCCGGGCAGTGCCGGAACGTAGCGTCGTGGGCATAGGTACCCACCACATGCTGGCAACGATTCTACTAAAGAAGCGCGCACAACTGTGCGGAAAGTGTTCTGAACCGGTCAGCCAAAACGGTCAAGCGGGGTGAAACATCCGTCCCGGAACGTGCCCGCGCGGACTCCCACGCCCTTTCGTGTGTCCGCCGTGTGCCTTCCTGAAGACACCCGAAGATCCATAAGCGTGTCAACAAATCCACCACGCGTGGCACCTGGCCCTACCACGAACGAGTGACCCCAGGAGTCGGCTGCCGCCCCACTCCGCCGACGGCACGCAGCACTTCCTTCAAGACCGTCTGACCGGTAGGGGCAAGGTTTCCGCTCGTCCGGCAGGGTCATCAGGAACAAGCGGTTTGGCGGACCCGGACGAATGGGGGGCCGTCGATCCAGTCGACCGCGCCTCGACCAGCAGTTAGGACAGCGACTACTGCCAGATCGGCCTCCGGTGGGCGGTACGTGCCTCCCGCTGCATGGCGGCATCAGCAAGGGAGAGTGCGACGTTTGGGGAGAGCCGCCGCATGCCGGAGGGGCTGGTCCGGCCCGCGTCTGGCGGCCTGTCTACCGCGTTCCGAGCTCTTCCAGCATCTGCTGCTGGTGGCGGTGGCCGATCGTCTCGTAGCCGGTCACGGTGACGAACGGGGCGAGCATGATCACGAGCAGACACACCGCGAGGGCCATTCCGGCGGCAGCCAGCAGGACCGCGGCGAGCAGTACGGCGAGAGTGAGGGAGAGCAGGAGGAGGTGGAAGGAGTCGGCCGCGGACAGCAGGAGGGTGTGCAGCAGATTGACCATGAGGAGGTAGAGGCCGACCGGCAGGGCCAGTGCGAGGACGACGGCCATGCCGGAGATCTTGGCGTGGTGCTCCATGTAAGGCCCGCCACGTGCAGCCCCGCGCCGGTTCCGGCGACGCCGATGAACAGGGGGATGTGGCCGTAGCCGAAGAGGTAACCGCGCTCGCGGCGGCGCACCAGGATGTCGCCGAACGGCGTCATGAAGTACACCCACCACATGCCGAAGGTCAGGCCCACACCCGCGATGACGACGGCGGTCGCATTCCACGACCA
>NZ_JBSHAO010000173.1:0-1407 GCF_053611545.1 Streptomyces sp. NPDC054796 | reverse complement strand
GTGCAAGAGCGGGCTTAGCCGCGCTCTTGCACCCCTCCCGTTCGGGCCCCGTTCTCTTTTCGCCGGGAAGGGGGAGGGGGCTGCCCCTCGGCGCTGCATCACTTTGGGTATTGCCCGGCGGCCGATTGCAGGTTGCACGCCTTGAAGAATTGTCGTAGCGGCGAGACCAGCACCCGGAAAATCCTCCAAATCCCCTTCCGGAATCCGGAACCCAAGATTAACCCACATCTTAAAGATGCATAGATTTACCTATGTTTAAAAGGGTCGGAATAAGGCTCCCGGAACCCACTTTCGGTTAGGAGAACCGATGCACACTATCGCCATCGCTCTCGCAGCTCTTGCGGCGGTCCAGGTACCCGCCTACTTCAACGAGAAGGAGGGAATGCTTGTCGCACACCCCGCCGACGTCCCACGAGACCAAGCCTTATCGGGTGAACACGTGCTGGTGTCGCCGCGTGAGTACCGCACCGGCCGCGGCTACTCTGCGGTGGCGCGGGTGCCGGACGGCGGAGTTGACTTCACCCTGATCGCCTTCGTTTTCTGGGCGACCGGAGACGACGTAAACCAGTGCGCCCGTGCCGTCGCCGAGTGGGTCACCACTCCCCGGCCCACGGCCGGGGCGGTGCTACGTGCCGCGCTCGCCGAATGGGGTATCACCATGGGTACCGACTACGTCGACGGGACCAACGCCATACCCCAGAATGCAGCCACGTCCACCACCGACATCCGCGGCCGTGCGCACCTGACCGTCGGTGCAGGTGACTTCTTCGCGGAGCACGTCCCGGCTTCGCACACCGGCTGGATCGTGGGCATCCACGACGAGATCGGGGAACACGTCGGCACGATGTACTTCCCGGCAAAGCCCGAGGGCGACCTCGTGGACTGCGCAGCCGACTCGTCTGCCGTCGCCGAAGCCATCGCCGACTACCTCACCCGCCCCCCGCACTGACTCCCTGCCGGGGTGCGGCACACGGCTGCACCCCGGATGCGTCCCCTGCCGGTGGGAGAGCAGTCCGCCCGGACACGATCGCCGCCCATGCGGTGACCGGTGACGGGTGACCGGACTCGCGCTCGTACGTCGACCGCGTGGCCCCACCGCTCTTCGCAGCTCGGAAGGGGGCACGGTGCCGATCGCGCGTGCGGGCGCCGGGGTGCCGATCCTGGACCACACCCGGACGCCCAGGCGCATCTGGCCTGCCGGGCCGGGGCGGCTGTCGTGCGAGCTGTGCCCGGCCGGAACCGTCCTCCGGATCGCTTCCGGGCGCAGGCCGCTCACCCGGCGGTGTGATCGAGAAGCACCCCTTCTCCCGCTTCGCCGGTCGGTGTCACGGTGAGCTGGCCAGAGCATCTGCTCTTCCCGGCTTTCTGAGTGTGGGGCCCTCGGCGGGAGGGGTGCAAGAGCGGGCT
>NZ_JBSHAO010000172.1:0-1424 GCF_053611545.1 Streptomyces sp. NPDC054796 | reverse complement strand
GACCGTCGCAAGGATAGTCGGCGGGATTGAACTGACGCGCCTCGGACTGGCCAATAAGCCGGTCTACGCCGTGCCGAAGGTAGTTCTGGGCAAGTTCCAGGGCGAGTTCCTCCAGGGAAATCCTCGGGCCCGGATTCTGGTCGCCGACTCCTCCGACCTCACAGGAGAACGTCGGCACAAGTTCGTCGCCCGCTGGTCAACCGGCAACTGGGACGCGGTCATCATCAGCCACACCGCGTTCAAGAAGATCCCGATGTCCAAAACGGCCCGCCTGGACTACATTAATCAAGAGGTCAAGCGTCTGGAGGCGCACCTCGCCAACGCTGATGGCGAGGACAAGTACACCGTCAAGGACATCGAGAAGCAGATCGCCACGCTAAAAGGGCGGATCGAGGACGAACTACAAACACCAGGCGACTCGGGCGTGGAATTCGAGCGTACCGGCAGCACCTACATCTTCTACGACGAGGCACACACTCTCAAGAATCTCCGGGTGATCTCCTCAATCCGCGACCTCGCACTCGAAGGCAACCAGATCACCGCGGACATGGACATGAAGCTGTCCTATCTGCGCAAGAACTACGGCGGCCGGATCACGACCCACGCCACCGCCACGCCGGTGGACAACTCCCCGATGGAGATCCTGACTGCCATCAAATACCTCGCCCCCGACCTGCTCCGCGATGAATGGGGAATTGAGGAGGACGACCAGTTTGTCTCCACCTATATTCAGCCCGTCAACCGGGTAGAGATGAGTCCGGACGGCAACTCCTTCTCCACTCGCGCCCGTTACGCCCGCTACGTCAACCAGACCGAACTCAAACGCGTACTGTTCACCGTTGCCGACGTCAAACTCAAGCGCGATCTCCAGCTCGGCGAGCCCGCCGTCATTGGCGGCGAGATGCGGGTCCTGGAAGCCGAGGCATCGCCGGAACTGCGCCAGGTCATGCAGTCGCTGGGCAAACGCATGATGGCCATCCGCCTCGGCAGCCCTGACCTGAAGTACAACCGCAAGGGAAAGCTGGTCGAGGACAACACCCTGTGGATCTCCACGGACGGGCGCCTGGCCTCGCTCGACGTACGCCTGGTCAACAAGAGCACCGACGAACCCCAGAAGGTCGACGTCGCCGCCGACGAACTGTTCCGCCTCTGGAAGCTGCACAAGGACGACGTCTACTACGACGACGACGGCAACGAAGAACCCAACCGCGGCAGCCTGCAACTCGCCTTCTGCGACCTGGGCGTGCCCGGCCCGGACAAGGAGTTCGTGTTCTACGAGGCACTACGCGAGGCGCTGACCGCTCGGGGCATGCCGGGCAGCCTCATCCGTTTCGATCAGGAGGCGAAGAACCCTCAGCAGAAGGCACGGCTCGACAAGGACGCCCGTGAAGGGCGCGTCGCCGTGCTGGTCGGCAGCCGTTCCG
>NZ_JBSHAO010000171.1:0-1464 GCF_053611545.1 Streptomyces sp. NPDC054796 | reverse complement strand
CCCTGGCACTGGACTTGAGCTACCAGTACGACATCCCGGTCACCGAGGCAGAGGCCCTGCTGACGCGGATGGAGGACCTCGGGATCGTCGGTCCCCAGGAGGAAGGCGGCTTCCGGCACGTCCTTGTCACGCCGGGTGAGGCGGAGAGCCTCGTGGACGCGAGCCCGTCACCCGACACTTCTGCGCCTCGATGGCAGCCGGCCAACAACCCGCTCACCCCGGCCTGGTTCGACGAAGTCAGGACCGCTGTACGACGCGACGTCCAGCCCGATCGCGGCCTGCCCCGCCGGGACTTGATGAGCCTGCTCAACCACGAGACCGCACGCCTGGACAACAGGACAGACGCCGACCGCGGCGCGCGGGCGAACGAGTGCGTCGACCTCTTCTTGCAGGGCCGCGGCGACGAGGTACCGCAGCACCTACCCGGCGAGGGCTTCGTTTACGTACGGGGCGAGGCGAATAGGGACTGGGTACTCCGGGAGTCCGCGCCTGCCCCGGCCTCGCCGGGGCCGACCACCGGGCAGGCGCAGGCGGCAGGAGAACAGGTAGCATCTGCGGCGCCCCGCCTGCCTCGTCGGCCTCGGTCGGCGCCGACGGATGGCCCGTCGAAGATCGAGCAGGCGGCTGCCGGGCGGCGACGGCAACCCTCCCCCACAGAAGGGAGCCGACCAGCGGTCACCGCGAACACTTTCGCAGCCCAGGCTCAACGGATGCAGGACCGCGCGGACTTCGCGCGGGCTGCCGCGACCAGCCCGGCCGAGGAACGAGCTGCGGGTGTCCTGCAGACGATCGCCGCGAACTCGCGAGCCACTGCCGACAAGATCGCCAGAACGGGGCCCTCCGAAGGGCCGCCGGCTACAACGCAATCCGGGCTGACCGCCGAGGCATTCCTTGCGGCGCTGCGGACCACGGCCCAGGCGCGGGGGGCACAGATCCCCGACGATCTGCTGGCCAGTGCCATGGACGCCGCCCAGGAGGCGGTCGCCGCGGTGCCGCAACGTCCTGCGAGCTCTGCCGTAGCGACGCCGCCACGCCCGTCACGTCGAGAACAGGCTGAGCGAGAGCAGACCGAGCACCGACTCCACGGGCAACGAAATGCCCCGAGCGGCGTTGGCCGTAGCTAGGGCACGACCGATGCCCGGGGCTCAGTGTGGTAGGCGGGCCAGCACGCCGAGGCGGAGGGGGAACTCCAGCACCACTGACCGGTGACCGGTCCCGGCTATGGAGGAGTGCGAACATGACTGCCTCGAATGACGTCCCACCAGACCGGCCTGGCGGACCTACGCTGCCGCACTCGGACAGCGCCCTGGGGGACGACCCCGCTCGCGGTGAGCGAGCCGACCGCGTACGGCTCGCGGACACGTCGCTTCCGCTATACGTGCTGCGTAAGCACGCCACCGACTACGCCACTCTCTTCTCCCGCGCCAGAGCCGAGGTGGGCCACGGACAGTGCCTCTGTCAGTC
>NZ_JBSHAO010000170.1:0-1490 GCF_053611545.1 Streptomyces sp. NPDC054796 | reverse complement strand
GTCCAGCTCCGGCCAAGGTGTGGTGGCCAGCGGTGCGAGGCGGCCCGGTCCCCTCTTCCCCGTCCCGGCGCCGTCCTGCGCCTGTGGGCCTCCGTTCGTCATGGTCCTCCCCGGGTTCGAGCGGCCTCGTACGGCCGCGGCGTTTCCTGCTTCCAACGACGGCGCCCCCGCAAGGTCGCGCCCGGCCGGTCGCGGCACGGCACGCAGCCCCCGGCGGATGAGAGGTCCTTCGGCGTGGGGGCGCCGGCCTGCCATCGGGCAGGTCATCTTCCCCGGCCGGACTCCCCACAGGAGCGGTCCGTCTTCTGCCAGCGGCTGTGTGTGCGGGCGCGGCGCTGGGCGCGTTTGCTGCAGCGCCAGCACAGCCATCCCTCGTGCACGGTGGCGACGGTCGAGTTGAAGCAGCCGTCCTGGGCGCAGACGGTCGTGGTGCGGGGCCCGTCGTGGACCGTGATCCCCTCCGGCGCCCGCGGCGGGTCGTAGCCCTCGGGGCGCTCTGCGAGGACGAAGTCGGCGTGGCGCTGCGGGTGGAAGGGTTCCCATTCGCTGGCGCTGTGGTCGGGGGCGCTGGATCCGTCGGCGTGGGCGGGGCAGCGCTGGCCGAGCCAGCGGCTGACCGTCCCCCAGTCGAGTCCCTCCAGCGACCACACCCACATGGCGCCGCCGGTCTGGGTCAGCAGCATCTGCCCGGAGCGGCCGGGCACATGCGGCATCTCCATCTGCTCCCAGCGTCCCTGGTCGGCGGAGAAGACGCCGTCGGGGCAGCGCGCGCCGTCCTCCTCCGCGACGCACCGAAGGTCTTCGATACGGCCCGGGGCCAGTCTCAGATAGGAGAAGTAGCGCACGATGTGCCGCTGATCAGGCAATGTCTGCTTCTGTTCCGGAGCTGGTTCGCTGACCGCCGCGGCCTCTTCCTCCTGCGGCGGCAGTGCCGGGACGAACTCGCCCTTGTCGATGCGGATGCGCATGCGCACCGCCAGGCGGGCGACGACATCGGCCATCTCTTCCGGGAGACCCTCGTGCTCCAGGGCAGGGCAGACGGCGGGGTGGGGAATGCGGCAGTAGCGGGACCCGCCCGGATCATTCCCCGGGTAGGCGACACCGGCGTCGACGTACCACCGGAACCTCTCGGGGACCTGACTGCGCGGCACTTCGGTGGTCAGAGGGATGCGGGTACGGTCGAAGCGGTCGAACCACTCCACCCGGACCCCGCAGTACCTGCACTCCCCCGCCGCCTTGCGGCGCAACAGTTTCGAGTGACTGCTGGCATCCAACCGCATCGGCATCGGCGCGCCCTTCCTCCCATGGCCCGGTCCGTCACGACACGACCGGCCGCTCCCCGCCGGACAGCGGCCACTGTAGCGGCGCCAGACCGGTGAAAGCGTGCACTTCCACGGAGGAGACAAGCCCTCTCCCCCGCCCGGAGCGTCGATCTTGATGCCGAGGGCTGCCTTCTCCATCCAATGCGAAGGAGACGAGTTCCCTGTGCC
>NZ_JBSHAO010000169.1:0-1597 GCF_053611545.1 Streptomyces sp. NPDC054796 | reverse complement strand
GAGCAGAAAACACGGAACTACGAGAATCACCCGGAGGTGCAAGGACTTCGCTGGATTTCCACCGTCACCAGGAAGTTCCTGGCAGACAACAATCACACAGCCATCGAGGTGCAGGCTGCGCTAGGCAGCAACGGCAAGCTGATCCTTGCAGCCACCGACAGCGATTCAAACTATATCCTGGTGGACCTGCTGGAAAAACAAGGAGTCGAGGACCTCCTCGGGCACATGCTGGCCGGAGCCCAGCCTGCCAGACACTTCGCCTACATGAAACCGGAAGAAAGAGCCAGAGCCGACAGGACGAACAGGCACCTCGACGCGGCACGGGGGATGCACAACGCGGGAAAGAGCAGTCAAGCGCACGCGCACCAGGGGATCACGACCGCCCTCTCCGCAGGTGTGGTGATCGCGGCAAGGGGAGGCAGCGGGCGGCACGCGGAACGCCGCATCCTCGCCTACAACGACAACCAGACCCCGAAGTACCTGGGGGGCACCAAGCGGCCGTGTGCCACGTGTTTCCAGATTCTCTACCCCGAAGCTGCGGGCAAGGATCTCGACGACGACAACGGCGCGGTCCGCCCCGGGAGATTCAATTCCAGTTGGAATGCGAATCTCGATGTTCCGGAATACGAGGACACGAAGGACGTCACGCCGAAGGCGAGGGCGCAGTCACTGTTCGACCGGATCGACAAGGCGGTCCCCCGTACATACGCGAGCAGGACAAGAAGCGGTGCGGTTGTCCGGGACGTGGATTCAGACTCCGAGTAAGCTTCCCGCGCTGTGCGTGCCTGCGACCGAAAAGACCCCGGCCGCCCCCGACGCTGTCCGGGGCGCGGAGCGCGGGTCGACCTTGGAGATGCGTTCGCGGCTACCGCCCTGCGCGAGTCCCTCGACCGTGACATCAGCCATGGGCGCGGCGGCCGGGTGTACGAGGCGATCAAGCTGGACGCCACCTGTACCGCGACAACGTCGAACGCGCCGCGACACCCCTCGGGCTAGGTCTCGGCCCGGTGCGGCACGCCGCCATGCTCGCCCTGCGCGTCCTGGGGGAGCGACGACCACGTGCAGATGGACTCGACGCAACGACCACTCGGCTACTCCGCTTACGAGGGCTCTGCCTTGGCCGAGGAGAGGTTGGGGGGATACCCCTTGGCGCGAAGGAATGTGTCGAGCGCTATCGCAACGATGTCACCGTGCTGGAGACCGTGATCCGCGTGATAGCGGCGGATACGCCGTTGAAGTTGGAGAGCGTCTGGGACGGCGTAGTTGAATTGCCCGCGACTGGCATGGCGAGCATTGACAACCTGCAAAGTGTCTGGGTGGGGAGCCATCGGGTCTTCGGTGGTGAGTTCCGATTGTGCATCGAGAGCGTCAGCCAATTCGCGCAACTTGGAGGCGTGGTGCGAGAGATCAGGCATATAGAGCTCCGGTCCGGTCGACTAGGTGCCTAGCTAGCCGCCTAGTCGACTAGTGGAATAGTCGATGGGACGGGTGCCCGCGAACGCTCATCTCGTTCGCGGGCACCGTGCTAAATATGCGCCGCGTCAGAAGCCCCGGGCACTGAGCCATTCGTCCAGGGCAACCGAGACGATGTCACCGG
>NZ_JBSHAO010000168.1:0-1598 GCF_053611545.1 Streptomyces sp. NPDC054796 | reverse complement strand
TCCACGCCCACCGAGGTGGCGCTGGCCGGCATCTGGGCGGACGTTCTGCACCAGGACGGCATCGGCGTCCACGACAACTTCTTCGCCCTGGGCGGCCACTCACTCCTCGCCACCCAAGTCATCGCCCGCATCCGCAGGACCCTGCACGCGGACATCGCCCTGCGCGAGCTGTTCACCTCGCCCACCGTCGGCGAACTCGCCGTCGCCGTCGCACGGGCGCGCTCCACCCACGAGGTGCCCCTCGCCCCCGGACAGTACGAGGGCCCCGCACCCGTCTCCTGGGCCCAACTGCGCATGTGGTTCCTCGACCAGCTCGAACCCGACAACAGCCTCTACAACGTGCCCGCCGCCTGGCGCGTCAAGGGCTCCCTCGACGTGCCCGCGCTGGAGGCCGCGCTCGACGAGGTGATCCGCCGCCACGACGTCCTGCGCAGCGTGTACGGCACCCACGGCGGCCTCCCCGTGCTCCAGGTCGTCCCGCACACCACGGTCCCCCTCCACCTGAGCGACGTCTCGGACGCGGCCGACCCCGAGGCCGCGGCGATCGCACTGCTCGACGCCGACGCGGAGCAGCCCTTCGACCTGGAACTCGGCCCACTGGTGCGCACCGGGCTCATCCGGCTCGCCGAGCGGGAACACATCCTGATGGTGACGCTGCATCACATCGTCGCCGACGGCTGGTCGCTCGACGTCCTCCTCACCGAACTCACCGCGCTCTACGAGGCGTTCCGCGAAGGCCGCCACTCGCCGCTCCCCGCTCTGCCCATCCAGTACGCCGACTTCGCCGCCTGGCAGCGCACCTACCTCCAGGGCGACGTGCTGGACGGACACCTTGACTTCTGGCGCGAGTACCTCGACGGCGCCCCCGCGAGCATCGACCTGCCCACCGACAGGCCGCGCCCCCAGATCTCCACCTACGCGGGAGCCATCGTGCCGTTCGAGCTGCCCGCCGAACTCAGCGACCAGCTGCGCGCGCTGAGCGAACGGCACGGCGTCACCCTCTTCATGACGATGGCCGCGGCCTTCAACGTCCTGCTCCACCGCTTCTCCCGCCAGGACGACGTGTGCATCGGCTACGCCGTGGGCAACCGCGACCACATCGAGACCGAGGACCTGATCGGCCTCTTCGTGAACACCCTCGTCATGCGCTCGCGCGTCAAGCCCGGTGACACCTTCCTCGACGCGCTCCACCAGGTCCGCGAGTCCATGCTCGACGCGGACGCGCACAAGGACCTGCCCTTCGAGAAGCTGGTCGAGGAGCTGCGGCCCCAGCGCGACCTGTCCCGCCACCCCGTCTTCCAGGTCTCCTACAGCTACAGCACCACGCACGGCTCCCGGAAATCCTCTTCCTCGCTGCCCGGCCTCGGCCGTCGCGAGATCACCCTCCCCGGAGCCGACATCAGCCTCGTCGAGGCCGACGTCAGCTTCTCCAAGTTCGACCTCTCCCTCTTCATCTCCGAAACCGGCGCCGGAAACGGACTCGAAGGGGACTTCGAGTTCTCGACGGATTTGTTTGATCGGGGTTCGGTGGAGGGTTTGGTGCGGGCTTTTGGGGTGTTGTTGGAGGGGGTGGTGGCTGATGTGGGTGTGGGGGTTGG
>NZ_JBSHAO010000167.1:0-1599 GCF_053611545.1 Streptomyces sp. NPDC054796 | reverse complement strand
AGGGCACCTACGCCATCATGTGGCGCGCACAAGCCGAGACCTACGCGGCGAACCCGGCCTGAGCTAACCCCGATTGCCTCTGCTGCCCAATCCCCTGGCCAGGCAGTGCGAGAGGCATCCGCCGTCGGCAGTCGTACGAGCAGACGTGGGTGCGAAAGACCGGGCACCAACTCCGTCTGCCGCACGTCCAGGACACGATCGACGTCGTGGCCCGCTTCCTGGACTGTCCGATCACGGTGGTGACCGGCCCGGGCCCGGCCGGAACCGGGCGGGACCACCGGTCTCAGTCGGCGAACTCGACGGTGACCTTCAGGCGAGTGGCCACCACTTGGCCATCGTTCGTGAGATACGGCCATGGCATCTGAGATGCCACAAGCACAGCCTCAAGTCGTAGCCATATCAACAAAACGAGCATAGTGCCCCTGGAATGCGACGGTGCACGCGGCGGTGTCAGTGGGACCGTTGTTGAACTTGGCGATGATCAGATCAGCTTCGCCCGCGCGGGGGGATTCCTTGTCGTAGGCATCCTCACGGTGCAGGAGGATGACCAGGTCGGCGACGTCCTCCAGAGCGCCGGAGTCCCGCAGGTCGTTCAGGCGCGGTCTCTTGTCCTCGCGCTGTTCCGGGTTCCGGTTGAGGGTGGAGACCGCAACGATGGGGATCTCCAGCTCCAGCGCGAGGAGTTTGAGCCGACGGGCGATCTCGGAGACCTCTTCGTAGCGGCTGCCGAGGGGCCGGGTGCCGTAATCCAGCATCTGGATGGTGTCGATGACGATGAGCCGCACGTCGCGGAGCGCGCGCAGGCGGCGGCACTGCGCGCGCAGTTGGGTGAAGTTGGAGTTCGCGTCGTCTTGCAGGTAGATCGGCGCATCGGCGATGCCGGGCATCACCCGGGCGAGCCGTGTCCAGTCCTCGTCGGTCAGGGAGCCGGTGAGCATGTGGTGCCGGGGCACGCGGGCCTCTGCGGCCATGAGGCGCATGCCGATGTCGTTGGCGGTGGCGTCGCGGGTGAACATCGCGGCGGGCAGCGCGTGCTTGATGGCCGCGGAGCGCAGCAGGTCGGTGGCGAGAGTGGTCTGTCCCATGGCGGGACGTCCGGCGAGGACGATGAGCTGGCCGGGCCGCAGGCCGCCGGTGAAGGCGTCCAGGTCGGTGAAGCCCGTGGGCACGCCCGTGAGGTTGTTCGGCCTGCTGAGGGATTCGATTTCGTCCAGGGCCCCTTCCAGCACGTCGCCGAGTGTGAGGGCCGGGAGGAGGGACTCGGGGCGGCCGGTGCAGGCGGCGAGGATCTCGGCCTGGGCGGTGTCGGCCACGTGCTCGGCGGTCTCGGCTTCTGCTTCGTCGGCGAGGGACTCGACGTGCTGGGCGGCATTCTTCAGACGGCGCAGCATGGCCAGGGCGCGGACGGTGTGGGCGGCTTGGGTGGCCTTGTGCATCGAGGCGTACACGGTGGCCAGGCCGCGTACGTACGCCGCTCCTCCGGCCTGGGCGAGTTCGCCCCGCTCCTCCAGGAGCGTGACCACCGCCTCGATGCCGGGTGCGGTCGACAGCGCCTGCTTGGTGTCCTGGCTGTAGAGTTCCAGCACGGCCAGGTAGACC
>NZ_JBSHAO010000165.1:0-1736 GCF_053611545.1 Streptomyces sp. NPDC054796 | reverse complement strand
CCTATGCAGACTTCTCCGGAAGTAGAGTAGACTTCACCGACGCGCAGTTCTCCGGAAGTACAGTCGGCTTCGTCAACGCGCTGTTCTCCGGAGGCACGGTCCACTTCACTCAGTCCGTTTTCTCCGGCGGCACCGTCAACTTCCTCCAGGCGCAGTTCTCTGGCGGCACCGTCAACTTCTCCCACACGGATTTCTCCGGCGGCACCGTCGACTTCTCCGGCGCGCAGTTCTCCCGTGGCCAGGTTGATCTGTTTGGGGCACAAGGTGTGGCTCCTCGTGGCCTAGTGCCTTCGGATGGGTCGCCTATACCAGAAGGGCTGCATCTTTCTTCTGCGTGGCTTCCGGTGCCCTGACGGAGACGCGCAGCCCCGGCAAGATGTCACAGGTGCCGGCCCGGTGACGTTCCCTCCGGCATGATGAACATGCCTGGCGTCATGGCCCTGGCCCGCCACTTCTACGAGACCCGCCGCGAGGTCCTGGCCGCAGGCGGCGCCGA
Source organism: Streptomyces sp. NPDC054796 (assembly GCF_053611545.1). NCBI lineage: Bacteria > Bacillati > Actinomycetota > Actinomycetes > Kitasatosporales > Streptomycetaceae > Streptomyces > Streptomyces sp. NPDC054796. Next base: position 1,240 of record NZ_JBSHAO010000165.1, on the reverse strand, counting down.
GCGCACACCCTGGTGCCGGCTCAGCGAAGACGAACGTGCGGTCGCCGTAGCCGAGGCCCACATCGTCCTCGAAGCTGTACGTCGCGCCGACGAGGAGCAGGTCGCGCTTCAAATCCTGATCGCGGCCCAGCCTCCGACTGATGCTTCGCCCCGCAGAGCGGGGGTGTAACAGAAGCGGGCGCTCGACGTTCTTACGCGTGCCGAGGTCACGCGGTTCCTCCCCCAGTCGCACGGCCTTGGCCAAGAAGGGCTTAGCGTGTTCCGGACTCCCCGGAGTCGGACGCAGGGCCGCTGTGCTGGGAACGGCAAAGCAACGTGTGCGCCTGCCCGGTGGAGGGCCCGGCGCGGCAGGACATCAATCCGGACACGAGCGAACCGGGCCCCTTCTCATCGGAGCCGCCGTTCCCGCCCAGCGGAGGCCCGGCGCCTGACATCGACCTGGAGCCGCGCTACTGGTGAGCCCGATCTGGACGAACGGTGTGCCGCAGCCGGACCTGCCGCGCTACTCTCCTGGCCATGGCAGACCCGTTCTTCGAAGCCCTCGACCAGGCGGCCCGAACCGTCGTCATGCGCGTTCGCGGTGAACGGAAGCCATGTGCGGTTCGTCGCGGAAAAGCGCGGCGAGGCCGTACCGGGCGACGCATCCGCATTTTCTCCTCGCTGCCAGATAGGGGCCTATCCTGGTGCACACGCGGTCGCTGAGAGCCACGTCTCCCTCATACGCCCGGCCAACGTTCTGGAGGTCTTCGACCGCCTCGTCCGTCCCTGGCGCACCGCGCGAACCCGCGACTTTTCGTCCCTGCTGCGGGAGCCGAGCTCATCGCCGTCTTCAAGGCCGAGGGTGCTCTGCCCTCGCAGTGGCTCCCCCTGCTGCGCAGCCAGCCCCTCCACAGGCATGACGAGGTCGGGTAAACCGCCCCTCGGCGAGGCCCCACTCGCCCAGCGCCACCGAGTGAAGAGCTGAGCTCAGCGGCGACGAACGTCGGGAATCGAAGTGGTTACGTCCCACTCGACCAACCCGGCCCCTTGCCGTTGGTAGTGAGCCTGTTTCACGCGCTTGCGCTGGTCATACGACTCCCTGCCATGGATTCCGTACACCTCGACGTAGGAGTTGGGGCAGGTATCGGTGAGAACAAAGTCGGGGAAGACGAGATTACTTCCGTCGTACCGGACCGGTTTGACGTAGGCGCGTCCGGCGGCGGTAAGGGCATTGGCCATGACGACTTCGTAGCTGGAATCG
>NZ_JBSHAO010000164.1:1011-1765 GCF_053611545.1 Streptomyces sp. NPDC054796 | reverse complement strand
GTCTTGCCCCGTCTGTTCGGTCGGCACCGCGGCCACGGCGGCGTACACCTGCTCGAAGGCGCCATCGGCGTACTGTTCCTCCACTCCCTGGCCGGCGTGGCGGAACCAGTCCCGGAACCTTCCCCCTCCCGCGCCTGTTGCCGAAAGGTCGGCGCCGCTGAGCCAGTCCATGAACAACTGACGGGCATCCTCGCGGGGTTGCCCGTTCACCAGCAGCCCTCGCAGATGATCATCGGCGAGGGCCGCTCGCACGGCCCTTTCCCGGGCGTCCTCGTGCGTCGCGGCGGCCCAGCGTTCGCTCTCGGCCCGGAACTCGGCACGCTTCCGCTCGCGTGCGCTCTCATCGGCAGGCGAGGCCGCGGGCGGCTCGCCGGGGACGGACGAGCCGGGCTCTTGCGGCACGCGAGCCATGGGCCGTGCACGCAGCTGCCGGTAGGCACGGGGACCTGCCAGATCAAGGATCTGGCGGCCTCCGTCCTCCTTGAGGTAGGTCCACAGCAGGTGTTCCGAGCCGCTGTCGGTGATCAGTTCGTCAGCGGCGCTCGCGAAGACAGTGAGGAATTCGGCCTCTTCGGCGGCGGGTGCGGCCTGGACCAGAGCGGGACTCTCGCTTGCAGCGCTCACCAGCCACTCCGCGACCTCGTCGGGGTCGGGGGCCATGGAGTCACGCAGCAGATCGCGGGCCGTCCGCTGGATCACCGCGCGGACGGTGGGGGCGTTCCAGGCCGGTGCTACCGGGCCATCGGGCAGGTAC
>NZ_JBSHAO010000164.1:0-1001 GCF_053611545.1 Streptomyces sp. NPDC054796 | reverse complement strand
AGTCGACCTCCTCGTCGGACACGAGTGAGTCGGTGCGCGTCGCGGGTCGTTGCAGGAGGGGCAGCGCGGCATGAGCGGGCAGCGCCAGGCCCGGTATGTCGGCGCCGCGCAGATCGGGAACCTCTTGGGCAGTACCGGTGTGCTCTGCAGGGATGGCGACGTTGATCAGCAGGTGCCCCCCGGCGCTCCTGGCCGCCACGGTGATCTCGACTTGCGGCTGCCGCACCCGGGCCAGCTCATGTCCAGCAACCTGGGAGGTCGGTACGGACGCATGCCCATCCTCACGTACGTCGCGATGGCCAGAGCCGTCTTGCGCCGTGGCAGGCTCCTGTCCGACCGGTTCCGAGAGCTCGCGCTCGGTCTGCTCCGCCGGAAGGGCGGAGGCGCCGAAGATTGCCTGCCAGTCGTCTCCCTGCTGGGCGGTCGCGGTGATACGCGAGGCCAATTGCACGGCGTACTGTTTCATCGTGCGTAAGTGATCCATCACTACGGGGGCCCGGTAGCGCTCCTCCTCCAGATTCTGGGTAAGGGCCAGGACGGTGCGGGCGAGCTTGTTGCTGCGCTCGACCATCGTGTCGGCCGAGTGTGTGAACGGATCACTAACGCGCCCCACTGGCCCGTCGCACAGCTCCTCCATCGCCAGCCAGACCGCCTGCCCGTCCGGCCGGGTCGGCACTCCTTGATCGGTGAGGCCCCGACCGACCAGTCGTCGGCCCGCCGGAGTGTCCTTGAGCCCCGACAGCGCGCCGTGCACCTTCCAGAAGTCCTGCTGGGCCTCCTCCTTCGACGGGTACGGCACCCCCACGGGGATGACGGCCTCGGGAGCCATGTCCTGCGCGGGCTCCTCGATCATCCGGAAGGGACGTCCGATACGGATCAGCTCGTCGGTGAGATCCCGCACGTGGAGGTCCCGCGTGGGCCGGCTCATGTTCCGCCGCAGGTACCAGAAACCCTGATTACGGCTCCACCGGAACTTGTGGCGGTCCAGAGCAGTACGTACG
>NZ_JBSHAO010000163.1:0-1788 GCF_053611545.1 Streptomyces sp. NPDC054796 | reverse complement strand
CAGTTCATCATCTGCGTGAAGACACTGGTCACGGCGTTGTTAAAGAACTGGGCGATGTACCCCAGGGGGTCGCTCGCGAAATCGATCGCCTGGTTCGTCTCCTCGACGACGTCGCAGACCTTGTCGGCGAACGGAATGTTCTTGCACGACCAGTCGGAGAAGTTGTTCGCCTGGGCCTGGCCTTGGGCGAGCAGGATGGTGAGCGTGGCGGTCAGGCCAGTCACCCAGACGAGACGGGCCCGCATCCAACCCCGGGTCTCAGCCGACATACGGGGGCGCATTGAACTTCCGGTCTGCCGTGCGGAACTCGTCGAGGGTGGTAGGGCTGTCGCTGCCCGCCTCCAGAGGGGTTGGGCCGTCGACGGAGGTGATTGCGGACACCTTCCAGTCACCGGACTCCCACTGCAGGGTCAGCGTGTAGGTGGTCCACGACGCGGATACCGGCATCGGGGCGTTCTCGGCCGCGACGCCGACGAGCCCGGCCATCCACACCTCGACGGTGGCCACCTGGCTGGTATACGTGGCGATCCGGGTGCCCATCGCCGCACCACGCGCGACCAGCTCGTCCGCACTGTCGGCGGTGACGCCCAGCGAGGTGAGGACCTGTTGCATCCCGCTGTCGTCGTTGCGGATCTGCCGCTCCAGCGCCTGACGGGTCATCATCGCGGTGAGCGTCGCGTGCCGGGCCTTCTCATCGGTGAAGTAGGCGGCGGACGAACGCGCCACCTGGTAGTTCACCGCGGCCTCAACCACGCCGGCCTGGCTGTGGGCGTAGCCGACCGGGACACCATTGACCAGCTTCTTCGCTGTGTTCTTGGTGTCCCCTCCCGTGGTGTTCTTCTCCGCCGGTGCGGTCTGGCTCTGGCCGTCGGACCCGGCGCCGCTGCCACCCGGGGAAAGGCCCATGAACACCGCGAGGACGACCACCGCGAGAAATACGGCTCCGGTGACGGCCATCCCCCGCCACCAGGGCCTATCGCTCACCGTTTCGGTCGGCGGCTCATCGACCAGGACCCGGGTGCCCCTGCCACGGGCGATGCGGCGGGCCATCAGATGCCCATCCCGTACACGACAGTAAAGATCGTTCCTGTCGAGGCAACGACGAAGGCCCCGACGAGGCTGCCAGCAATCTCCTTCTTGCCCCGGCTGACCTGTGCGACGTCGTGCTGCCCCTCACCGATCTTGAGGTGCACGGCGCCGAGGATCGCGCGTCCCAGCAGGACGAGAACCACGCCCGCCATGAGGACCTGGATCACCGTCCGCCCCGTTGTGCCCAGTTCTCCGAACGGGCCCCAGACCGGAGACCGCCCGTTCACAAGGGTGCCGATGTCACCACTCGCCGCAAGATGCACAAGGTGTTGTGAAACGCGCATTCCCCGACTCCCTTTCACCCTCGTCACGGAGAGGTCGACCCGAAGTCGGGTCACAGCGAGGAAGGTACATACATGCAAACTTGACAACAAGTGTTTATGAGATGACAGACAAGAGTGCGCCACCCTGCAAGTGGGTACCGCGAACACGGCCATGCCGGACCGCCGCCGGGGCGCCGCGGTTCGACGGGATGCGGTCCGAGCGCACCCGATTCATATAGTTCCAGTTCATTCGGCATCCATGTGCCTCGGAGGTCCCCCTTTGGCGAGGTTGGAGGCCGCCCCAGCCTTCTCCGTGATCCGTTCGACACTGGTGCTTCGCCGACGCGTATCCACCGGCGCAAAAGCGGCTGCTGACTGTCCCGGGCCTCTGAGGTGGGTGGCGGTTCCGCTGCCAGTGAGGTTCAGTGGCCTTCTT
>NZ_JBSHAO010000162.1:0-1833 GCF_053611545.1 Streptomyces sp. NPDC054796 | reverse complement strand
ACGGTGATCCCGTGCGCGCCCTCAACAACACCCTCGCCCGCTCCCCCGCCACCGGTCCCGACAACCCTCCGCCTGCCGCATGACCCCTCATCAGACACGACCGGACACACACCCGATGGGCCCGATGAGCCTCCTCGCCCTCGCCGCGCTGCTCGCAGTCATCCTCCACCGCCGACGACGCCGCGCTCGCCCTGTCCACCCCATAGACCGCCTCGTCCGCCTGGAGGATTCCATCGTTCCCGACGAGACCGCACCGGCCCCTGGCCATCGGACGCCCCCGGACTTGGACGTGCGGGAGGTCGAGGTCCCGGGCACCGCAGGCGCCCTGGAGGCGTTCTTCGCCACCCCCGCCGTGCCCGGCCCGCTCCCCCGCCGGGCGGCGGGCGCGAAGAGCCGCCCGCTCTACACCGCGCAGCGCCCCCTGCTAGTGCGCGCCGCGCCCCACTCCCAGCTCCCCATCCCGCCGTGGCCCGACCTGGGCGATACCTCACCGTCCGGCGTCCGTGCCTGGTGCACCTGGGCAACGACGGTCTGGCTGATTCCGGAGGTGGCGGACGCGGTGCGGCATGTGAGTCCGGCTCTGGCGCGCGAGCTCGATGGCCAGGCAGACCAAGAGTCTCCTGCTTCGGCGGACACCGCCCGCCGTCTGCTGCTCTCTCTCGCCCCTTACGTCCAGCGTCTGCGCCACCGACCCGACCCTCTCGGCCTGTTCGCCGGCGTGGCCGAGGCCCGCTTCGGTGACCACGCCCAGGCCCGCTGGGGCACCGGACACCGGGCCGTGGCCCGCGCCGACGGAGAGTGGCTGGCCCGGATCATCCAGCAACTGGAAGATCTCCCCGAAGTGCGGCACAGGCTGCGGCTGGTGGCCTCCAACGTCCTGGAGGTCCGCGGCAGGCGGCTGGTCCTGCCCTGGCAGCCCCGCATCCCGGGGACGGTCGGCACCGCCGTGCACGAGGTCTCCGTGCGCTGCACCCCGGCGGTCCGCGCTGCCGTGCACGGGGCGAGCACACCAGTGGACTATCTGGACCTGGCGCGGAAGATCACCGCTGCGGTCGGCGGGTTCGAGGTCGCGGACGCCCAGGAACTGCTGGACACGCTCCTCTCTCACCGCATCCTGATCACCAGCCTCCAGCCCCATGCCACCGAGCCCGACGCGCTCGGGTACCTCGTTGCCGAGCTGCGGCGCTCCGGCACTGAGCACACCGAGGCCGCCGGCGGCCTGACGGCCGCGCTGGGCCAGATCCACGCGCTGATGAACGCCCACAACCAGCAGCCCGCCACGGCGGGCCGTGAGCGCCGCTCGGCGCTGACCGCGCGTATGCGCCAGCACGCCGAAGTACCCGTACCTCTGGCCCTGGATCTGGGCCTGGACGCCGAACTCGTCCTGCCCCGGGCCGTCGCGTGGGAGGCCGAGGCCGCCGCCGGGGCCCTGGCCCGCACCGCCCCCGAACCGCACGGGGCCGCGGCGTGGCGGCGCTACCGGGCCCGCTTCCAGGCCCGTTACGGCGAGGACGTCCTGGTCCCCGTGTCCGATCTCCTCGACCTGGACCGCGGTTTGGGGCTGCCCGAGGACTTCCACGGCACCCCCCGCGCCCCGCAGTCTCCCGTCTCGCGGCGGGATGCCCTGCTGACCGCGCTGGCCCAGCAGGCCGCCGCCGAGGAGAGGGAACTCGTCCTGGACGAGGACCTGATCGGCCGGCTCGCCGAGCAGGAGCCCGCTCCCGGAGCGCTGCCGCCGCATACGGAGCTGCAGTTCGCCGTCCACGCCTCCAGCACGCGGGAGCTGGAGGCGGGCCAATTCACTCTCGCCGTCCGCCGGGCCAGCCGCGGATG
>NZ_JBSHAO010000161.1:0-1845 GCF_053611545.1 Streptomyces sp. NPDC054796 | reverse complement strand
GAGGTGCCCACCAGTGGGCACCACCCACGTGCCATCGGTCACCTACCTCTGTGCATGCGCGTGGGACTCGATCGAGGGGAAGTCGCGGACGAAGAGTCCTCCGCCGGTGCCCGTGGCGATCCATCCCCGCTCGCGCCACGGCCGCAGCGCCGCCCCCACCGCGTTGCGGGACGCGCCGATCATCTGCGACAGCTCGGTCTGGGTCAGACGCACGACGTACTCGGTACCAGTAGCGGAGGAGGCATGTAGCAGCCGTCCGAGAGCCGAGGCCAGACGCGCTGGCACCGGGGCGGTGGCCATCTCCAGTCGGACCGTCTCCGCCTCACGCACCCGTGCGATGGCGTGCCGCAACAGCGTGGCCTGCAGCCCGTGGTGGTCCACGAAGGCGAGGAAATCAGGAGCGGGAACGACATGCACCCGGCACTCCTCGGCGGCGATGACCGACGCCGTCCTCGGTTCGCGGTCCAAGACAGCCAGTTCCCCCAGCAGCTCACCGGCGCCGCGCACTGCCAGCAGTGTCCTCTCCCCGTTTGATCCGGTCAGCGTCACCAGGATGGAGCCGGAGACCAGCACGAGGACATGCGTACCGGGGTCCCCTTGACGTAGCAGCACGCTCCGGGCCGGCCTCACGCGCACTGGGGCGAGGCCGCACATCTGCGACCACAGAGACTGACTGATGACACGGGCATGCGGCTGATACATGCTTCCCCCCGAACGCAGTGGCCGTCCGTCATGCCGCGATGTTCTCAAGCAGGGATGTACATGCTCAATAGCCCAATTCCGGCCATAGGCATAGCTGCTGACGTGAAGTCAGCAGCCCACCTGATGGCCCGGAACTTCCTGCTCGCCAGCCAGGTGAACAGCATCAGCCGCTCCGCCTCCACCCCCAGCTGCTCGTCGGCATCCACCAATCGCACGCCCGGTAACACTTCCTCATGCTGAGCACTAGCCCCTGCCCCCGCGCAGATGAACACCCTCAGACCACCCCCGCGCGGCAGGACAGGACGCACCGCCGAGATCGCGGCGACGAGCGCCGCACCCAGAAGAACAGCCGCACACACCAAGAACGCCACCGCTGGCCCACTGCGTTCCGATGCAGACGGCAGCACCGCCGTATCCAGAGCCAGCAGCCCACCCGCCACGCCGCACAACGCCGTCCCCTTCGCGTCGGCCCGCTGCACTTCCACGAACATCTCCGCTGCTTCAGCCCTTACCTCCAGTGCTGCTGCTCCGCCAGTGCGCTCCAAGTTTTCGCTGGCGTTGGACACGTCGCTCCTCCTTCGCTAGGTATCCCCGCGGCCATGCCTCTACCGTGCAGCACCCGCAGCACCCCCACTGCTCACTGCAGGGCACTGCACATAACGCGCTCGTCACAACTGGCAGAACACCGACCCGCACCCGCCTCGCTGACAGCAGTCCTGGGCCCGTCAGGGCCCAGGACACATCAGCCCGCAGCCAACGTCAGAGAGCCACACCGTGTCAGTATTCGTGCGGGGCCGGCAGGCCCGGCACACTGGCCGACCAACAAGCCCCTCCCGCCAGGGAGGGAAGGAGCCAACCCAAGTAACTGTGCAACCAACCTTTTATGACATCACAAGGTGCCGCCAGGCACCGACACTCACCAACACAACTTCAGGCCGTCAGGCCTGAAACCCAATGTGTCACTTAACGGGCCGTCAGGCCCGTTCCTCACTCACCAAGTTGGGCCCGCCAGGCCCCAACCCCATCCTCACCTCAACCACCACAATGCGTCATGCCGTCAGGCATGACGATGTGACACTTAACGGGCCGTCAGGCCCGTTAAGTTGTTGGCCGTCAGGCCAACATAAGAGCCGCCAGGCTCTC
>NZ_JBSHAO010000160.1:0-1892 GCF_053611545.1 Streptomyces sp. NPDC054796 | reverse complement strand
GAATCCTGGCTGCCTCGAAAGCCGACACCCCCGTCGTCGCATTTCAGGCCCTCGGTATATCCGCCATTGGCGCATTCTGGGCTTGGCGACGCGGTCGGCGGAACGGCTACTGAAGCATCAGACCGAAACGACCGTCGTTCCTTCGGGTGGGGTCGGGCGTAGGGAGGAATATCCCAGACGCCTTGGAGGATATATGGAGGACGGAACCGCCGCCGAACCGAATGCTGCCCACCGTCTGGACGAGATCGCTCACGCTGTCCGCAGCGTGCGCGGCTGGAAGCGCGCGGCGGTAGAACGCAGGCAGAACCGCGTACGAGTGACCAACGCGGCAGCTGGGCTGTGGATAGAGTGCCGCCTCAGTGCTCCCGCATTGGGTGTCATGAGCATCGGTCGACTCGGCGCGACGAGGCCGATCTTTCAGCCGGAATTCTTCCGGCTGACCCGTCCTGGCAGCGTGGCCCTCCGAGCGAAGCAATGCGTCCAGGGGGTACGCAGGCGGAATCGTCGAGTGAAACTACTGGGGCTGGACCCGGCTTGGTGGCTGCACTACCGCAGGGTACGCAGGGACGTTGCTACCCGGCAGCGAAGAGAAAGTGCCGGTGCTTGGTGAGGGGTAGACATCACGACGGTAGCGCACCAGGCTGAGCCGGTACGTGGTGCGACTCCGAGATGATGCGCGTTCGGTGCAGTCGTACCCCGCGTGCTGCAGTGGCCCGCACCGGCCGCCCACCACCTGCTCTCCTCCCGCGCCCAACCGCCTTCATTCTCCTTCCCGCTGCTCTGGTGGCTGCGCCGTCGCGGATTCCGTGATCCACAGCGGGTGCCCGTCGCCGCAGGTGACTAGGAGTCCGTCGGCCGGTTCCAGGCTGGTGCGCTGCACGTGCAGCCACCGGTCGTCGACCCTGGCGAGCGGACGTTCGGGCGAGCGCATGAAGCGGTGCGTTCTGACTTGGTGATGAATAGTGCGGGCGCTGTTGGTCCAGTCGATGAAGGAGAATTCCGGTTCCATGAATCCGGCGTAGCTGGCTGCCGAATCGTCCTGGGGTGCACCCGCGTCACCGGCCACTGCCCGGTCCAGCGAGGTGCGGAGCAACTCATGCACGATGGGCATCGCGTCCGTGCAGTAGCTCTCCCAGGTAATGTCGTCGGGGAGGGGAATGCCGTCCTGCTGGGCGAGGATGTTCCCGGTGTCGAAATCGTGGTCCATGCGGTGCACGGTGATGCCACTGCTCGGATCGCCATCGCGAATCGCCCACAACAGGGGTGCGGGGCCACGGTACTTGGGCAGCATGGACACGTGAACATTCAATGCGCCGAGCGGCGGGATCGCCAGAACGTGGGGCGGGAGCTTCCAGGCGAATCCGAAGACGATCAGAAGGTCCGGTCGGTAGCCCTGCAGCGCCAGGGAAAGCCCCTTCATGTCACCGGGGAGCAGCAGGTCCATTCCTGGTGGAACGGCGTCGAGGATCGACGCCGTCATCTCGCCCGCGTCGTCGAGATTCGGGCCGCCAGAGCGAAGAGAACGACCGTAGAAATAGGCGACGGGAAGGTGGCCGGCGTCCGTGCAGGCGGCGTGGATTGTGGAGAATTCAGTGGGGCCGGAGGAGATCACGGCGATTCGCAGGCGAGTTGGCATCTTTTGCCTCATGAAAGTGGAGTGGTGACACTGGATTCGGGCGTCGTGCACATTTTCCGTGGTCTGGGACTCGTGGCTTAGTTGGTTGCCGACTCCGCCGTCCTCACTCCCGCGCCTTCCGTCACCGAATTCGAGCCAGCTGTAGAAGGGAAGCCCTTCCGTGGTCGTCCAGCCGCGGGGAGGCTCCAGGTTGCCGTGTGCTGAGCGGTAGGCGGCGCAGGCGGCGATTCCCTCCGCCCAGCTGCTGCTGGCGGAC
>NZ_JBSHAO010000159.1:1210-1898 GCF_053611545.1 Streptomyces sp. NPDC054796 | reverse complement strand
TGTCTGCACCGCGTGTACGTCCTGGTCGCAGGCTTCGCAGAACGCCAGCGGCTTCGGCTTGACGTCCGGCAGACGCATCCCGGTCCGGGTGAAGACGATGTACAGCCTGTCGCGCCACTGGGGTGCGGGGAGGTTGAACGCGTCCCCGATGTGTGCCGACGAGACGCAGACGATCTGGTAGTCGTAGCCCAGCTGGGACATTCCGGCCAGCCACCAGTCAAATAATTCCCAGTCGGTCGCGAACTCGATGACGTTCTCGACTAATACAGCCTTGTAGCGGTGGATCATTACGGCGCGGATGACTTCGAAAGCCGTGGCCCGGGTTCGCTGGAATGCTTTTTCCGGGAGTGCCTTCCACTGCTCGTCGTCCACTTGTCCCTTGGTTCGGGGGCGTCCCCCGGCGGGACTTATCTCCGTGCAGATGGGGCTTGCCCAAAGAATGTCCGTCTTCGGGAGGCGCCTCATGTCGTAGTATTCCATCTCGGCGCAGAGGTGTTCTGCTTCCGGGTGATTGGCAGTGTGCGTGTCCACCGCGACTTGCCAGTGGTTAGCGGCGAGTTTGAGTTCGAGACCTGCATTGACGAGGCCCGTACTGGAACCGCCCGCACCCGCATACATGTCGGTGAATGTGAGGCTCAAGTTCTTTTCCCGTGTCTGTGGGTTCCGGGGCGTGGGGGGGGCGGGTTTG
>NZ_JBSHAO010000159.1:0-1200 GCF_053611545.1 Streptomyces sp. NPDC054796 | reverse complement strand
CCGTAGGACTCGATAACTCGCTTCTCGACGGAGAGAAGGCGGCAGATACGCACCACGAGTTCGGCGGGGACGTCGGCGCTGGCACCGTTGTAGCCGTCGGGATCGAAGACGGTGATCACGGCTCCCCCTGGGGCCCTGCGGTCGAAGCGGCTCAGGCCGGACAGTTCGGCGAGTAGGCGGCAGAGCCTGTCCGGCCCGGCAGCGTGCTCGCCGGGCGCGGGAGTCCCGAGCGGGTGGTGGCCGCCGTAGCGGATGGCCGTTCCCTGGAGGTAGCGCTGGGTGGCGGCGACCATGGCGTGGAGCTCGGGGCCGTGGAAGACGACGGCGATGTGATCGTTCACGGCCTCGTGCTGCACGTGCCAGTTCTCCACCTGGTCCGGTCGGCTGGGCAGGCCCTCGTCCTCTCCGATGACCAGGTAGGTGGAGTCGGGGAGGGCGACGTGGAGGAGGAAACCGACGCCCTGGACCTGGGTGAGAGTGGCGTTGACGTTGTGCTCGTGCAGTGTGGCGAGCACCGGCGCGTACTGCGGGCCGACCTCGTCGGCCGAGTAAGCCACACTGATGACCCAGTCCACGATGGGTCTGGGGTCGGCGGGCCAGTCCAGTTGGCCGTGGTCGGTCTTCTTGCCCTCCGGTGTCTGGCGCAGCCAGAACAGAGTCAAGGGTGCGGAGGGCTTGGAGGGTGCGGGCCACAGTGCGATCTCGTCCCCGGAACTGGGGAGGGTGACCAGTACCGACTTGCCGAAGTTGTGGTTCACTTCAACCTCTGCCTCCTCTCGGATAGCGATGGCGAGATCGGTCATGGAAATCGGGGTGTCGGTCACGTAGGTGACTCCATTCCGAAATGTGGGTTCCCCGGGGGCTTTTCCCTGCCCCCTTCTAGATTTCAGATCAATGTTCTACGGATTCCGATGAAGCACTCTATGGATTTTTAAAGGATCGATGACCGCGCAGGTCTATTCACTGCCAAGCATCTCCAGTGGGTGGGTTTTTGAGATTCACCTCGCCCCTTTTCGACATAGGTAAATCTATGCCCTATTGGGATACGGGTCAACTTCAGCATCCGGGCCCCGGAAGGGGAATTGGGAGAATTCCCGAAGGCCAGTGTGACCGAAACGGTGATTCTTTGAGCGCGTGCGGCCTGCAATCGGCCACCACGCAATGGCCAAAGCAATGCAGCGCCGAGGAGCGGCCCCCTCC
>NZ_JBSHAO010000158.1:0-1918 GCF_053611545.1 Streptomyces sp. NPDC054796 | reverse complement strand
CCACGATGGAGATCCTCACCGGCCCTCTCACCTCACAGACCAAATTCGCCCTGGCCGAGGCCCACAAGACGGCCATCGCCGCCGCTCGCAAGCAGCACCGCGTGGCGATCCTCTCCGATGTCCTGGACGGGCTGACCGCCCCGCAGCCGACCCTTCTCGGGCAACAGCCAGTTACTGACGAGGAGTTGGTGGAGTGGGGCCAGCCGGCCGCGCTCGCCCTGGACTCACTGTGCAACCCCAACCGTGACCTGCACGGCATGTTCGACGGTCCGACGACCGAGGGGATCGACCTCGACGCCCGGCTGATCATCTTCGATCTGACGAAGCTGCCGCGCGAGGGCGAGGCGATGCCGTTGTTGATGGCGGTCATCGGGCCCTGGCTGCGGTTCGGATGGATCAAACCGAATGACCTGATCAAGAGAACTCTGATCGTCGAGGAAGCGTGGCACATCCTCTCCCACCGCCCGGTGGCAAGGCTGTTCGAGGAGCTGATCAGGTACGGCAGGCGCCTGGGCCTCTCCTTCTGGGCGGTCCTGCACCACCTCGGGGACCTGCTGCTGGAGCACGCCCCGGAAGCGGCGGCCATCCTGAAACTGACCGCGACCCGAATCCTCTATCACATGGACCGGGACGAGGCCGAGACCACCGCCAACTACCTGGGACTTCCCGACTGGGCACGCACGGCGCTGACGGACGGCTCCAACGTGTGCGCGCCAGGACGGGCCATCTGGCAGGTGGGGTCGCGCATCAACCTGGTGGAACATATCCGGACCCCGCTGGAGATCCGGCTGACGGACACCAACCTCCGGATGACGGAGGGGCAACGTGAGCCTGCGGAACGCCAGAGCGCACCGGCGTCGGCCCCGATGATACGGCTCCACAAGGGGTCCTCAGCATGATACCGAAAGCCGCTACCCCCAAGACCGCGGCGCGCCTGCGCCTCGGACGCGATGCCGTGTGGATCCTCCCGTTGATCGCGGCGTTCGCGCTCACCGCGCTGCTGTGGTTGACCGCGCTTGTGTCCGGTCTCCTGGCACACGGACGGCCAGCGGCCATCACCTGGGACTCCGCGGGCCACGCAGTCGTCACCGTCTTCCGCCACCCCGGCGACCCGGCAGCCGCCTGGCCGCCGAGCGCGGGCGTAGCCGGCCCGCACGTGTTCTGGCCTATCTTCCTTCTCCTGCTCGCCGCAGCGGCCTGGGGGACATGGAAGACGTATCGGTGGTGGAAGCGCCGGGGCCTCGACGGCGCTGACGGGATGGCGACCCGGGCCCAGCTGGAGAAGGCCATGGGCGAGCAACAGGCCCTGACCCGTGCAGTATCACTGCGTCCCTCACTCGCCGAGCACAATCCCAAAGCCATCACAATCCGCGACGTCGCCGTCTACATCGGCAGCGCAGACCCCTCGCACATCCATCTCTGGATCACTGTCGAGGAATCGATGGTCTTGGTCGCCCCGCCGCGCGAAGGAAAGACCTCCCAGATCATTCTTCCCGAGATCCTCGAATTCCGCGGGACGGTTCTCGCCACCAGCAGCAAGACCGATGTCCTCTACAGCAATGCGCTTCTGCGGCAGGAACACGGCCGGGTCTGTGTGCTGGACCCGACAGGACTGTCCGGCTGGCCGAATCAACTGCGCTGGCCTCTGACCGCTGGATGCGAGGAATACCAGGTCGCGCGCAAGCGTGCCGAGACCCTCGCCGCGACCACGAAAAGCGAAGAGGGGACCAAAAATGGCGGCTATTTCGCGCTCAACGCGAAAACCCTTATCACCTGCTGGCTGCATGCCGCAGCCCTCCATAACCGACCCGTCCTCGACGTGCTGGCCTGGGCGACAGACCCCGACAACCGTGAGGCCACTGACCTGCTGGCAGCCAAGTGCAAGCATCTGCTCGCTGCTGCGCTCGCCGGCCAGCAC
>NZ_JBSHAO010000157.1:0-1923 GCF_053611545.1 Streptomyces sp. NPDC054796 | reverse complement strand
GGACTTGGGGAACTGGATGCTGCCGCCTGCGTCGCGCAGCCACGCTTCACCGCCGAAGCTCACTGACGGCGGCCACGTCACCAGAGTCTTGCGCGTATGCGTGAACCCGAACCGCCGCAGCATCCGGATCTTCCACCTCAGCCGCCTCCACCACATCCCGTCACGATCGAGCCAGAGGGTGTAGCCGACCACGATCACGTCCTGGCGCCCCACGTTGATGACCGAGGTCGACATCACCCAACGCCCGTCTTCCTGGCGATCGCGTATCGCAAGGACCTGCACCCTCCCACCCGTCAGCCAGTGACTCCAGACCTGCCAGACCACTCCGAAAGCACCGGTAACCGCACCGAACACAGCAAGCGCAGACGTCCAACTCATGGTCAGCGAACGTATAGACGGGCCCGTGAACGCGCCAGAGGGCCTTTCGCAGCCTCTGGATCAAGGGGATCTACGGCCCAGGGCGTACGGCGGCGGTGGCCGAAGTTCGCGCCTTGGGCAGCACGATGCCTTGGGCCTGAGCCATCGCCCCCGGCCGTAGCGTCCATGGCACGGGGCTCGTGTCCATTAGCCATTCGTTCGACAGCAGCCGCCGCACGATGAAGCCGCGCACCGAGCGACAGACGTTCCAGCCCAGGCCCGAGCACAGCTGGTTGTGGGAGGGGCCGTGGCCGTGCTCGACCCGGAATGCCACGGTGAACTCGGCTGCCTGCGGGCCGCGGTCAGGGTGGGTCTCTTTCCACTCGCCGTAGGCGTTCTTGATCCACTTGGGGGTGAACTGCGGGTGGACGCGCTCCGTGAATGCCGCAGCGACCTGTCCCGGATCGAGCGCGCACACAGCGCAGTACTCGACAGCTTCGGCGTGCCGTCGCAGCGCGGGGGTTGCCGCATGCTTCCACTGGGTCCAGGCGTCAGGGTCGAACCGAACCGCTGGCCGCGTGCGTCGCTCGACCTGGCCTTCTGCCTTCGCAGCCTCGGTCGTCTGCTCGCCTTCGGCGGGGCGGCGCAGTCCCGACAAGTGGCGTACGGCCAGGTCGAGGCGGTAGTGGTCCTCGGACAGTTCCGTGAGGAACCCCTTCTGCAGGAGGTCGGGCAGAGCAGCGCGGCAGGCTTCGGGGAAGTCGGACGGGATCTGCCCGAGGAGCTTGGACGTGCTGTGTGCCGTGAGGAACAGACCGGCCAGCCGCCCTGCAGGAGGGAGCTTCTTGATCGGCTTGGCGGACAAGACACGCGTTGTCCATCCGGACACCCGCGAGCGTACGTTCTTCCCGAAAGGAAGCGGGCGATCATCGGTCTGGGTCAGGTTTGGGACCGTGATCGGGACTGGAGTCGCGGGATCGTCGTCGAACAGGGCGTCGCTAATCTGCCAACCCAGGTGGCGAAGGGCATCGATGGCTTCGCGTGCATCGCCGAGCCGGAGAGCGGACAAGTCCGCCCCGGTGAGGTTGCCGACACCACCACGTGCGGCCCGGATGGCCACTACCACGGCAACGAGCTGAGCGTCAGGGCCAGGCAAGGTGAGGGAGGACGCATAGCTCAGCAGCGTTCGCGCGGCTTCGCCTTGTTGGGAACTCAACAAGAACGGCTGCGACGGAGCGGCTGGGGTGGCGCTGACCTTGCTGGAGCTGGATGCATTCTTCGGCACGACGGCTCCAACGCATAGAGAAGGGGCTGGTCACTATGCATGCTCCATCTGGAGCAGACGAGATAGCGAATTCCCTGTTCCGGTGTCGGCCCTTCTGAGTAACCCCAACACCTCGGGTACAGGGTGGGTGACGCCTCACGGGCGCCCCCCCCGCCAGAGCCCTCACAGGCCCCAAAGACTTCAACACGCTGAACTTGACAGAGAAGTGCCGCAGCCTGGCCAGCCGCTACCGGCCCCAGGACCGCCGGGCCTGGATCAAGGTCAAGCACGCCGACACGCAG
>NZ_JBSHAO010000156.1:0-1924 GCF_053611545.1 Streptomyces sp. NPDC054796 | reverse complement strand
CACCACCCACAACAACAGAGAGCGCATCAACCACACCCTCCGCCGCCGTGCACACCATCCGACCCAACGCCCGCGCATCCAGGCTGTCGACCGTCAACACACTCACGTGCAGTCCCACGCCCTCGTCGCCCACCCCGACAGCCAAGGGGTAGTTGGTCTGATCCCGGCCGACGACCGTCCGGATCCCTTCGACCGAGCGCTCCTCGTCACCGGTCTCAGGTGAGGTGTGCCGGTAGTTGAACAGCGAGGTGAACAGGGGCATGTCGGCGGCGACACCGCTCGCCCGTTGAGCCATCGCCAGCGGGGCATGCTCGTGCTCCAACAGCGCCGCCAGTTGGTCCCGCATCCCCTCTACTGCTGCACGCACCCCGACACCAGCGGTCCGCACCCGCACCGGCAGCGAATTCATGAACGGGCCCAGCACCCGGTCGGCACCGGCACCCGCGTTCATCCGGCCAAGGAGCATGGTGCCGAACACCACGTCATCCCGACCCACCAGGGCGGCCAGCACCCGGGCCCACGCCACGTGCAGGATCGTCGCCGGGCTGACACCCAGCTCCCGCGCCACCCGCCGCAACTCGACAACCACGGGTTCTGGCACGTACAGCACCTCACGGACCAGATCCGACCCGTCGCCGCGCACGTCCAGCAGGCCGTAGGGGGCGGTCGGCTCCGTCACATCGCCCAGGAGATCGGCAAAGAACCGCTCGTGCTCAGACCTCGGTACCGTACGCGTCTGGGCGATGAAGTTGCGGAACGGCAGCGCGGGAGCCAGCTCGTCAGCCGCGCCGGACAACACCGCCCGCAGCTCCTCCATCAGTACGTCCATGCCGACGTGGTCCTGCACCATGTGATGCATTCGCACGACGGCCAGCCAACGGCCCTCGGGTGCCTCCGCCGCGTGCAGATCCATCAACGGGGCCCGGCCCAGGTCCATTACCGAACCAGCTCGGGCCATCAAGTCCCGTCCTGCGGCAGCAGGTTCCGTGTCCCCGTCGTCCAGCGTGTGCTCGACGACGGAGAGCTGGGCCTGCCGCCACACCACCTGCACAGGCTCGCGCAAGCCCTCCCAGGCAATGCCGGTGCGGTAGATGTCGTGCCGATCCACCACCCGCTGCAAAGCATCCGCGAACGCATCCAGCCGGGACCGCGAGTCGAACTCCATCACCCGCACGGTCAGATAGACGTCGTCGCCTTCGCCCGCCATGAGGTGGTGGAAGAACATGCCCTCCTGCAACGGCGCCAACGGGTATATGTCGGCGACGTTCACCGCCCCGCCCTCGACCGACGCGACGACCCGATCGACCTCCACCTGGTCCAGCTCCACCAGCGGCAACATCTCCGGCGTGATCCGCTCGGCATCTGCGGGGATCAGATTCTCCGGCACCTCGACAGCACCGACACCTGCCGCCCCTGCCAGGCCCGCGGGCGTCGGCGCCTCGAACAGCGCCCGCACGGACACCGACACACCTCGGGCCCGCAACCGCTCGACAAGCCGGACGGCGAGGAGGGAGTGGCCGCCGAGTTGGAAGAAGTTGTCATCGACCCCGACCACGGCCAAGCCGAGCACGTCGGCGAAGGCGGCGCAGAGGATTTCCTCCTGCACGGTGGCCGGTGCGCGTCCGGATCCGGTGGCGTACTCGGGGGCGGGCAGCGCGCGGCGGTCGAGCTTGCCGTTGGCCGTCAGCGGCAGCTCTGGCAGCGTGACGAAGGCGGCGGGCACCATGTACTCCGGCAGCCGCGAGGCGACCAGTTCCCGCAGTCCTTCCGGCTCCCGGCCGTCGGGGACCACGTAGGCCATCAGCGCATCCTCGCGGGCGATCACCGCGGCCTGCGTCACATGCGGGTGGGTGAGCAGGGCGGCCTCGATCTCACCCGGCTCGATACGGAACCCGCGCACCTTCACCTGCTCATCCACTCGCCC
>NZ_JBSHAO010000155.1:0-1926 GCF_053611545.1 Streptomyces sp. NPDC054796 | reverse complement strand
ATCCACAACCACTTCATCCTGAAGAGCTTGGAGTTCACCCGGCCGGGCGGCATCGTCGCTTTGATCACCAGCCGCTACACCCTCGACGGCACCGACCAGGCTCACCGAGAGGCCCGGGAGCGGATGGCCGCCCTCGGCGACCTGCTCGGCGCGGTCCGCCTGCCCAGCGGCGCCCACCAGGAAGCCGCCGGAACACCGGTCGTGACCGACATGCTCATCTTCCGGCGCCGCGCCGATTCAGAACCCGCGGCCGAAGCCGACTGGCTGGACATCGAACCGAGCGTCCTGCCCGGCTCTCGGGCGGGCGTGGCGCCACAGCCCATCGAGATCAACAACTACTTCGTGCGGTACCCGGAGATGGTGCTCGGTACCCCCAAGGTCGACGTCGCCCGGCACGGTCCCGATCTCGTCGTGCAAGCAGACCAGCAGGTGGAAGGCGCCCTGGCCGCTGCCCTGGACCAGGTGGCGCAGCGTGCCCAGGAGACGGGCCGTACCTTCACCGAGCGGATGGTCTTCCACGGGGCCCTGGAAAAGTACGACGGACTGCTGGAACTCGGCCCCGAGGGGACCTTCACCGAGATCCGCAACGGCCGGCCCGTCCCGCACGTACCCGCCAAGACGCAGGCCAGGGAACTGCGTCAGTTGATCGGCCTGCGGGACGTCGTAGTCGCCCTGCTGGACGAGGAGTCCGAGCACCATCTCATCACCCCGCGCATGACGCAGCTGCGGGCCGAACTCAACCGCCGCTACGACGCGTATGTGGCACGGTTCGGCCCGATCAACCGGTTCAAGGTCACCGCCCCTCCTGCCGACGAAGCCGCGCAGGAGGACAACGGACAGGAGCGTCGGACCTACCCGCGCATGGGCGGGTTCCGCAACGACCCTTTCGCCCCGTACGTCCTCGCGCTGGAGAAGGTCGACGAGGACCATCAGAGCGCGGCGAAGGCCGACCTGTTCGCCAAGCGGGTCGTGGCCCCGCCCGAGCCGCTCACCCGGGCGCAGAGCCCAGAAGACGCGGCACTGATCTGCTGGGACCAGCACAACGAGATCCGTCTCGACGTCGTGGCCAGCCTGCTTGGCCTGGACAGCGAACGCTCAGCACGCGAGGCGCTGGGCACCCTCGTCTACGACGATCCGGCCGGCGGTCTGGTGCGCCCTATGGAGTACCTGTCGGGCAACGTGCGCCGCAAGCTCGCCGCGGCCGAGCAGGCCGCGGCCAAGGACCCCACCTTCGCCGTCAACGTCGAGGCCCTGCGCGAGGTCATCCCTCGCGACCTTCAACCCGCCGAGATCCAGAGCCGACTCGGCGCCGCCTGGGTCAGCGCCACGTATGTGCAGCAGTTCCTGCGTGAGATCCTGGAAGACGACGACATCAAGGTCAGCAACCTGGGCGCCCGCTGGAGCGTCAAGGGCGGAGACACCGGAAGTCTGCTGGCCCGCACCGTCTGGGGTACCAAGGCCCGCTCCGCCCAAGCCCTCGCCAGCAACCTCCTCAACAACCAGGAAGTCCTGGTCACCAAGACGATACCGCCCGACGGCCAGGTGGTGACGGACCGAAAGGCGACAGCGTTCGCCCTGGCGAAGTCCAAGCAGTTGGACGACCGCTTCCGGATGTGGCTGTGGGAAGACCCCGACCGGGCCGAGACCCTGCTGCGGTACTACAACGACCGCTACAACGCCATCGTCCCCCCGACCTACAGCGGCGTGCAGATAACGGCCCCGGGACTGTCCCAGGCGTACACCCTGCACCCCCATCAGAAGGCTGCGGTCGCCCGGATCCGGGCTTCCAAACACGGCGTCGGCCTGTACCACGGCACTGGCGCAGGCAAGACCCTCGAAATGATCGTCGGCGGGATGGAACTGACCCGCCTCGGCCTGGCCAAGAAGCCGGTCTACGCCGTGCCCAAGGGAGTTTTGGGCCAGTTC
>NZ_JBSHAO010000154.1:0-1967 GCF_053611545.1 Streptomyces sp. NPDC054796 | reverse complement strand
CCTTCTTTCCTCAACGTGTGTGTATGGCTGAGGTGAGGATGAACGAGCTCGGCAAGGCAGCCATAGGCGTCACCGCAGCAGGAGTCGCCGTGTTCTCTCTCTGCGTCCTCGCGGTCAGCGGTGCCATGCTCCAGGCCAACGCCAACACCTGTCAGAGCGGTCTTCAGCCGATCGGAGACGGAGAAAGCAGAGCCGGTACGGGTGGCCAAGTCACCGTTCCGCTGCATCCGCAGGGCGCACAGAACAGCGCCGAGTGGACCGCCGGCCAGATACGCAACGCCGACACCATCACCACCGTCGCCCGCACCAGAAGCCTGCCACCACGTGCCGCGGTCATCGCCGTGGCGGTCGCCATGCAGGAAAGCACCCTCGACAACCTGCACCACGGCCACGCGGACAGCGTCGGGCTCTTCCAACAGAGGCCGAGCCAAGGCTGGGGAACAGTCAGTGAGGCCACCGACCCGGTGCACGCCTCCGGAAAGTTTTACGACCAGCTTGTCAAGGTCGACAACTGGCAGCAGAAACCCCTCACCAAGGTCGCCGCCACGATCCAGCGTCCCGCCGAGGAGTACCGCAACGAGTACGCCAAGTGGGAGTCCGCAGCAGGCGCGCTCGTAGCCAAGACCTGGGGAACCCAGGCCGTAACCTCGCTCAGCGCGGACTGCAACGACCCGGACGCCTCCGGCGGCAACGACCCCGAGGCCACATTCGACGTCACGAACCCGCGCACCGCGGCCCAGGCCATCGCCGGCGCCCGGAGCGAAGCGGGTAAGACGGGCTGGTACCGCAAATGCGGAAACTTCGTCGCCCAGGCATACGGCTGGGGCTCTTCCGGATCAGCATCGGCCAACGTTCACTGGAACCGGCTCGTCGACGCCGGACTCGCGCACCCGGGCGACGTGTCACCGCCCGCAGGAGCGCTGCTGTTCTACGACACCGGCAGCTCGGCGGGGCACGTCGCCCTCTACCTCGGCAACGACCAGGTGGCTAGCAACGACGTAGGGGACGACTTCCCGCGCCAAGGCAAGATCGCCATCGTCTCGCGGAAAGAGCTCACGGACGGCGCCTGGCGCCTGCGGTACCGCGGATGGGCCGAACCGAGCTTCCCGAGCGCTGGCGGCACCAGCACCATCCCCCTTCCCCCGGACGAGCAGGAGGGCCAGCAGTGAGCGACGAATCGCCAGACGTTGTGCAGGTGCGGATCACGCCCGACGGGATCTGCTTCATTGACGAGGAATACTTCACGCCACCGCCAGCCATCTCGCTCAGCGAAGCGGTCCTGGCACACCTCCAACTGG
Source organism: Streptomyces sp. NPDC054796 (assembly GCF_053611545.1). Classification (NCBI taxonomy): domain Bacteria; kingdom Bacillati; phylum Actinomycetota; class Actinomycetes; order Kitasatosporales; family Streptomycetaceae; genus Streptomyces; species Streptomyces sp. NPDC054796. The sequence goes on along the minus strand of NZ_JBSHAO010000154.1, from coordinate 669 downwards.
AGGCTGCCGCGGTGGAGACGCCGATCCGCGCTGTGATCCAGGACGAGCAAGCCCAATACACGACCACGATCCAGGTCAACACCGACGGCACCAGCAACTCCTTGAACCACGGGACGCTGCCCCCTGCTGAACCCCGCTCTCTCCAGGCAGCGGCCTCGCCGACACGTCGGCCGATGCCGCAGTCCCAGGCTCCGGACCCTGTGCCGCCTGCCCGGCCCTACGACCCCCTCCCTGAGCCCTACCGAGGACAGCTCAGTGCCATCTGCGCTACCGCCAACCAGAACCGCTTCGCCGAAGCGGCCCGCGAAGCCGACCGGCTACTCGCCGAGCTCTCCGCCCAGTTCGGACCGAGCCACCTCTACACCCTGGCGGCTGGCCTCGTACGCGGTGATATCGCCTGGCTCCGCCGGGACTTCCGCTACGGCCTGCAAAGCTGGACCTTCATGGCTCGTGCGTGGCACCGTCACCTCGGCCCTCGTCACAACACCACTCTTCGTGCCGTCGGCAACGCACTCGGCTGCTGGTACCGCCTCCGGGCGACCGAAGCCAAGGAGACCGCCTCCCTCGTCGTCACGCTTCTCCAGGACGTTTCGTTCCCCGACAGCGAAAGAGCCGTGCGAACCATCAATGGGCGGGTTCGGGAAGCACCTCTGGCGAACTGGCCAACAC
>NZ_JBSHAO010000153.1:0-1997 GCF_053611545.1 Streptomyces sp. NPDC054796 | reverse complement strand
GGGCCCCCCGTTTTCGGCGCGGGGCCCCCCCCCCCCTCCCCGGATGATCGGCGGCTCAGTCGCGCCCGCCGACCGGGGGCAGTTTGATCGTGGCGGGGCCGGGCTTCAGCTTCGCCGTGTTCGCCTTCGTGTAGACGTCGAGGTAGGGGGAGCGGTCGCCGTCCGTGCGGGTGTCGGCGGACGGGTCGTCCAGGGGCAGGGCGAGCCGCGCGTCCTGGATCGTGACCTTCTGCTTGGACGGGGTGTCGAGCCACTCGCCGGTCTGGACGGAGCCGATCTCCACGGCCAGTCGGTGTCCGCTCTTCAGGGTCCAGTCGGTGGTCTTCAGATCGAGGTCCAGGTGGTCGCGGTCCAGGCGGGAGACCTGCTCGTCGAACATGACGGCGGTCCCGTCCTCGGCCACGTCGTACAGCTTCACCATCACGTTGCCCTCGCCCTCGGCCGTCATGGAGACCTTGGGTGTGCCGCTGACGCGCGTGGCCTTCTCCAAAGGCTTTGACCAGACGAAGAAGCTCGCGGTGCTGTCGGCTCCCTCTCCCGGGCCCTTCGTGTCCGAGCCCGCGCCCTTGTCCACGTAGGAGCCGTTGCCGAGCCGGAGGTCGGCGGTGCGGTCCGTGGCGGGCCACGACTTCTCGGCGCGCCACTTGCCGGTGTTGTCCTCGACGGCGAAGTCCGGGGCGCGGTTCTTGGGCTCGGCGCCCTTCAGGTGCTCGTCGTAGAAGGCCATCGTCTCCTTGAACCAGCCCTCGCGGCCCATGGCGAGGCGCCCGTCCGCCGTCTTCTCGTTGCCGCGCACGTGGTCCCAGGGGCCGACCCAGCCGCGCTCCTCACCGCTGTGGTTGTCGAGGAACTTCCGCATCCCCAACGGCTTGGTGTTGTGCTCCAGGAGGCCCTGGGTGAAGAACAGCGGGGTGTCGGTGCCCTTGGCGTTCCCGGCAGGGCTGCGGTCCTTCCAGTACCTGTCCTCCGGGTCGCCGATGGAGGGGAGGGTGGCGCTGGCGGCGCACTCCGGGTGCTTCTTCTCGTACGCGGCGTTCTTCCGGTAGCGCTCGTCGTCCTTGGGCAGTTGCGGGAGCGTCGCTATGTCGTAGTACGTGATGGGCGCCTGCACGCCGTGCGGCCGGGGGATGCCGTTGGAGTGGAAGTGCTCGTTCAGGTCCCAGATCGGCTCCTGGGCTACGACGGCCTTGAGCGCGTCGTGCTTCGTGTTGTTGCCGAGCAGCCCTGTCCAGGCGTCGAAGGACTTGCCGTACATGCCCACCGAGCCGGAGGACCACGGCTGCTTCGCGCTCCAGTCGATCGCGGCCTTGACGTCTGCTTGGTCGCCGGGTCCGCCGAGGTCGAAGCAGCCGCTGGAGCCGCCGAAGCCGCGCGTGTCGACCATCACGAAGGAGTACCCCTTCTTGAACAGGTCGGTGCCCTTGATGAAGTCCTCGAAGCGGTCCGAAGGGCCTGGCTGCTTCCAGCCCTCCTCGTCCGTCTGTCCGGAGTGCCCGAAGTAGGAGCTGGCCGCCATGATGACCGGCGTCTTCTTGCCCTCGGGCAGCTTCTCCGGCCGCAGGACGTCGGCGTGCAGCTCGGTGCCGGAGCCGTCGGAGGAGGGGAAGTAGTGCTGCGTCCAGCGCGCGCCCTCGGGCACGCGCTCGTTCTCCTCGTGCGTGACGGCGTCGGTGGCGGTGGCCACCGCCTGGCCGTCGGCGCCGTCCGTGCCGTCCGACGTCGCTACGGCGACGGTGGCGAGCGTGCCCGTCAGGGCGATCGTGGTGACCAGCGCGATGGCGGCGCGGGTGGCCGTGGGGCCTTTCCTCATCTGAATCTCCAGGGCTCGGGCGAAGACGGACGGGCGTCGGAGGTCTGGACAGCACAGTGCGCGGACCTCCGCAGTGGCTGTCTCTGAACGTCATAGTGTCATTAAGTGACAGTGTGAGCAAGTGCCGACGACCCGCCCCGCCCGGACCCCACAGCAAAAACCGCCGCGGCGGCCCGGACCTACACGT
>NZ_JBSHAO010000152.1:0-2095 GCF_053611545.1 Streptomyces sp. NPDC054796 | reverse complement strand
GACGACGCCGCCTCCCCCACCGAGCTGGCCGAACTCCTGGTCATCCTCGACCAGTTGACACAGCAGGCAACGGGCGCCGTCGTCGTGCGACAGCGGTCCCAGGGCAACCCGCTCGGCGACCTCGCGCAGATCTTCGACCGCACCGAGGACCGACTGCGCAAGAAGTACGAACCCCTCGCCGTCGACCGCGCCCTGGCCGCCCGCTCCCGGCCGCTGCGCACCACCCCGCGCGAACCGGCCCCCGAAGAACCCCAAGCCCCGGTGCAGCGCCAACCGCGCCACCGCCTGGCTGCCGCACTCGACCTCATGCGCCGGGCATCCGGCCGCCGCCAGCGCGAGATCGCCCAGCGGATGAACGTCGACGAGTCCTACGTGTCCCGGATGCTCTCAGGGCAGCGCGAGGTCTCCTGGCAGCACGTCAAGATCATCTGCGAGATGTGCGAGGGCAACGCCACCTTGATGAAGCCGCTGTGGGAAGTGGCCTCGGGGGTACGGCCCTCGACCACCGAAGCCGCCCGGTACCTGCGCACCTACCTCCAGGCCCTGCGCTACGCCGCCGGCTCCCCCAGCAACGAGAAGATCCTCGACCTCGCCCAGCACACCCTCACCCACACCGAGCTGCACCTGGCCCTCGAAGGCCCCGGCGTTCCCGGCTGGCCGGTGGTCGCCCAGCTCACCACCACCCTCATCGGCCTGCCGGAGACCGCCCGGCCCCTGTGGCGCCAGGCCCACGCCGAGGGAGGGACCGAGGCCCGCACCTTCTCCGTCGAGCCCTTCGGCTGACCCGCGACCGCCAGGGACAGACCATGAACAAGCCCACCGCCGCCTCCGTGCCGCTGCTCACCACCGCCTTCTACGCCTTCTACGACCTGCACCGCCCCGCCTACCACGCCTACGCCGCAGCCCGCCTCCCCCCAGAAGAAGCACAGATCGCCGTATCCCAGCTCTTCGACCTCTTAGCCAGCAACTGGACCATGATCGTGACCAAGCCGCGTCCTGCCGCGTGGGCCTGGGAGCAGCACACCCGGGCCATCGCCCGCCGCACCGGCAGCACCCCCGCGCCGACCGAGGATGCCGCGTGGCTGCACGACGTCCTGCACCTGAGCATCGAACGGATCGGCGTGATCACCGGCGCCGAACCCGCGGCCGTGACCGCGCTCGTGGCCGCCGCCCGCCGTAGCAGCCCCCGCGGACCGGCCCCGGCACCCGAACAGCAGCGACCAGGAGAAAAGCTCCGGACCATGGAGAAGTCCCGCGCCATCGGCCCGGGGCTCGCCCCTGCCTGAAGGCGCCAGGGAAGAGACGCAACAGCTCTCTCCCCCCGCGACTCGACCACTCGCCAGCACCAAGAGAATGCGCGGTATCCGCTGCGGAGCCGGACCCGAGCACATCGGAGCAGATCCCGATGGACGGTCCACCAGAGCAGGGCCTCGACGAAGTGGCCGAGAACACCGGCCCGGCCCCATAGACCCGCGCTCGGGCCGTCGATCGCCCGTCACCTCCACCAGCCAGCCGCAGCCGAGCGGCGCACCCTCGGCTGCTCCACACCGGGTGGAAGGCCGCATACTCCCGCTCATTCCCCCCCGGATGCGCTTTGTTGCACGATCAAAAGGGAGGTACGAGACAAAGCCCGGCCATGGGAACTTCCCCGTGCGGCAGCCGCCAGAGCTGCACGAAATCCGGATACGGGGGGATGGCCATGCTGGTGACAGAGTTCAGCACAGAGAGCGTTGCGGCACCGGAGCGCTTCGACCTGTTCGTGGAGACTACTGATCGCTCTCATATGCCCAACCGGCTGCGCAGCGACGATCAGGACGACTTCCGGGCCAGAATGCGGAACCTGGATCTGGGCGAGGTGCAGATCTCCACACTGTCCTTCTCCCATCTGGAGATCACGCGCCCCGCCAAGCTGATCCGGCAGTCCGACCCCGAGGCATACCAGATCAACTTCTTCCTGCGTCAAGAAGGGATTCTCTCCCTGGCAACAGCCGACACGATGCTGCACGCGGGAGATCTGGTGATGATGGACTCCAGCCGCCCCTACCGCGGCGAAGTCCGCGCCGCTGAGGGCGACTGGTCACATCTGACCGTGCAG
>NZ_JBSHAO010000151.1:0-2096 GCF_053611545.1 Streptomyces sp. NPDC054796 | reverse complement strand
GCCCTGCGCGGATGTTCGAGGGCTGCTCGCCCGAGTCCGCGGGTAGACCGCACGAGGCTGGCGGCAACGTCAGCCCCAGATGGATGGCCGTCTCCCCGGCTGCCGCGAGGCGACCGGGTGACAGAATCCGGCGTACAGCTCGACTCGTCTGCCGCGTCCCAGGGTCGGCGGTCGCACCCTTCCATGATCCTTCAGTTGCTCGGCTCTGCCTCTCGGAGCTGGGCTCTGCTCACGTTCCGAGCATCATGGCCAGGGGTTCCGACAGGTGGCTCAGCCTGGCGCTGAGCTGGGAGGCAGCCGTCTTGGTCGCCAAGATCACCGATTCCGGAGCCTCGGGCATGACGGTGGCGGGTTTGAGCAGGAGCACGACTCCCATGATCGCTTCCCCCCAGACGATGGGCGCCGCGCAGGAGTTCCAGAGAGGCATGCACTCTTCGTAGCCGAGGGCGTAACCGCGGTCACGGACCTCTTCGAGCGAGGCGAGGAGTTCCCTCTCGTCGCGGTAGGCGCCGGGGCCCGCTTCGGCCGGAATCGGTTCGGCCAGCACCAGCTCCTGGAGGGTTGCGGGGAGGTAGGCAAGGATGGTTCGGCCGCTGGCTCCGGTGCGGAGCGAGCGAGTGACGGAAAGGATGTCGAGGGCCGTCATGCCGAGTTCCACCAGGTCCGAATCGCCCACGGCCATGTCGATGCACTGACGCTGGGCGCCGCCGAAGGGCGCCAGCATGTACTGGAAGACCAGACCTCCCTCGGTGGCCTCGCGCAGTTCTTCCAGGATCGTGTGCGTGCTGTCGTCCTTGGCGGGCGCGTGGGCGAGTGCGTGCATTCCGAGATGCGCGGCGGTCGCCCCCAGCCGGTACTTGCCGCGGCTTACGCGTTCGAACAGTCCGCCGTAGACGCCGGATTGCAGGATGCGTGAGGTGGTGGAGTCGTCCAGGCCGGCCGCCCTGGCTAACTCGCCGGTGCCGTGTACATCCCCGCCCAGATGAGCAAACGCTTTTTGGACTCGGATGAATCGGTCAACGAGACGAGCCCCAGCCTCCGAGGTGTTCGAAATTTCGTTTCCGGTCATGCAGCCCGCCACCTTCCCTACGGGTGCACCGCTCCGAGGAGAGCGGTACACCACCTCCCTGACATGGACACCCATTTGAACGATCTCGCGCCGTACCCTTGTTCCAGAAAGCGAGAGGTCTGTTTGCGTGTAACTTGGTTTTTCAACTACCCGGCGGTATCCAAAAGCAGCTTTCCGGTGTGCGTGCGCGCGGCCAGAGCGGCGTGGGCGGCGGGTGTCTCGCTCATCGGATAGACGTGCCCGAGGATCGGGCGCAGTAATCCGGCACGCACGGCGTCGAAGAGGGCGTTCATACTGGCCGGAAGGGCCTTCGGGTCACGGAACAGGGTCGGCAGCCAGAACCCGGAGACGGTGATCGACTGTTCCATCAGCACCTTGGTCGACACGTCGGCCGCCCGCCCCGATGCGTATCCGTACACGGCTAGCCGCCCATGGGGAGCGAGAGCGGCGATGACCGAATGAAAGGTCGGCCCGCCGGTCATCTCCAGCGCGACCTGGACCGGGCCGCCAGCTGCTTCCTTGATGTCCTCAGCAAGGGTCTCGCTGGTGGAGTCGACGACTGCGTCGGCACCAAGTTCTTGTGCGAGTTGCCGCTTCCCCTCGGTGCTCGCCACTGCGATCACCTTCGCACCGATACCTTTGGCCAGTTGGACGGCTATAGACCCCAGGCCGCCAGCGGCGGCTGGAATCACCACGGTCTGGCCCTCCTGTACGGCGGCAACGGTGTGGAGCAGGTGGTAGGCCGAATTGCCCTGGAGGCACAGTGCGACCGCCTGCTCGTCGGTCACGTCATCGGGCACTTTCCACGAGGTGCGGCGGTGGACATGGGCTTGCTCGGCGTAGCCGCCGCCCTGAGTGAGGCCGACGAAGCGCTGGCCGTCAGCGGTTCTGCCGACGACTTCGTTGCCAGGGGTGTAGGGCAGCGTCACAGGGGCGAGATAGCTGTTTTCCCGTACATGCACATCTGCGTAGTTCACCCCTGCGCGCCCCACCTGCAAGAGATGGTGTGCACCTCGCGGTTCAAGAT
>NZ_JBSHAO010000150.1:0-2113 GCF_053611545.1 Streptomyces sp. NPDC054796 | reverse complement strand
CACAACCATCTGTGCCTGAAACCCACCTTCTACGGCTCAGGCGCGATCGGCCGATTCCCCGTGCCCACCACCGCCGACGACGCCGAGACGACAGCCCGCGACGTCATCGAGGCCATCCGCATCCACCTGCACCTGGCCAACAAGGAAGGCCAGCAGAACGCCACCCTGTACCAGGACCTGAATCGGGGGGCGCACTTCTCCAGCGCGGACTACAGCGACCCGGAGACGCCCTGCCATCCCAACTCCACCATCGCGGGGGCCACCTGCTTCTTCTACATCGACGAAACCGGTGTCCTGTGCGTCTCCGTCCACCTGGACGAGCTCACCAAAATCGGGACCCAGATCTGGGGCGAGGACACCGTACCCACGCGGATCATGCTCAATGACGGAGTGGTGTTCACCTCCACCGGCACGTGGGTGGTCCAGTTCCAGCACCCCGAAGACGGCGGGGACGACGGCGTGTGGGAATACGCGATTCCCGCGGGGGAGGCCCCGACCGAGGCGTCGGCCCGAGCCCTCGCCACGGAGCAATTCCTGGCCGAAGTCAAATCCCACGAAAACGCCACAGCCTGGAGCGGCGCAACGATTCGCAGCGTACGGCTCACGGACCACCCCCCGGCGGGCTGAGCTTCACCTCCCCACCGGCAACCGGTCGGCACGGAACAGCCCAGCGGCCCGCACTGAGGCCCACCGAGTGCTCGCAGACGCCGCCCGCCTCCCGCGCGGGCGGCATCTGCTCCCAGAGCGCAACGCCGCTTCCCCGAAGGGCGGTTCGACCTCATCTCCCGAAGACACGCCGACCCCGAAGGGGCCGCTCTCGACAGAGCGCAGATTCACCTACGTCGCAACAGGGGGGCAGGGCAAAGCTCCCCCCGGAACCCTCCATCGGCAAGAGGACTACACATGGGTGCCCACAGTCCGCAACTCCAACTCGACCTTTGGCAAGAGCAATCCCCCGCCCTCGTCGGCGTGAAGCCGATGACCGTGCTTTCGTACGGCCTGGGGGCGGATTCCACACTTGTCCTGATCGAAATGCTGCGCGACCCGGCCAGCTACGGCCTGGAGCCGGACCTCTCCGACCTGATCGTGATCACGGCGACGGTCGGTTCAGAATGGGAGGACAGCGTCAGGCTCGTCGAGACCCACATTCTCCCCCTTCTGCGACGCCACAGGGTCAGGTACATCCAGGTCGCTCGGTGCGGGCCGCGCGAGGCAGACGGCTGGGAAGTCCTCGCGGACACCCGTGACCCACAGCACTTCATCCCACGAGGCCGCTGGACCCTCATGGACGAGCTCTCCCTGAACGGCACGGTCGTTCTGGCCGCCGGTGGGAACTCGTGCTCACTCAAGTACAAGGGCTGGCCGCTGGACCAGTGGGGGCTGGCCGAGTTCCCCGACCGGCCGTTCCGGAAGATCATCGGCTACCACGCCGGCGAACACAAACGCGCCCACAAGTACGACGGATGCCAGCACCAGGACAATCTCAAGGCCCGCCGGACGATCTGCACTGTGGAATACCCGCTCATCTCGAAGGGCTGGAACCGCGACATCGTGGAGGCCCGGCTGTTCACCGAATTCGGCCTCCTGTGGCCCAAATCCTACTGCACGTTCTGCGTCTACTCGGGCTCTTGCGCTGCCCGACCTGTGCATATGGCCCGCTTAAGCAGCCACCTTGAGCAGGCCGTCGAGGTGCTGGCCCTGGAATACACATCGATGGCCCTGAACGAGAACGGCTCGTTCTACCCGACGGAAACCCTGTACGCGCGTGTCGCCGAGGACGGCAACACCGCGGCGCAGCAGGGACTTGAGGACCACCTGGCCTCCTCGGAATGGGCGCTGTACCGGATACGCCGCGTGTTCCCCCCGGCCCGCACGGACAGCTGCAAAGAAACGCACGGCCACTCCTGCCGCTCCCCGTGGCCCGGCTGCATAAACCCGGAAACGGGCCAGCGGACGCCCCCGTGCACGCAGTGGCACGGGGACGTCTGCCACAAGCCCCCCCGTGCCGGGACCCCTCCCGCAAGGGGCAGGCGAGCCGGTCCGTCAAAGTTGTGATCACAGGAACCCGCGCGCAAGTCACCCGCCTGCTGCACCGCCGCGCCGAGGACAATGG
>NZ_JBSHAO010000149.1:0-2114 GCF_053611545.1 Streptomyces sp. NPDC054796 | reverse complement strand
CACCGGCTCCGGCCCGGCTCCGGCTCAGCCCTCCCCCAGCTCCGGTTCCGCATACGCCGGGGCGCCGCCCCCGAGTGAGGAACGGCGCCCCGTGCCGTGCTGCGTACCGACGGCCCGAAGGACCGCGCGCGTCAGTCCTGGAGGTTGACGCTGCGTGCCGATGTCGCGCCGACCTCGCCCTTGATCTCGGTGAGGACGGCGGCCGGAATCGTGTCGTCCACGGTGAGCGCGACCAGCGCCTCGCCGCCCGCCGTGGCGCGCGAGACCTGCATGCCCGCGATGTTGATGCCCGCCTCGCCCAGGATGCGGCCGACGGTGCCGACGACGCCGGGACGGTCGCCGTAGCTGAAGAAGGCCATGTGGTCCGCGAGGGCCAGATCGATGTCGTGGTCACCCACGGCGACGAGCTTCTGCTGGTGCTTCGGGCCCGCCAGGGTGCCCGAGACCGAGATCTCCTCGCCGCCGGAGAGGGTGCCGCGCACCGTCACCACATTGCGGTGCTCCGTGGACTCGCTGGAGGTGGTGAGGCGGACCTCGACACCGCGCTCCTGCGCGAACAGCGGGGCGTTGACGTAGGACACCGTCTCGTCCACGACGTCCTCGAAGACGCCCTTGAGCGCGGACAGCTCCAGCACCTTGACGTCGTGCTGGGTGATCTCGCCGTAGACCTCGACGTCCAGCCGGACGGCGACCTCGCCCGCCAGCGCGGTGAAGATGCGGCCCAGCTTCTCGGCCAGCGGCAGACCGGGGCGCACGTCCTCGGCGATGACGCCGCCCTGGACGTTGACCGCGTCCGGGACCAGCTCGCCCGCCAGCGCCAGCCGCACGGACTTGGCGACGGAGATGCCCGCCTTCTCCTGTGCCTCGCCCGTCGAGGCGCCCAGGTGCGGGGTGCACACGACCTGGTCGTACTCGAAGAGCGGGGAGTCGGTGCAGGGCTCGCTCGCGTACACGTCGAGACCGGCGCCCGCGACGCGGCCCTCCTTGAGCGCGGAGGCCAGCGCCGCCTCGTCGACGATCCCGCCGCGCGCGGCGTTGATGACCCGGACGCTCGGCTTGACCTTGTGCAGCGCGTCGTCGCCGATGAGGCCGAGGGTCTCGGGGGTCTTGGGGAGGTGGACGGTGATGAAGTCCGAGACCTCCAGCAGATCGTCCAGGGACAGCAGCTTGACGCCCATCTGCGCGGCGCGCGCGGGCTGCACGAAGGGGTCGTAGGCGACGACGTTCATGCCGAAAGCCGACATCCGCTGGGCCACCAGCACGCCGATGCGGCCGAGACCGACGACGCCGAGGGTCTTCTCGCTCAGCTCGACGCCCGTGTACTTGCTGCGCTTCCACTCGCCGTTCTTGAGCGCCGTGTTCGCCTGCGGGATGTTGCGCGCGGTGGCGATGATCAGACCGCAGGCCAGCTCGGCGGCGGTGACGATGTTGGAGGTGGGGGCGTTGACCACCATGACGCCCGCCTTGGTGGCGGCGGGCACGTCCACGTTGTCGAGGCCGACGCCCGCGCGGGCGACGACCTTGAGCTTCCGCGCCGCGGCGATGGCCTCGGCGTCGACCTTGGTGGCGGAGCGCACCAGGATGGCGTCGACATCGGCGATGGCGGAGAGCAGCTCCGTCCTGTCGGCGCCGTTGCAGTGCCGGATCTCGAAGTCCGGGCCGAGCGCGTCGACGGTGGCGGGCGAGAGTTCTTCGGCGATCAGTACTACGGGCTTGCTCACGTGGTCTCCAGTCCTGGCGGATCGTCCCCGCTGCGGCGGGGCTGGGCGGCCGAGTCCCGACGGCCGTCCTAGACGGTGGAGGGGGTCATCCCCGCGGGCGCAGGGCAGACGCACGACGCTGTGAGCCTGTGAACGCGCTGCTTGTGCTGTGCAGTGTATATAGGGAAGGTGCGTGCGGTCGGCCCCTCCGCCGAATCGATCTCCCCGTCACAGGGGGCGCACATACGCACGCCCGACGACACCTGTGAACCCTTGCGCGCAGGCGCGCCGGGCCCTCGCGTGGCCTCCGGCCGCCCCTGCCGTCCGGCGCCGGACGCACCGGCGGCCGGGCCGCGCGCGCCCCACCCGCCCCGCGCCGTGTACGGGCCGTACGCGGGCCCCCGGGCCCCGCCC
>NZ_JBSHAO010000148.1:0-2145 GCF_053611545.1 Streptomyces sp. NPDC054796 | reverse complement strand
GCATCAACGAGAGTCGTTTGCCGCGTTGGTGGGTGCCACGAACACGTACATGGCGCAGATCGAGTGGGGCGCATGCCTGCAGGAGGCGCGCAGTCAGATGGGGATCGGAGCCTTCTACGACGAGAGCCGGGAGCCGGAAGTCCGTCGTCGGTCGGCCCGGGTCCGTGCCGCCATCTCCACCGATCCGGTACGGGCTGCCGCTTCCGTCGTCCTTCTCGAAGGGCCCGAGCACGTCGCCGAACTCGCGGACATGATTGCCAATCGCGCTGATCAAGTGCGGAGCGAGGCCCGCCACTCCGATGGCCCCGGAGGCGTACTCGAAGCCCTGATGGAAGGGCGCACTCCCGAGGTCCCCGCCCAGTATCGCCTGATCCAGGCGATTGACGCTTTCATCGACGCTGCACGCACTCACCTCAATGGAGATAGCCCCGCCTCACGAGGCGGAGCCTCGCGAACGGGGACAACTGCCCCGCAGCGCTCCACGTGACACCGGTCGGGCGCCGTCGGTTCGGAGGTGTCGGTGGGGGAGGATTACGACGGCGGTCGACCCCACTATGCCAAGTCCGTTCGTCGTCGGCATGCTTCAGAACAGGCCTTCCTGTGGCTGAGCACTCTCCGTCCGTTGCACGGGCCGGATGTTCACGCCTGCCGCGCGTGCCCAGCTGCGCAGGTGCTTTCCCACAACGTCTGCGGTACTGGGGGCCCAGCTGGCGTCCAACGCTGCCCGGACGGCCTGGCCCACTTGCTGGGGGCGTGCACGGGGATCGGCCTCGAGGACGGCGAGGCCTTCGCGGACTCCTGGGACGGTGAGCATGAGCCGTCTGAGTTCGCCGGGCACCACAGCGCCGTCGACCACAAGTCCGTCATGGCGCATGTGGTAGGAGCCGCTGGTTTCCGTCAGCGCGCCGATGATCAGCAACGGTGCTGCTGTGCGTCGCTCCGCCTCGCGCACAGCGGTATCCCCTGAGGCGATACGAAGCAGCAGCTGCAGGGACGGGCCGGGTGCGTCGTGGGGGAAGCCACCGCGCAGTCTGCGCCGCAAGGGCCCGCCGAGCAGGTTACCCGTCCCCGGGCCTGCCTCGGGTGCTGCATGCCATGTCGTGCCGCGCTGCATTGCGAGGCCAGCGTATTCGAACCACTGCAGGTAGACGCGCGCATAAGCGATCCAGGTGGTCTCGCTGACTTCCACAGCGGGAAAGGCGGAGGGCAGTTCTCGTGCGTAAGCGTTGATCGTGGCGCCGTCCGCGCGGTCCGACAGAGCCAGGAAGGTCGTGAAGGCCCGATGGCGGCGCAGGGATGAGGCGACGCGGCGTCTGAGTTCGTCTTCCCGGTCGTCAGCGTGCCAGATGTCCGGCAACAGGCGAACCCGGTTGGGTTCGTAGGCGGTCGCACCGAGCAGGCGCAGTTCCCGGCTGAGGTTGAAGACGACTTTCTCGCTGGTGTTCATGCGCTGGGCGAGGTCGCGCACGTGACTGTCGCCGTCGTCGGCCACCACCTGCTGTAGCAGGCGGGCAACGGAGCTTGGTCCCATGCGCAGGATGTAGGAGTCCTCGACCGGAATGCGTCCAGTGGTGAGGTAGTCGCGGAAGATGTCCCAGTAGATGTCCAGGCTTTCGCCGACCTGGACGACCAGGCGACGGTCCAGGAGCGAGGTCACGATCGGGCCAGTGACGCGTTCCATGACCTCGCCGATGGGAAGCGGTGCATAGCGGGCGATATAGCGGATGGCTTCGTGTTCGGCCGGGCTGAGTTCGGCCAGGTCGGCGTCGAAAAGGTTCTGGGCGTTGAGAGCCTCGCTCGCGAGTTCCTCCTGTGTCACTCCCTCTTTCACCTCACGCAGCAGGTGGCCGGCGAGCTTCTTGAACAGCCATGGCAGTCCCTGGCTGTATTCGCGCAGGCGGGTGCGCAGGTCACGGGCGAGGGGCTCGTCGATGGCTTTTTCCAGGCGGCGCAGCAGGGTGCTGATCTCGCTGGCGCCCAGCGGGCCGAGTTTGATGACGGTGGCGTTGGCGCGGATCTGGTCGCGGAGCCGGTAGGGATGGTCTTCTGTCCAGGCGACGAGGTCAGTCTTCCAGGCGAAGCCGATCAGCACGTGGTCGGCCAACTCCCGTGCAGCCAGGGCGAGATCGCGAAATTCCCGGGTGA
>NZ_JBSHAO010000147.1:0-2154 GCF_053611545.1 Streptomyces sp. NPDC054796 | reverse complement strand
GGCCGGTGAGGATCTCCATCATGGACACGAGCACCTTGAACTGGTGCTCGGCGGGTATCCGCCCGTCGAGTGGGTTGATCCGCACGCCCTCGTCGCCCTCGGTTGCGCCGTAGACAAGGCGGATCGGCTTTATACCCAGCTGTCGTGCAATGTCGTCCCATTCGCCGGAGCCGTCCTGGCCCTGCGCGTCCAGGATGGCGAAGCTGCGGTCGCGGAAGCGCAGTTGCCGCAGCACGTAGGTCTTCTCCAGTGCGGACTTGCCGTAGCCGGACTTGCCCAGGATCAACGCGTGCCCGCTGGCGAGCCGGACTCGCGCCTGCGGGTTGTAGAGGATGAAGGGGTCGTAGATGTATGCCTTGCCGCTGTATGCCTCCCGGCCGATGATCACGCCACGGGGGTCCATGCTGGCCGCGCCGACCGCCGGGTAGAGGCCGCACGCGTGACTGGTGGTGGTGCGGACAGCCCGTCGCCGGGCCTGCGTCTGGGGCCGGAGCATCTCCAGCATCGCTACCGCCCGTCCTTCAGCAGCCCGGCAGTGAAGGGCAGGGTGTTGACGAAGGCCCGGTGGTGTTCGGTGTCGCACCACTCCAGCCGCAGACCGGCGCGGGTGGCGCCGGCGCGGACCGTGTCGGCGTCGCGGCGCAGGGCGTCGAGGGTGGGCGAGGTGACGGTGATCCAGGCGGCGAGCCGCGTGCCCGCCGCGCCGTCGGCGATGTCCCGCATGGTGCGTATCGAGGCTCTCTGGGCGGTCTGCTCCCGCGGATCCTCGATGCGTCCGGCCTTCTTGTCCGCCTGGCCCAACTCGTTCGTGGCGTCCGCCATGGCCTCGGTGATTGCCTGGGCCGTGCTGACGAGGTCCATGACCACGGACACCGACAGGATGATGTCCTGGAGGTAGAGCAGGACGGGCGCGAGGAAGTTGATGCCGACCGGAAGGACGGGAAGTTCTCTTACCCAGGCGGTCATCGAGTACCAGGTGTCCTCCTCGGTGGTCTCCCAGCCGCGTGAGGCCATGTACTTCTTGTTGCGGGCGTCGAGGACGGCGGGCCAGCAGGTGACCCTGTCCATGCCGGAGGTGTCGTCGATCCAGTGGCTGGGGTCGTAGCTGTGGTGCAGGTAGGACGCCAGCCCGGCTTCGTCTAGGTTGCGGATGTGGCGCAGTTGCCCGCGTCCCAGCGTCCGGATGAAGCTCTCGATCTCCTGCCCGAGCGTGATCGCGTAGCCCTCGTGGAGAGTGTTGTAGCGGCGGGCCTCGGCGACCAGGTCAGCCGTGTAGGGGATGCCCACCACGAGCAGCAGCCGCCGGTCTTCCGCGGTGACCGCGACATGCCGGATCAGGTCCTCGTACGACTGCTGGAGCCACGTCGGGCCGTTGGGGTCACGGCGTTCGGCAGCGTCCCGGGCATGGGCATTGGGGTCGGTGGGGATGACCCTGCTGATCCACTGAAGGCGGCGGATCCGCCCGCCGCTGTCGGCCGTGGTCTTCAGCAGGTGCTCGTAGGCCCGGACCAGAGCCTCCTTGTCCCCGGTATCGAGAGAGCCGAAGTCGCGCTGGCCTTCCACCTCGACCGCAGCGGTGAACGTCAGCTCATCCGGCTGCAGCACGATCGCGATCTCCCCGAACGCGGTACGAGCGGTGATCCACTGCATATTCCGCGGAACGCCGACCGGGACGTCGACGGGGACACGGCGGCCGTCGGCGTATCGCCCTGCATATGGTGCCTTGGACCGGTAGAGCAGCTCGCCGTCCCGCAGGAGCTTCTTGTAGGTTCGGGTGATCTCGAACCACCGGACATAGGTGCGCCCCCGGTACGGCGCCACGGTGGCCCAAGCGCAGGCTCCCGCGATCAGCGCGAAGCCAGCGATCTTCAGCAGGATGCCGCCGAGGAGCCAAGCGGCAACGAGTCCGCCGACGAAGCCGACTCCCAAGACGAGCTGCTCATCGGCTTCGAGCTTGCGGCCGAGCAGGCCGCGCGGTCTCGGCCGCGGGTAGGTGAAGGTGCGAGGCACAACTACTCCTGGATGTGGGTCGGGGCGGGCATCAGCGGATCTCCTCGTCCTGCGGTGGCGGGTCCGGCTCGTCCGGGAGCTCGGGCGGCGGCCAGGACTGCGGGCCCGGTGGATCCACAGGCTCCGCTGCTGCTGTGGCGCTGT
>NZ_JBSHAO010000146.1:0-2204 GCF_053611545.1 Streptomyces sp. NPDC054796 | reverse complement strand
GTGTGCTTGATCTACTGATGGTGGGAGGGGGGTTGTTTTGGCGCGATTCGTCGAAGGTGTCGACTCGAACTCGCAGGCTCCGCTTGGAGGCGAGGGTGTGCCCTTGCCACGTACCTGTGCCGGGGACGGCGCACGAGGGCGGCCTTGAGTCGAGCGATGCTCCGGGCAACATCAAGTAGAGACAGCGCGCTCATGATCGTTGCCTCGTCCGGTGCGCAGGGCCGTGACGGTGCTGGGGTCGCATGGGCGTGTTGGCCTGACGCAGAAGCCGGTAGACCGTGGCAGTGGAGAAGCGGTACTCCTGGGCGAGCACAGGGACTGCGGCCCCGTCCTCGTACCGCTTTCGCAGGGACAGCGCGAGTTTCTGCCGCTTGGCCGCTCGCGCCGCGGAGCGCAGCAGCACTGTCTCCTGCGTGGTGCGCACGGTGCCGCCAGCCTCGACCAGCAAGCGCCGGGCTACGGTTCTCGTTTTCCCCGCCGTAGCGGCGAGTTCGTTGAGAGTCGCGCCATGCTTCTCGTAGAGCGCGCGCAGACGGACCGCGAGCCGCCGACGCGCGTGCGGGTCTTCGCGCAACCGTCGTGTCTGCCACGGCGTGCGCATCACGGTCCCGGCCTTGTGAAGCCGGTTGAGAACCGTGCCGTAGCTCAGCCCGCTATCGGTCACGAGTTCGTCAACCGTAGCGCCGGACTCGTATCGCGCACGCAATGCCCGCGGGCTTGGCGCTCCGCTCTCGGGCGACGTGTTCCGGGCGTGTGCGGTCATGTGGTGGACTCCCATTCGCTGAGGGCTTCGGCATGGGCGGCTGTCAGCTCGTCGTAACTGCGCTGGTCAGCTGGGGTGATGAGGATCAGCCGTCCGTCTGTGGCGATCCGCCAGTCGGGAGCGGCGCAGCCGGTGGACGGATCAATGACGTATCCGCCTGGCATGTGCGAAGCGGAGGGGATCTCGTCGGGGCGGAGCGCCGGGACGAGGATCAGGCGACCGTCGCGGACGATGACGGTGGCCTTGCTGCGGTGTTCTGCAAGCCGGTCCAACGCCGCTCGGTAAGTGCGGCGTTCCGTGGCGTGGAGGAGTTGTCGACGCGCGGCGATGCCCGTGGTTCCGTATCGTCGGGCGATCGCATCCCACCCGCGCGAGGCCACGGCTTCTGGGCCGGAAACAGCTTCCTGAGGACTAGCGAGGTCGTGCACGGCGTGTGGGGTCAGGTTCCAGATGTCGCCGACGTGCTGCACCAGGCCGTGAGACCTGAGGCGCTGAAGGGTCCGGTAGACGGTTGCGCGGGAGACGGACGAGGTGATGACAAGTTCGCCGACCGTCTGGTCCGGGCGGGCGTGCAAGGCACCGATGATCATGAGGGCTGAGCTGCCGAGCGCGTGGTGAGCGAAGGCATCGTGGGACATCAGGTGGCCGACGACGGCGGAGTCGATGTCGGCCCCCACCTCTGTCTCAGAGGCGGACCACTCCTCAAGTGCCGGGCCGGGGGGGTACTGAGTGGTGCGGAAACGAGACAATGAATCGGGGGCGCCGTGATGGTCGACGCTGCCGTCGCCCAGGTACCAGGTGGAGCCATCGTTGCCGTGGCCGACCCGCAGCCGGCGCAGCCAGCCACACGGCTTGAGAACGGTCTCGTAGACGACCCGCAACGTCGTCCGGGAGATCCCGGCCTCCTCGGCGGTCTGTCGCTCACTGGCGTGATGCAGGGGCCCGCCGGTGATCTCGGCGAAGGTCAGATGCGCCCGCAGCACCCGCAGCGCGGTCCGTCCCCGCTCCCCACGCCAGGGCGTCGTTTCGATCCGCTCGCGCAGTGCGCCGAGGACCTCGTAGGCGTGCTGCCGCGACTCCAGCACGCTCGTGCTGCTCACCACCGCCGAGGCGCTGGTCCACACCCGGCGGATGTAGTCCAGGACGCGCGACTGCCCGGAGCGCAGCGCGATGTGCCGGGCGTGCCGACCGCCCTCATGGTCGGGGTGGAGCAGCAGCTGGGCCAGCTCATCGGCGGTTCCGCCAGCGCGGGCGACGTGGCAAGCGATCGCCGCGGTAATCCGGTGGCCGTGCTCGGCCATGCCCTGTCGCCCTTCGCGATGAGCGACTCCGCCTCGGTCGAGCTTGCTGTAGCTGCCCGCCGCGTAACGTCCGGTGAGGTCTCCGAGAAGGACCAGATCAGCGGCTGCCCGGGGGAGGCCAGCGAGTCCCTGTGGAGAGG
>NZ_JBSHAO010000145.1:0-2382 GCF_053611545.1 Streptomyces sp. NPDC054796 | reverse complement strand
GTCCCCAACGACAAAGACTTCGGTGTCAGCACTGGCGACGGGGCGCTCTCGAACGATGAACGGCAGATGTTCCTCGGACACGTCGGTGATGCAGTCACCCGGTTTGAGTTCACCGAGGCGGCAGACGCCGTTACGTTGGTCGGGCAGCAGCGCCCTGAGCGCGGTCACTCGCTCCAACGTGGCACTGTCGGCGGAGGAGTCTTCCATGCCGTCGAAGTCCAGCGGCAGCATCTGCCCCTGCTCCCAGTTCTCGGCGGCCCGGATCCGTGCGACTCGTTCGTCTGCCGTACCCGTGAGGTGAGCCTCCAGAGCCTCCTTGATCACGGTGGCCTTGGTGTCGCGGAGGACGCGCCACAGCTCCTCGCCAGCCGCATCGGAGCGGCCCGACTCGCCGATGACCTCGAAGCCCCGCGCACTGCGGGACATGGCGTTTCTGGTCCGCCAGGCCGTCGCTACCAGTTGACGCCGTTCCGGCGGTAGAGCCGGAAGGAGCCATACAAGGACCTGGGGCAGGGTCAGCCGTCCGGCGCGGATCGCTGTCATGACGTCGTCACTGGTCTTAACGTCGACCTCGATGGCACCGCTTCGAGCGTACGCACTGGCGAATTCGTTGCCCTCCTCGTTGTAACCAGGTTCCGATGGCAGGCGAATCCAGCCCTCGTACAGCTGGGAAGTCGACTTCTTCTTCTGGCCCATTTCGAAGATCAGCTGGCCGAAGTCCCACGGAGTGAGTTGGCCTAGAGCCGCGGCGATGTCCCGGTCGCTCAGTGGCTCGGGTGTGCGCGCCTCCTCGGCGTGGGCCAGCGGTCCGCCGGTGTTCTCGGCGGCGGGCGCTGGCGCGTCCTCGGTCTGGGGCTCCGCGCCCAGCTGCGCCTCGTGGGTGGCGATGAGCGCACGGAGCCGGGCGTACTGCTCGGTAATCGTTGAGTTGGACGACTCGGCGATGCGTTCGCGAGCCCGGTCCACCTGCACCTTGACGGGCGCCAGAGCCGCGTCCACGTTCGGCCACACCTGCTGGCCGTCGGGGCTGTACGAAGTACCGGCGAGCCCCATGACCTGCTCCAAGGCATCTCGTGCGGCTGCGACCCTGACCTTGCGGCTGCGTGCTGCGCGCTCGATGTTGTCTACGGCCTCCAGACAGAGGATCAAGGCTTGGCGAACGAGTGGGTCGGTGAGTTCTGGCAGGCGGTGCGCGTCAGCGAGCTGGGCATCGAGTTCGGCCAACTGGCCCGGATCGGCGGCTCGGGATTGGATCAGGGCCTCGAAGGCGTTGAGGGCCTCGGTGGCGAGCTGGTCGATCTGGGCGCGCAGTTGCTCCGCAGCCTGGGTCACCAGGGTGTTGAGGGCGGCATCTGACACTAGGAGCTGGCGCTGAGTGTGCCGAAGGTTCTCCTCATACTGGGCCCAGGGATAGTCCTGTTCCCAGACATCGCGGACCCGGTTGTCGCCGAGGGCCTCGCGCAGTTCACGGGCGAGGTTGGGGATCTCATTCTTCTGTCCACGGCGGATTCCTGCGGCGCCGCGCTTTTTGATCTTCTGATCGTCCCAGGGCAAGGGGGCGACGCTCTGGTCGGCGTCCTGCGCGGCGGGGGCAGTGGCCAGCTCGTCGGTCGCTGTGTTGCCTTCCTCTTCTTCCCTCCGTGCGAAGAGCGACGGCTGGTCTGCGCCGTTGAGGGGGTCGCCCGGGTCCTGCAGGGCGGGGGAGATTGGATCGCGCTGCTCCGGAGGGCCGGGTTCCGGCCGTTCGATCGACGTGGATGCCGTCGTGGTTTCGGCTTCGTCGGTCGGTTCAGGGGCAGCAGGGGCCGAGAAAGTCGGGACGGCGGGCTCGTTGTCTTGCGGCTCGGCGGTCGCACGCTCAGACGGCTCTCCGGGACCAGGGTCCGGTACCGCAGCCTCTGCTGCCACAGGGGAGGCTGGAGGCAGGGAGGGTTCGGGGGCGGTCTCGTCGGCGACGGGGGCGGATGCGGCCTGCTCGGGTGTCGGAGTGGCAGTGGCCTCGGTCGGGAGAGCGTCCGCGAGGGGGCCGGTGGCCTGGATCCAACCGAGGGACCCGATGTCGAGGCGTTTTCTGGCACGGGTCACCGTCACGTAGGCCAGGCGCAGTTTGTCCTGTGCAGGCAGGACGAGTTCGCCCGTCTTCGTGTCCTCCTTGGGCTGGGGGAAGTCGCTCCAGATCTGGACTCGGTCCCATTCGCGGCCCTTGGACTTGTGGGCCGTGGAGACGACCAGTTCAGGGCGGGACTCCTCGTCGCGAGCGTCCTCCGGAACCAGGTCGCGGATCATATTGATCAGACCCTGGGGCGTGTAGCGGTCTACAAGCCGTACGAACGTCTGGAGGCTCCCCGCGTCCTCGTTCGATTACGCGTACTCCTTGACCCC
>NZ_JBSHAO010000144.1:0-2385 GCF_053611545.1 Streptomyces sp. NPDC054796 | reverse complement strand
GGCCCGCCCCGGCCCCACTCTGTACGCACGACGAAACCGGATCGAGGGCCACGGCCCGCACGGCAGGCGACGCGGAGGACCAGACGGTGACGTTACAAGAGGGCCGGTGGTGAACACCCGAAGGTGACAGCGATCCACCGGCCCTACCCAATCACCCGCCGAAGCGGGAGACCCCGGCAGTCTAGCCTCAGCGTCGATGCGTCGGCGCCCCGGCCAACCCCGAGGAGACCTCACGGTGATGCCCCAGCCAGGCCCGGACGACCAGCTCGACCACTTTGAGGCCGCTCGCGTCCTGGGTGTCTCTCCGTCGACCGTCCGCAGCTACGCCACAAGGGGCTACCTCTCCCCGGGGCCCCGTTGGCCCCGCCATGAGATCGAGGCCCGCGCGGCGGCCGAGGACGGCCGCACCAGGGCAGTCCGGCGAAGCCCCGCCGAGCAGCGCGCCGAGACGGTAGCCCGTTGGCTCATCGCGGCCGAGCTCGGCGACCGCGAGAAGGTCACCCTCCGGGACATCCGCGACGAGTACGGCGTGAGCGAACGCACCGCCATCCGCACCCTCGCGCGCGCCCGTGAGCTCAGGGCCTGATGCTGGCGGGCTCTCCTGCAGCCGTCCCGGGCCCCGAACACCTCGGCGGAGAAGTCCTGGGTCGGAGGCGGGGTCCGCGGAACGGCTGTCTTAGATGGTGCGCCGAGCATTCGGGGCCCGCGAGGAGGACGTTGCCCGGCTGTCGCCACTCTTGTGCCACCACATCAACGTGCTGGACCGGTACTCCTTCCGGATTTCCGGCCTGCCCGGCGAGCTGCGGCCTCTCCGAGTGGATACGCCGTCCTGGCGCGGCATCGCTTTCCGGACAGGGCAGGTGAAATTACGTCAACGTCCGGAGTGGGTAAGGGAAATGCCCCATTATTTCCCTTGACAGCTTGGATGTATGACGACCGTGTTCATCGGCAAAGCCGGGCGCCCCCTGGCAGAAGGAGTTCCCGTGACGGACAACAAGACGGCGACGGTGACGGTCGGGATCGCCCAGCGCCCCGGAACCGAGCCGCCGTACGCGGATGGGGCCCACGTCCATCGGCGAGGCGAGCGGATATGCGCGGCCGTCGTCGACGGCGCCGGCCATCACGAGGAAGTCGTGGACTATGCCCGGCACGCGCCGTCCGCGATTGCCCTCATGGGCATGGCCATGGGCGGGCTCGTCGGCCTGATCACCGCCGGACGCCTGGCCGACGCGTACGAGCGGCCACCGCACATGTCCGCCATCGTCGCCTCTATGGAGCCCGGACGGCCCACCAGCGTCCATTGGATCGGCGACTGCCGAGCCTACGGCTGGGACGGCGAGAAGCTGATCCTGTGGAGCATGGACCAGACCATGGGCGAATGGCTTCGGTGGAACGGAGACAAGACGATCGAGATCGTCCCCGTCGAGGTTGCTGAGACTCAGGACAACTGGGCGCGGCTCGGCCTCGCCCAGGCGACGGAAATGACGTGCCGCCAGCTGGAGATCCCCGAGGACGTTCCCCTGGTACTGCTCGTCTCGGACGGGATCTCCGACCAGGTCGATCTGGAGACCGCCAACGCCCTGTGCCGGGACCATGCCGATACCCCGCAGACCCTTGCTGACGCACTCGTCGCCGCCGTCGAGGGTGAGGAAGGAAAGGAAACGGGGGAGATCTACCGCGACGACGCAACCGTGGTCGTCCTGCGGCACCACCGGTGACCTCGTCCAGCCGCAGGTGTTTCCTGTTTCCAATTCGCACCGAAAACAGGAAACACCTGGTCAAGTCCGGAATGGTGGTGGCAGGCTCCTGGGTATGGACCCTGTGCTGATCGCCCCTGGGCTGACGCTCACCGACGTGCTCTACGAGACGGCGGCGTCGGGCGTCGCCACCTACGCGAGTGACCTCGCCCCGCTCACCTGGGAACAGTTCACCACGCCGACGTCGTGGTGGCTGGTCCCCGACGGCAGCGGTCGGCTCAGCAAAACCGAACTCACGCTGACGGAAGGCCGCGACCGGACCGTCAAGATCAATGTCTGGCACGCGCCCGATATCAGAGAGGCCGACGGCCCCCTCCCGCACTCACACCCCTGGCCCTTCTCGTCGAAGATCCTGCTCGGCGGCTACTCCGAGGACCGGTACGTTCTCGTCGACGGCCAGGTCCGCGCGGAGATCGGAAGAGAACACACGCAGGGCACCGCCAACACTGTGGGCCGGGACCTCTACCACGAGGTGACCGGGCTGCACACAGCGCCCGGCGCAACCGTGACCCTCATGCTGTGCGGGCGCGGCGAACGCGGCGCATGGGGCCACCTCGATCCCGCGACCGGCACCGTCGCCCCACCCGGGCGTGATCCGCGCTTCCCGGAGCACCTGCGGGCGCTCAAC
>NZ_JBSHAO010000143.1:0-2454 GCF_053611545.1 Streptomyces sp. NPDC054796 | reverse complement strand
CGTTCTCGAACTGGTCGAAGAAGACTACGAGCGGGCCTGCGTGCCAGGTGGCCATGCTCAGGGTCTGCACGGCGCTGGCGAGGCTGGCCCAGCTTGCGTCACCGGGAAGGGACAGCACGCGTGCTTTCTGTGCTTGGCGGGCGGCCAGACTGAGGGCATCGGTGACGAACCGCTTTTGGGTTGCGGTGCGGGAGTCCACGATCAGGGCGTGGCCCTTGCGCTGGGCCGTGAGGGCTTTCAGGCGCAGGGCGGCGGAGCTTTTACCCCAGCCGGACTTGGCGTTGAGGACCAAGACGCCTGCATGGTCATCGAGGGCCCGGCCAAGCTGGGCGACCAAGCGTCTGCGCCCGACGAAGAACTTCGGTGCGGCGGGCAGGTGGTATTCGAAGTCCGAGCCGCTGCCGGAGACGGCCACGATCAGCGGCGTTGTCTCGGTGCGTGGGGTGTGCGGCGCCGGTGCGGCACCGCGTGCGTCGACGGCAGGGCAGCCCTGGGCGTATTCCGCAGTCGTTACCGCATCGAGGACCGCGGTAGGGACGGCGCCGTGAGCGGCCCAGACCAGAACGCGGACTGGCTTGCGGGTGGCCGCATCCAGCTCGAGACAGGCCGCGTGTACCCCGTCTTCGGTCACCACGACAGCCGGGTCGCTGCTCAGCAGTCCCTCAAGGGGGCAGTTCACGATCGCCCGGCGGGTGCGCAGCAATTCGGCGATCGTGGCGGCGGTCAGGACGTGAAAGCCACTGTCGTGGGCGGTGATCTTGCGGGTGTACTCGTGCCCGCTGCTGGTCAGCCGCGGGATGGCCACGAAGAAGCCCTGGGCATTCGGCGTATCGAAGCGGTGGGTGACCAGTTTGCTGTGGAAGGTGCCCAGCATGGACGCGGGCACTGGGCTGGTGTAGGCCTTGCACTCGGCGATGGCCCGCTGGCCGGACAGCTCGTGGGAGGCGACCACATCCAGTTCAATGCAGTCTGCGCTCACGTTCAGGCGCTCGGTGGTGGGGGCACTGTAGCCGTAGGCGTGCAACAGCCGGGCCACGAACGCCTCGAACAGGTGCCCGCGCGCGTTACGGACGGCGGCCGGGGTGTCCCCGTGGGCCAGCACCAGCACGACAGGGTCGGCCACCGTCAGTGGGGTGCTCGCAGCCAGGTCCGACGCATCACCACATTCACCAGCCTCTGCCACAGCGATCCCCCTTCCGGCACGCCCCCATACCGGCGATCAGCGTAATGCCCCGAGAGCCGTTCGCGTCGCTGATCCCGACTGCGGCTGGCGATCAGACGGACGGGTCGCGGGTCTCCGGCGGTTGATCAAGTTGTTGTTCTCGGCGTCGTTGCTCCACTCGGAGGGTTTCGACCCTGGCAGTGAGGAGAGCGAGGTTGGCCGCAGGGTCGGCGCTGTCGTAAGGCGGCAGCGCGAGGTGGAAAGCGTTAGCGTGCTCTTCGATCGAGTCCGCCGTTTGCTGAAGGTTGAAGCTGCGTTCGCGGAACTTGTAGTACCCCGTGATACCTGCGCAGATGGCGACCAGCATGGTCAGGCCGATGATGATCGATTTGAGTGGCTGGGTAGTGTCACTGAAGGACTGCGCCCCAGCGTTAACAATCGAACCGATGATGATCAGGAGCTGGAAGAAGTTGTGCCGCCGACGGTAGCGGTGGCTCTCTTTGCGCAGCTGATCCAGTTCCTCGGGTATGGACTGGCGGTAGGCGAACTGCCTGTTGCGGATGGGGATGTCTAGCGGGGTCGCATCGATGAGCCGGTTCTCGATTGCGATTTCGAGCTCCAGCTCGAGCTCATCGCGAGTCAGCCGATCCCCAGAGGTCCCAGGCCGTGGGCCCTCATGTCTGACTGTTTCTATCCATGAGGACCCCACCAACCCAACAGCAAATACGACGCCCAGGAGAACAAGCACCGTGTTGAAGGGGGCCATGTCGAAGCGCCGCCACGTCAGCGCTGTAGGGACGGCGACGCCGAGCACGCAGAGCACGACACAAGCACCGAAGCCGTACATCAGGCGCTGCCGGAGGTTCACCTCCCGGATGTGCTGACGCAGCTGCAGGACCCGTTCGTTGTGTTCACGCAGGCGTGCAACAGGCCCGAGCGCCGGCGGGACGGACACCCATTCCCCCTTCTAATCTGCTCGTCCCGGTCTCGTCTCGGGCTTCCTCTCAGCTCGGCGAGCCTGCGGCAGATCGTCTTCTTCCGTGTACCGGCACGATAGGGCCACGGCCCTGCGTAGCGGGCAGAGTCGCAGCAGATGGCGTGATCACGATCTTCGGACCGCGCCATGCACGGTCCGACCCGCCCACCTCACTACGCTGACCGGCGGGATGCCCACGGCGAACAGGGCGACCATGACGAACGCAATCGAACGCATCGAAGCCCTCCTGGACGAAGGCGTCCGCGACAAGGTCTACCCGGGCGCCGTATGGGCGGTCGGCACCGCCACCGGCACC
>NZ_JBSHAO010000142.1:0-2476 GCF_053611545.1 Streptomyces sp. NPDC054796 | reverse complement strand
CCTTGCCGTTCGCCGTCAGCGGCATGGCGTCGAGCGCCACCGTCGCACTCGGGACCATGTACTCCGGCAGATGCACACCGGCGAACTCCCGCAGCACACCGGAGTCGAAGGCGTCGTCACCGGCCGGGACGACATACGCCACCAGCCGGTCCTCACGGACAACCACCACCGCCTGATTCACACTCTCGTGAGAGGCCAGCACCGACTCGATCTCGCCGGGCTCGACACGAAAACCGCGGATCTTCATCTGCCCATCCGCACGGCCCGCGAACTCCAGCAACCCCTGCTCGGTCCAGCGGGCCAAGTCACCCGAGCGGTACATGCGACCGCCCGGCACGAACGGGTTGGCCACGAACCGCTCGGCGGTCAGGTCCGGGCGGCCCACGTATCCGCGTGCGAGTCCCGCGCCCGAGACATACAGCTCACCCGTCACACCAGGAGGCATCGGCCGTAAGAATCCGTCCAGGACGAAGACCTGCGCGTTGCCGATGGGGGCACCGATCGCGGGCGGTGCATCCTCCGAGGTGATGCCCTCGGGCAGAAGCACGGTCGTGGTGATGACGGTCGCCTCGGTCGGGCCATACGTGTTCCACACCCTGGACTGGGCCCGCCACTTCGCCGCCAGGTCGGCGCTCAGGCGCTCCGCGCCCAGCACCCAGTTCCCCACACCAGACACCGGACCCGGCTCCACCACTCCGAGCAGGGACGGCACCACACTCGCGACGCTCACACCGGCCTCGCGAATCATGGCCGCCAGCGCCTCGGGCTCCAACCGCTCCTCACTCGACGCAACGGCAAGCGTGCCGCCCCCGCCCAACGTGACGGCCACATCCAGCACCGCCGCATCGAACGAGAACGACGCGAACTGCAACGCCACCGTCCCCTCCTCCACACCAAGAACGGGACGCATCACCTCCGCCAGATTCGCCACACCACCATGCGCGACCGCCACACCCTTCGGCCGCCCCGTCGAACCCGACGTATAAATCACATACGCCAACTGCTCAGGCACCACCGGTACATCCAGCGGCCCGGAGGGCCCCGCCGCGACATCCCCGTCATCCAGTGCAACCACGGGAACTGCGTCCCCCGCGACCTGCGCCAACGTCTCCCCAGTAGCCACGACCACTGACGCACCGCTGTCGGCCACCATGTACGCAAGACGGTCGGCGGGGTACTCGGGGTCGAGGGGGACATACGCACCCCCCGCCTTCCACACACCCAACATCCCCACAACCATGTCCACACCACGCGGCAGACACAGACCCACCCGCGACTCACGCCCCACACCCAGACCCGACAAATACCGGCCCAGACGATTCGCCCGCTCCTCCAACTCCCCATACGACACCGCCTCGTCACCACACCGCACCGCCACCGCACCCGGAGTCGAAGCAACCCACCCGGCGAACAACTCCGGAACGGAACCCGCCGACACCGGCCGCACCGTGTCGTTCCACTCCCCCACCACCAACGCACGCTCGGACTCGTCCAGCACGTCGATCTCGGACAACGGCGCCGCAGGATCTGCTGCCGCCTGTCCCAGGAAGTGCAGCAGTGACCGAAGCACTGCCCGCGTCCATTGGCGGTCGTACAGGTCCCCGTTCGCTTCAAGAACGATCTGCACCTCGCCGTCGGCGGAAGGGCCATTCACCAGAATTCCGAAATCCTCGACCCGTCGGCTCGACAGATCACGGACGGTGCCGTGAAGGTCGCCGAACCGAAGATCGTCGCCCGTGGGCAGAACATTCACGTAAGGCCCGAAGTGCCAGCGCTGGCCCTCCGGCCAGCTCAGCTCACGCCGCAGCCGCTCACCACGGAAGCGCTGGTGTTCCAGCAGCGCGCCGACCTCCCGCGCGGCGTCCGCCGCCAGCTCCGCCGGGCTGGACTCCGCCCGTACCGGCAGCCGCAGCGGCAGCATGTTGGCCATGGTCGACGGCACCTGACGCGCTCGCTCGGTGACCCTGCCGGTCACCGGCAGGCTCAGAATCACCTCGTCCGATCCCGTAAGCCGCCCCACAAAGCAGGCCAACGTCGCGATGACGCTTCTCGTCCAGCTCTCTCCCACGCGCCCTGCCACCGCGTGCAACGCCGCCATCGTGGACAACGGGAGAGTGCCGGTTTCCCTCAGAATCCCCTTCTCATCTTCTGCGGCTTCCGGCGAAAGCGAGCGGGTGCCTGGGGCACTCACCAGTTCAGGCCGGTCCTCGAATCGGTCGAGCCAGTATCGCCGGTCCTTCTCGTACTGTTCCGACCTCCGATAAGCGGCCTCCTCATCCCGTATGCCGCGCATGGCACGCATGGCGCCCATGGGGATGCCGTCGGGAAGTCCGGACGTCTCGTCGTCCGCGCCGAGGAGCGCCGTATAAACCTCCGCCACCCGGCGCGCCACCAGGGAACAGGCGAAGCCGTCCATCAGAAGGTGGTTGTAGCACTGGAACCACAGAAAACGATCAGCAGCGAGCCGGATGAGGAA
>NZ_JBSHAO010000141.1:0-2562 GCF_053611545.1 Streptomyces sp. NPDC054796 | reverse complement strand
CCGTCGAACTGCTCGGCCTCGACGATCGGCAGGGCCCGCCCCGCGAGCCGGACCAGGCTGCGGAGCTGGGACGGCAGCTGAAGATCCTGGCCGGTGAGCCGGGAATGAACCGGCCCGCGGTCATCGCGATGGCCCACCTCTCACCGTGCGCGGGGCGGGACCACCCGCTGGCCCTGCGCGACCTGGGCCTGGCCGCCGAACTCGTCTACGACGCGGACACACTCCTGCTGCTGAACGGCACGCAGCCGCACTACCTGGACGTCCTCGTCGCCAAGGACCGGCACGGACCCGCCCCGATGAAAACCGGCATCACCTGGTGACCACGCCGACGGCGCCGCGCACCCGGCTCTCGGACTCCGCCCGCCATACTGGGCGTTGACCATGCGTCCGTCCCGCGGGAAGGAAAAGCCGGGTGAGCCTCCAGCAACGCGGCAAGCAGACCGTCGTCCGCTGCGACAGCTGCGACGGGCACCCCGTCCTGCCCACCCCCGTCGCGGACATCGACACCCGAAAATGCATCCGCTGCCAAGGCGAACGCCGCTGGCTGCCGGTGCCGCACCCCGAGAACCACCTGTGCTCGCCGTGCAGCCGCGAATGCCCCGAATGCCAGGCCCCCTCGCCCAAGGGCGGCCGGTGCCTGAAATGCCAGCAACGGTGCCGCCTGTGCGGCGGGCAGCTTCCCGCCCCCGGCACGGAAGAAGAGACAGACACGACGACGCCCAGGAGCGGCACCCGACGCCTCTACCCGCAGACCTGGGACCAAGACCTGTGCCCCTCGTGCAAGAAGATCCGCGAGGCAGGCGACCCGATTCGCGCAGTCCTCGCCGCCCTGCCCACCAAACTGCTCCGGGAATGCGACAGGGGCATACCGCCCACGGTCATCGACACCATTCGTCACGAACTGGGAGACCGGTCCGTGCAGGAACTGTGCGAGCGCATCGAACGCCGCTGGTGGAACCACTGGTCCACGCGTCCCCTGTACCGCGACGCCGACATCCGCCAGCCCGGCCACACCCCCTACGACATCGCCGCCCGGCTGATCGCCCCCGCCGACTGCCCCTCCCGCTGCGAGGACGGCTGGCAGCGCCACGACCCGGACCGGCTGTGCCCGCAGTGCCGAGGAGAGGGCAATCCCGCCCGCACCCACGCGCCGGACACCGGCTCCGCCGCCCAGGAGGAACCGGAGAACGAAGAGACCGCCCCCCACGGCCCCCCGGCCGTCGAGTGCGAGGGCCGCGGCGGAGCATGCGGGCGCCCCGCCGCGCCGGGCCACGACCAGTGCCCAGCCTGTCTGGGATGGCCCTGGTGCGTGTGCAACCGAATACGTCACGACCCGCAATACTCGGCTTGCCGCCTGTGCCGCGCACCCGGCCCGGCCCCCGCCGCCAGCGTTCCGCCCCGCCCGGACGCCGACGACGAACTCGACGAGCCGCAGCCGCCGGTCTCCACTGCCGCCGACCGCCCCCTGACCGACGCCATCGCCTACCGGCCCCCGGCCGTCGAGTGCGAGGGACGGGAGGGCTCGTGCGGACGCCCCGCCGTCCCCGGACACGACCGCTGCGCCGGCTGCCTGGGATGGCCCACCTGCCGGTGCGGCCGGACGCGCCACGCCCCCCAGCACGACAGCTGCCATGTGTGCCGCGCACCCGACCCCGTCCCCGCGGACACCGACTGAACACCGCGTGGCCTGGAGGAGAGCGTGATGACAAGCGAGGAGCATCCCGGGAAGACCGGAGCGGACCTGGCGGCCCTGACGCTGCGCCAAGCGAAGGAGACCGCACGGCGCCGGCCCCCCGAGCGCGCGGCGAGGACGGCCCGTACCCGTATCCGTCCTCGCCGACAGCCCACCGGCATCCGGGAGGTGATCCTGGACCTGCTCCATGAACGCGCGCCGGGAGTGTTCAGCCCCGGGACCCCCATGGAGGTCAACCGGATGTGGCGTCAGACGGTGGGCCGCGAAGCCGCCGCTCGCCTGCGCTTCGTCGACTACGCGCAGCAGACCGGCCTCCTCACGGTGATAGCCGACAGCAAGACGTGGCACTTTCAGGCGCAACTGCTCAGGAGAAGGCTCGTCGCGAACCTGCGCGAGCGCGGCTGCCCCGTCAGCGACATCCGTATCCTGCCGCCCTCCGCGCGCTCACTCCTCCGGATGAATCCGCCCGAGAGAATGCCGGAGGAGGCGATCACCACCCGGCCGGGGACCGGACCGGCCGCGCCGTGCGCGGACCCGCGGGTGGAGGCGGCCGTGCGGCGGCAGCAGGCGAGCACGCCCCGCGAACTCGCCCCCTACGGCCCCGCCTGGGCGCCGCGAGAAGCCGCCGCGACACGGCAGCAGCTCGTGCAGGCACGAGCCGTGCACAAGGCGCGCAGGGCCAGAGCCAGCAGCTGAGGGAAAGTCCTTGGCCGGACAGCAGCCGCCCATCGCTCCGTTACGCTGAACGCCCCCTCGACACGGTGCCGCACGATCGGAAGGCCACCCATGGACCAGGAGCAGCCGGCACACAGCGGTGCGCACTACGACACCCAGGCGGAGACCACCGTCCTGCACGGGATGCTCCACTC
>NZ_JBSHAO010000140.1:0-2719 GCF_053611545.1 Streptomyces sp. NPDC054796 | reverse complement strand
CCCGCCCGCGTCGCGAACGGCCCGCGCGCGGGTGATTATAACCACCCCCCCGGACGCCTCGGGATCCGCGTGGTGCTCTTCGCCCCCAGTGGCCCCCCTCTCACCGGGTATGTTGGCCCGCGCCACTACTCTTACAGTGCCCCGTACGACGGGTCTGGCAAGCGGGCGGATCACGGTTTCACGGGCCCTGGAGCGATGGTCAGCCGCTGGTACGGATGCGCTGTTCGCCGCCCTGGACGGTGACCTGGTAGTCGCTCCATTCGGGCCAGCCCAGGTCGCGAAAGGAGCACTGCTCGCGCTGGCCGCGGACCTTCATGAAGGTAACGCCACTGATCAGGTTTCCCTTCGCGTCGCCTTCTCCGTCACAGACCAGACGGCACAGCCCGTCGCAGCCGAACGGCGAGGACAATGGGGTGATGATGACGCCCCCTCGGCGTACCTGCTGCGGCCAGGCGGGCGGGATGCGCCGGACGGCGGCCGTGGAGATGAGCCGGTCGTACGGGGCGCCCGCGGGCCACCCCTTCTCACCGTCGCCCACGACGAGGTGCGGGTTGAGGTCCAGGGCGCGCAGGTTCTCCTCGGCCCGTGAGGCGATGCCGGGGTCGATCTCGACGCTGGTGACGTGGGTGTCGCCGATGCGGTGGGAGAGCAGGGCGGCGGTGTAGCCGGTGCCGGTGCCGATCTCCAGGACCTTCTCGCCGGGCCGGGGAGCGAGGTGGTGGAGCATGCTCACGCACACCGAGGCGCACGAGATCGACGAGGTCCACTCGGCGTCCGTGGGCCCGTCCTCGACGAGTACGCTGCCGTCGGCGACCTGGGTGATCAGTGCGTCCAGCGGCTCGTAGATCCGCTTCAGCCAGACATCCGGCTGTTTCGCGCGATCGATGACGCGGTGCAGACCGTCGGTGCGGGGCCGCGCCGACCACACCCGGTCAGGGACGAAGTGCTCGCGCGGCACTGCCTGGAACGCTTCGCGCAGCCAGGGCCGGTGCCGGAGGTACCCGTTGTGGATGCGGTCGATCTTCGTGCCGCAGGCGGCACGAAGCGCTGCCACGTCCGCCGTGCCGACGGTGACCTCACTCGGTGCCGTCATCGTCGCCATCGCTGTCGTCGGGGTCGTCGTCGGACTCAGGAATGGGATTGCCCGGATCGCCTGGGCTGCTGTGATCCCCGCCGTACTGGCCGTTGCTGTCCTGTCGGTGTTCCGCCATCGAGTCCTCCTCATGGGGATGCGCGTGCGGGGGCAGTGTCCTCTCAGCGAGGTGGTGATCGCCACAGCGCACGGATGCGCAGGGCAGCGCATCGTGGTCCCGTAGCTGGTCCTCTCCCGGCTCCCGACCCACGGTGAAGCGTCTTTGAGAACACGTTTTCTGAGGCCACGCTGTCCATGATGCAGTCCGCTCCGGCCGAGGCCGTTGTCGACTCCACGAGCGTGCGGGCCGACCAGTGCGTCACCGGGTCAGGACGAGGAACCCCATGAGGTAGGCCAGCACGAAGATGACCGGGACCGACTGTTCGACGTGGGAGAAGGGAAGATACCGGCGCCAGTCCTTGCCCTCGCCAAGTGCCCGCCACTCCGCGCGGGAGTAGGCGAAGGCCGGCAACCGTTCCTCCATGGCGCCGATTACCGCGAACTTTGCCCCGTTGAGCTGCCGGTAGGAACGGACCAGCATGTACCAGGCCACGCACATGGAGAGGAGGATCAGCAGGCCGGGCAGCATCAGCCAGACCGAAACCCGCCCGCCGAGATCGCCCAGCAGGGGCGTCAGGACGGTGATGATGACGCTGTTGAGCGACAGGAAGAAGGTGTTGGCCAGATTCCGCCGGGCGCTCACCCGGTCGGCCATCTCCACACACAGCTTGTACTGCTCGAACACGGCGCTCTGATATTTCTCCTCCGCGTCCGCGTAGGACGATGGTCCGACGGAGTCGTTCCAGAGCGCTTCCCGGATGCCGGTCATGCGCCGATCATCGCGGTACGGCCCCGCCCGCCGCCAGTCCGGGACGGCAACTCAGTCTCGCCGCGCGGCAGAACCGAGCCCTTCCTCGTCGGTCCCCTCGACGGAACCGCGTGGCGCTCCGACACGGAGGCCCCGCAGCCACCGGCGCCCGCCGGTGAGTCGGGACGGGGCTTCGCCGGGAAGGCGCCGCGCCACGTGCGTGAGGACCGGCCGCAGCTGCTTGCGCTGCGTCTTGAGCACTCGTCCAGTCGAGGTGAGGGCCCGGACGGCGGTGACGTCGACACGCGTGACCGTCGGCACCCAGGCCGAGTCGAAGTGGATGATTCCCTGGAGCCCGAGCAACGTGCCGCTGAACATCGGATCGTGCAGCGACGGGTAGTCGGGAAAGACCGGGGCCGGGACGGGCTCCGTTCCCTCGGCGCGCAGCTGTTGTGCCCGTTCGGCGAATGCCCCGGGCACAGCCTCTTGAAAGCGGCGGTACGCCCGCTCGTCCCCCATCACGAGCGGGAGCAGTTGTTCCGGCGTTAACAGCCTTACCGCCTCGGTGAGTTCCCACAGGGTGCCCGGGCCCGTTCCCGCGACGAGGACGACCAGGCGGGCGCGGCCGATCAGCTCGCTAACCACCGGCTGCCAGCCGTGCAGGGGCAGATAGAACCGCTGGGCGCCGGGCAGCGGGAGCCGTTCACCGGGCTGCCCGACCGCCACGAGCCGACCGAACCGTCGACGGAAGGTCCAGACCATCTCCTCCTCGTAGGTAC
>NZ_JBSHAO010000139.1:0-2746 GCF_053611545.1 Streptomyces sp. NPDC054796 | reverse complement strand
TGGGGGCACCTGAGCGGAGGGCGCTTCGCCGCCCTCCTCGCCGAGGACACACCGAGCGACCTGCTGAACACCCTCGCCCGGCGGCCCACCGCCATTCAGGACGCCCTCCCCGCACAGCTCTCTTTTCCTGCTCTGCGGACCGAAGCCGCGCACATCACCCGCACCCCGCAGTTGACCGCGCCGCTGATCTCCCTCGCCGAACACCGCGACCCCGGCCCGGACCTGATCGCGCTCGATGACCTCGCCGTCGTCTGCCACCGCGAGCGGCTCATGCTGGTCTCGCGCTCGCGCGGTCAGGTCCTGGAAGCCGCGATCCCGCATCCGCTGCAGATCGAGTGCCAGACCCCGGCCCTCGCCCGGTTCCTCGACGAGCTCCAGCGCGGGCAGAGCAGCCGCCTCATCGACACTGCCCTGGGCTCCTGGGACTGGGGAGCGGCACGTCACCTGGCGGTGCGCCCACGGGTGCGGTACAGGCGCAGCATCCTCAGCCCCGCCACCTGGGTCCTGGACCACGCCGGCCTGCCCGGCAAGGGAGCCTCCACCGGCCAGTGGGAAGACGCGCTGGGCGACGTCCTCACCCGGTGGCAGATCCCGGACCGCGTGTATCTGGAGTACCTCGACAGTCGGCTGCGGCTGGACCTGACCGAGCCGGTGCACCGTGCGCTGCTGCGAAAGCGGGTCGACCAGCCTCACCCCTGGGGGCAACTGCTGCTCATCGAGGCCGAGGCGCCGGACGCGTACGGCTGGTGCGCCGGACGCGCCCACGAGGTCATCACTCTGCTCGCCTCCACGGCCGCGCCCCGCCCGGCCCCGGACCTGCGCTCCACTGCGGCCGTTCGCCGCGGTGACCGCCATCCGCCCGGCGCCTCCCGCTACCTGGCCGTCCGGCTGCGCGGCCGGCCCCAGGCCCGGCATGCGCTGATCACCGACCACCTGCCCGCGCTGCTCGACGAGTTGGGCCAGCCGCCGTGGTGGCTCACCCCGCACGACCAGCCGTATCCCCACCTGGTCCTGACCCTCCGCCTGCCGGACGCCGCCGCGGCCTGCGCCGCGCTGCGCCCTCTCGGCCGCTGGGCGCAGCACCTGGTGGAGACCGGCGCCGCGGGCGACACCGAACTGGTCCCCTACCACCCACACCGGGGCCGGTGGGGAGACGGCGCGCTGCTGACAGCCGCGGAGAACGTCCTCGCCGACCACGCGCCGGACCCCGCACACATCCCCTGGCGCCTGGCCCGCGCCGTCGCCCTCGCCGCGCATCAGGACTCCCCCCGGCCCTCCTGACCCGACCAGCCACCACCAGCCGAACCACCCGCGTGGATACCGCACACACCTGTGACGAACGGAATATCCCCCTATGCACCAGATAGCTGAGCTCTCCGCTCCGGCCGGTCACCGGATCGCCGGTGTGCCCGCGGCCGTGCCGCCCGCGCACGACCAACATCCTCTCGGCGCCGCCTACCTGCGAGCCCTGCGGCTGAGGGACCGCACCTGGACCCTGCACGCGCTCGCCCCGCACGAGGTGCGGGTGGCCCGCTACGTCCTGGTCCACCCGGGCCAGGCCCCGGCCAGCCGACTCAACCAGGCTCAGTCCCTCATCGCCCGCGAGGGCTGGTGCGAGACCCTGGCCACCGTCGACGACACCGCCACGACACCCCCGCTGCTCCGGCCCCAGCTCAGCCGCCTGATCAGCGCGATCCGCCACGGCGACCTGCACGGCATCGTCACCGTCTCCGTCACCGACATCGACGCTGTCCCCGGCATCTACACGAACGTCCTGGCCGAGATCCGGGCGGGCGGCGGCTTCCTCGCCCTCGCCCGCGACGAGACGGACATCTGATCAACAACACGCACCGCAGCGCCTCTGGGCGCCAGTCTCCTCCGACGAGTTCCACGGACCGTGCGCGGTAACCGGCACCGCCCGCCACTGCGGGCCGGGCTGCGGTCGGCCACGAACATTCCCTCGCCCCCAGCCCCAGCCCCTGCCACGCCCCACTCATGTTCATGTCCAAAGACGAGTCCCTCTTGGAGTGAAGTGCGCATGACCCCGCGCAACGACGGCGAACAGCACAGCCGTGCAGGCGTCGAGTACGCCCGCGATGCCCTGGAGATGGCCCTGCACGCGGCGGGCCTGCCCCTCAGCCTGTACGTACCGGTGCCCACCGGCACCAACCCGCCACGGCTCGCGTTCGGCACCACGGATGCGGACACCGCCCTCGCCCTGACCACCCTGATCCACAAAGGACTCAAGGAACACCACCGGGCCCGGCGCAAGCTGGGTGCGGCCCTGGAGCGGCACGGCCTGCGCGCCCCCGGCCTGGCCGTGTGCCAGGGCACGGTGGTCATCGGGGAGATCCCGGTGGAGGATGCCGCCGCTCTGGCCCACCTGCTGGGGGAGCCCACCGGCGGGCTGGACTTCTACGAGCCGCGCGAGGGGCCCCGCATCACCGGGCTGCTGTACCGGGCCCTGACGGACCTCCTGGGCCACGCCGTAGATGTGGCCTACCACTCTTTCTGCCGACGGTGCCACAGCTTCCCCGCCGTCGAGGTCGGTGCGCTCGATCCCGGTGCCGCCCGGCGTCTTGCCGCCGCCCTGCGCAAGACCGCCCCGGTCGACCTCGGCCTCCATGCCGACCTCGGTACAGGTGCGGGGGAGGCGGCGTGAGGTCCCGTGTGGGCACCTACAACCTCCTCAACGGCAGCGGCGACCGGTGGCGAGGGCAGATGGAGATGCTCGCCGCCCTGGAGC
>NZ_JBSHAO010000138.1:0-2851 GCF_053611545.1 Streptomyces sp. NPDC054796 | reverse complement strand
GGCAACTGGCCCGGATATTTTGCGCGCTTCTGCACGAGCGACACGAAGACCGCCGTCGGACGGGCCTTCGTCGACGAGCTCGGCGCCGAGCTGCGCCTCGGTCGCCCGATCCGGGCCGGGTACGCGATGGGCATGCGGGCCGAGGAGTCCCGAGCCCGCGCGGCGAAGCCGGTCATCGAACCGCATCGGATGACCGCGAAGACGCTGCGCGAGGTCACCACTTGGCTGCCGATCCATCACCTCAAGACCGACGAGGTCTGGAGGGTCCACGTCGACCGCGGCATCCCCTGCCACCCTGCCTACGAGCGGGTGAGTCGGCTCAGTTGCCGGGCCTGCCCGCTGGCGAGCCGCCAGGACCTGATCGAGTCCGCGCGGGTCAATGGCGACCTCTTCGACGAATACGCAGGAGCCGAGGAGCACATGGGCAAGCCGTTCAAGAAGAACCTCACCCTGAAGCGGATCATCGAATTGGCGCGGAGCTGACTGGACCAGCATCAACAACCCGGCGGGCCGCGCGACCGCGTCGGGACCCAGTGAGACCGGGACGGCCGCCCCCAGATCGGCCCCGACCTCAAGCCGGTGGTCCAGCGAGCCGAAACGACATGGACCCCACCACACAGGGGAGGGTAGATTTACCTATAGCTGAACGGGGCGCCATCTTTCGGGTGCGGCCTCCCGCAGCCCGCAGCCGGTGACGGGCGACCGTCTCGGCTCCCGGCCGGTGCCTGACCAGACACGACCAGGCACCGGCACCGAACCCACCATCGCGAAAGGCATACCTCTCATGAACAACCTTGCCGCCATTCCCGTCACCGCCGTGCTCCTGCACGCCCTGGCCGTCCTCGAAGTCCCCGGCTTCCTGGAGCTCGATGAGGGCTGCGTCATCGCTCACCCGAGGCACCTTCCCCAGGACAAGGCCCTAGGCAGCGAGCACGTCATTCTCTGCGCCCCCGACTATGCCGACAGGCCCGTCCTCAGCGCCTCCGACTATGCCGACAGGCCCGTCGCGCAGTACGCGGGCGGCCTGTACGCCATGGCATACCAGGGCTACGACGGCTCGGACTACTGCGAGATCGAGCGGGTCTACGAGGCGCAACCCGGAGGGGATCTCATGGCGCACGCCGCCGCGTGCGCGAAGGCCGTCGCCGACTGGTTTGCCTCGCGCCAGACCGCCGCCGAGTCCTCCTGAGGCGAAAGCGGGGCCGACGGCACGGACGAAGTCCGTGTCAGAGCCACCGAAGTGGACTGACTTGGGCAAAACCGTCGGCTCCTGGAACCCACAGGATTTGGAGGCGCGAACAAGCGCACACTGCACACCTGGGGTGCCCGTCAGTGTAGGGCCTTGTGTGAGACAGGATGAGACGTGACCACGACCAGAGAGCAGTTCGAGCAGCGCCTCGCGCGGCTGCGACGCGATGCCCAGGAGCTCACTCGCAAGGACTTTGCGCACCTTGCCGGTGTCGCCGAGAAGACGGTCCGAAACTGGCGGGACGCCGATCCGGCCTTCGCTTCCACGGCCCGGACCGGGCCGCGGCGAGTCCAGCTCTTCCCCTTTGAGGAGGGCGCGCAATGGGTGCGCAAGCAGCTCTTCGGCTCCGACGAGCGGGTGCCGGGGCCACGGCTCGCCGCGGAGCCTCACCGCATGCCCTACGCGTCGGGCGAGCGGTGGCGCTGGGTTGACATGGCGCGTCTTCGCGGAGTGACGCCGACCGCCGTACGGCTGCTCGCCGCCGATTACCGGGATCACTCCGAGCACCCGTTTCCACCGCGGGACGAGTTCGAGCGTACGTTTGACGCAGGCGAGGTCTCCGCCTGGTTCCTGTGGTACGACACCACTCGTCCGGGATACATCGGCCCCCGGCCCGCCGAGATCGCCGCCGAGTCCGGCTCCAAGGACACCCGCCGCAAGGAGGTCATCAGGCGCCTGAATGCGGCGATCGACAGCGGTGAATCCCTGACCGGCCCGGGCCTGGCCGAGGAGCTCGGGGTGAGCGTCGACGTCGCGGCCCGGTACCTGCGGCAGGCGGCCGAGGCGGTTCTTCCCGAACGCGGCCTGATCTCCCGCAGCCGGATCGCCGAACGGCTGCCCGCAACGGCCGCCTCGCTCACGCCCGAGCAGCGTCGGGAGAGGGTGAAGACCCTCCTCAGGCGCAAGAGCGCCCCCGCTCCGGTCATCATGGTGGCCGGTACGCCCTGCTACGACGAAACGGCCATCGCGGAGCTCCTCGCCCCTCTCGCGTGACCGCGTCGGCCACCGCGTCCCCGACCGGGCAGGCCGCAGTGGGCGTCCTCCCCTTCGTATCCCGGCGATCGAGTGTGCACCCCTCCCGTTCGGGCCCCGCTTCTTCCTTGCCGGGATGGGGGAGGGGCATCCACCGGCACCGGGCCGGGGGGCGTGGCCGTGTGCGGCAACACGAGCTTCCGCATGAATCGACGGCACTGCGGCCAGTGCGGAAATCCGCAGAGATGGCCCCCGGCGGGCCGGGATTTCGCGTTGACCACCCCACCAGTGAAAGATAGATTTACCGACGTCAAATAGGGGTAGGGCGAAGCCCCTGAAACCCACGATCACCAAGGAGTGCACCTTGGCTGAGGACACCGACAACACCGAGCACGCCGAGTTCTGGATGGTGTGCGAGACCGGCGACATCGAGACGTTCGACGACTACGAGGCGCTGACCTCCGCCGTCGAGCGCGACATCGAGAAGCACGGCGAGGAGACGGCCCGTGAATCGGGTGTGATCCACCCGTACGGCTACACGATCCACGTCATGCGCAACGGCCGCGTCGCCACGGAGGACTGGGAGCGGGAGGAGCCGCACAAGCCGCTGAGCATGAGCTGAGCGCCGCC
>NZ_JBSHAO010000137.1:0-3055 GCF_053611545.1 Streptomyces sp. NPDC054796 | reverse complement strand
GTCATCTGCGGGCCGGCGCCGCTGCGGGCGAGGTTGGGTCGCAGCTCGCGCCGGTCGAGCGCCGCGAAACGGTAGAGGGTTCCAGAGGCCAGGTACTGCTGGCCGATGTGGGCGGAGCCGAAGACGCCGTGGTCCTGCCAGTCGTCGTGGACGGTGAAGTCGTCGATGACCGGGTTCATGGGATCGACGCTGAGAGCGTGCGCGATCTGCACGCTGGAGGGAATCGTGCCGTCGGGCAGTTCGGTCAGCATCCGGCCGAACAGGGCGATCGAGTCGATCAAGGAGGGGTCGAAAGCGCGGCGGGCGGCGGCGATGACCTCCTCGGGAACTGAGGCCGCCGGGTTGACGGCCTTCTCGCCCTTGGACTTCCGGGGAATCTTGCCCCGTAGAGCCTGAGCGATGACCTCTTCCATCGCCGCGCGCTGTTCGGTCAGTTCCTCCCAGTGGGCGAGGATGACGTCGGCCAGGCGGTCGGGGGCGTCGGCCGGGACGAGGGACACCGTCCGGGTCCGGTCGGGGTTGGTCTGGGAGATGGCCACACCGGCGGCGGCCACGATGAGGGCGGCGGCGGGAACCGCGTCCGCGGCATCGATGCCCATCTCCTCCAGGCGGCGCGCGGTCTGCTGGGGCAGAAGCCGGCTGCGGACGGCGGTGGGCCGGCTCTTCTCGGCGTGTTCGATGACCCAGATCCGGGCGGCCCGTGCGAGGGACTGGGAGGAGACCCGCATGCGCTCGACGCCGCCCCAGAGCCCCTGTTTGGGCATGTGGAACATGTCCTGATTGAGGTTGACCGCATGCAGCGGGGTCAGGCTGTGCACGGCGACGAACGGTCCGGGCGCGCTCGTGGTGTCGATGATCTGGGCGCGGGCGGCCTCCGGGTCGGGGGCCAGGTCGGTGGCGGTCGTGGCGTTCATGAGGTGGTGTCCTTGGCAATGCGGGCAGGGGCGGGCGAGAGGTGCGGGGAGGAGACCGGCACGCTGGTGTAGAAGAGCTCGGCCCACCGGGGCCGTGCTTGGTCCCAGTGCGTGAGGTCCGTGAAGAGGCTGAACCAGTTCGGGGTCAGGTTCTGGTCGGCCATCTGGCGTAGTAGCGGCGAGAGACGGGCCCGCAGCGGCGTGATGTGACGGGTGTTCAGCACCAGCCGCAGCGCGACGTGCGTTGCCGGATGGGAAGGACCGTATTTGCCGTTGAAGCCCAGCCGGCGAGCCAGTCGCGGCAGAGGGGCGGGCCCGTAGAGCGGGGTGCGAGGGTTGAACTGGCGGTGTGTGGCGAACAGGCCCGCCGTGAGCAGAGCGGCCTCGTGCATGTCCGCGGGCAGGTCGAAGGTGACGCGGTCGATGGCCGGGTTGCTGATGTCCGGCAGGGCCGTCCAGCGCGTCAACTGGCTCATGACTTCCCGCTGATGCGGGCTCGCGGCCCAGCCGAACAGGCGCGTGACCAGGACGCGGCACGGATCGTCGGCATCCGCCTCCCCCGCATCCCAGTCCGCCCCGGAAGGCGGGCCGTCCCCGGTCGCGAACAGACCATCGTCGTCCGGTTCCTCCAGTTCCTCCGGCCACGAGAAGAGGGCGCCGGGTGCGTCCTCCTCGGGGGTCTGGGGAGAGGTCTCTGCCACACCGGGCTCCTTCTGCTCGTCCCGAGGCTGCTCTTGTGGCCGGGAGCGTAGGGACCATGCCGCGAGGGCGGCCGTCTTGTCGCCGTACCAGGCGAGGTTCTGGCCAGGGCCGGGACGGGCCAGAGAGAAGAGGGTCGCCTCCTGGCCGGGGATGTCGGAGTTCAAAAACGGCTCCTGGTGGACGAGGTGGCTCCCGAGGCCGGGCGCCAGCAGGGTGTCTCGGGCCGTGCGCGGCGAGGCAGCCTCCTTGGCGCGTACGCGGAACCGGAAGACGGAGCGGGCCGCCTGTGCGGTCCGCTCGTCGGTCAGTAAGGAGGCGGGCAGCGTGAGTTCACGCTGAAAGCAGATCTTCGTGTGACTCTCGACTCCGAGGCCGACGACCGTGACGTCGGGCGCGCGGCCGGTCTGCGCGGCGGCGCGCCGTACGGTGGCGGCCCAGCTTTCCTCCGGTGCCTTCCACCAGTGCATGAGTGGCGCGATCAGATCGTCTTCGCCCCTGACAGCCTGCGCG
Organism: Streptomyces sp. NPDC054796; assembly: GCF_053611545.1. Classification (NCBI taxonomy): domain Bacteria; kingdom Bacillati; phylum Actinomycetota; class Actinomycetes; order Kitasatosporales; family Streptomycetaceae; genus Streptomyces; species Streptomyces sp. NPDC054796. Next base: position 929 of record NZ_JBSHAO010000137.1, on the reverse strand, counting down.
GGCACGGGTTTCCCGCTCTCCGTGGTGACCAGGTCGCGGCACCCCGGCCGAAGGTGGGCGGCCCCGGAATCCTTCATCCGGCGCCAGCCCTGCGCGAACAGCACCTCGCGCACCAGCCCGTCGGCATCGGGCAGCAGCAGCACACGCCGCTCGTGCCAGGTCAGGGCGCCCAGTTCACCGTCCGGGGTGCACTCGGCACCTGCGCTCCCGCGCAGCCGGTACGTCCAGCTGGCCGACCCCAGGCCCTTCGGGACGGGGAGCAGGCGCCAGGCAAGCAGCTCGGCGACCGTGCCGGAGGGCCACCACACCATGCTTCCCGTTGCGGCAGCGGGACGTCCGAAACTGCCTCGGGCGCCGTAGACGGTGTCCGGAATGGGTATCTTCCCGCCGGTCGCCCACATCTGCTGGACCAGCAGTAACTGGAAAGCCCGGGCGGCTGGCACCGCGGCTGGCACATGGGCATGACGGTCATCCGACAGCAAGGACCGGCTCGTTGCTGCGGCGTGATCCAGGGTCAGCACCGGCAGCCGCGTCCCGTGCACCTCGCGGATCTCATGCAGGGCCGCGTCCTGGAACAGTGGCTGGTCGGGATGGAACAGGTCGAGGTCGCGGGCGTGGGCGCGGACCCAGGCGGCTGCCGGGTCGAGGACGACGCCGCCGGTCACCTGTTCGAGGTATTGCTCGTGCGTGCTCGGCGCCAGGCCGGCCGCGTAGCACAACGCGGTCAGCAGCCGTGCCGTCGCCGCTCTCAACAACGGGTCCGGGCTGGCCAGGCGGATGCGGCGGGCCTGCTCCAGGACCGCTCCGGCCGACAGGCTCCGAAACCGACCGTGGTCGTCGACCACGTCGACCCACGGCTCGTCGGCCGCACTCCACATCGTCGTGCGCCCGCTCACCTGCAGCCCCTCCCCGCCCGCACAGGAACCGAC
>NZ_JBSHAO010000136.1:0-3086 GCF_053611545.1 Streptomyces sp. NPDC054796 | reverse complement strand
ACACCGTCCACCACACCCCCACCGCCCGCTCCCTGGCCGACCACCTCCCGGTGACTGTCTTCCTCGAACTCGACGCCCTTCCCCGGCAGGTGACGGCCGTATGAAAGCCGTCTCCGCCCCGCGCCCCCCCGGAAGGGAGGACGGCTGTAGAGGGTTGAAGACCGGCCCGAGCCCCGCGAGTGCCTTCCGCGCCCGACGGGCCGGAGACCGCCGCCCTACAGCCCTGCTCCGCAACCACTCACCCCTCGACCGGAAGGTGTCCCGCATGACCACGGTGACGATGATGGGCTGGAACATCGAAAAGGGCGTCAACTGGCGCGCCGCTGTCGCCTTCATTCGCGAAATCGGACCCGACATCCACTTCCAGCAGGAAGTCCAGCCCGGCCAGCTCCAGGAACAAGCCGACCTGCTGAACATGGACGGCTACCCCGCCACTCCCACATCGCGCATCAGCACCAACAACAACGCCATCTTCCTCAGCAAGACCGGCCCCTTCGCCTGCGCCGAGACCTACGACCATCCCTGGGCGCCGTGGAAGGCCCCCGCCAACATCGCCGTCCGGCTCCGCGCGAAGGACGGCACCCTCAGCCCCCGCCAGCTCAGCCTCGTGTGCGGGCACGCCTGCTACTGGTCATCCGACATCCGCATGATCGAAGCCCAGTGGTGCTCCACCCTCGCCAAACCCGGCTGGCTCGCCCTCCACTTCTGGGACTGGAACAGCTACCGCGCCGGAGAAGGCGGCGACTGGCAGGACTACACCGACCACGCCTACGTCGCCAACCGCACCTACCAGGACAACGGGACACGGCACAGCGACGACCGGCCTGACCGCGAAATGCTCGCCGCCGGATACATCGAACTCGCCCGCCACGCCTCCGAACACCTCGGCCAGCCCGAAGCGATGAACCCCACCGCCGGATACCGCACCCACCACGGACGGCCACCCGGCCTCTACTGCATCGACCGCACCTACATGAGCGGCGAACTCGCCCCCGCCCTCACCCACTACGAAGTGGTCGACACCCCCCACCTGCGCCGCCTCTCCGACCACCTCCCCACCATCGCCACCTACGACCTCGACACCTTCCACGCCATCCTCCACCGCCCCACCCGCCTCTACACCCCCACCCACACCACACCGGCACGGGCCGTATGAGCCAAGGCAAGACCGCGCGCTGGCACCCAGGCGGAGTGCGGCCCATAACGCCCCCCGGGGGCGCCTCGTACCAGCTCGACACCTGCAGCGGAAGGAAATCAAGATCATGATCACGGATGAGCTGGTGGCCGTGATCGACGGGGCCACGGACAAGAGTGGACGGGAGTACGGAGGGCTGACCGGCGGTGCGCGTGCGGCCCAGTGTGTCCGCGACGCCCTCGCCCGCATGGCGCCCGGCACGACGCCCGGTGACGCGGTGGAGCAGATCACGGCGGCACTCGCCGAGCTGAGCACCCAGGGGGGTGTTCCGGCAGGCGACACCGTCGCGCCCAGTGCGGTCGCGGCCGTTGTGGTGCCCTCCCTCCGTCCCGTCTGGCGCGTCGGCGACGTCCACGTGGCACTGCGGCACGGAACAGCCTGGTGGCACCTGCACGCGGCGAAGCGCGTCGACGACGTGCCGGCCGGCGCCCGTGCCGCCTATACACACGGTGTGCTCGCGGGCGGCCGGTCCGGAGAGGAAATCGCGGAGCACGATCCGGGCCGTGCGGTCATCCTGCCGGTCCTCAAGGAGCAGGGACGGGTGGCAGGCCGTGCGGGCACGTTCGGCTACGGCATCCGCCTATCTCCGGTTCCCCGTGCGCCACCGTCTGTTCGTCCTGCCCGGTCTCGGCCAGGCCCACACCGGGTGGCACCCATGCGCGCCCTTCCGTCTTATGCCCTTCCTTGAGAAACACGAACGAGCGTGATGAAACACAGCCTACTGAGCGACGTCAGTGAACGCCCGGCCCCGTCGAACGTGTCCGGTCTCCCCCACCCGGTCCCCTCACCGGACCAGCCCGTCACATCCGGCAGCCGGTTTTGGGCGCTGACACCGGAGGTCCCCGCCTATCCCGGAGTGCGGCGGGAGCGGAACTGGGGAGGCGTACGGGTCTACCGCGGCGCACGCCTCCCCACGGCGCTGCGCAGCTACGCCGCCCCGGCACATACCGTCGAGCGGCTGGCGGAGGATGTGCTCAACGGTGTCCCCGTGGTTCCTCCCCAACGACGACATGTCCGGCAGCGCCTGCACTCGTATCAGATTCCGCGTGTCGAGGCGATCGATGCCGCGCATGCCAGCGGCTGCCCCGGCTACCTGCTGGTCGCACCGACGGGCAGCGGAAAGACCGCGATGGCGGTGAGCGGGCTGGGACAGCGGCCCCTCGACACCGTGCTGGTGATCACCAAGCACGGCATCATCCCGGCCTGGCTGCGCAGCATCGACACCTTCGGCGCCGGTCAACGTTGGGTGGTCATCAACCCGGAGCGGCTGTGGCAGGTTTTCACCCACCACCAGCTGGTGCTGGCCAGCTTGACACCTGATCGTGCCGCAGAAGCCGCCGCTGCCGAAGGGATCCCCCATATATCGTTCGACGCGGTGATCGTGGACGAGTCGCAGATACTCGCCCACCCCGATTCCCTGCGCTCCCGCCTGGTGCACCGGCTCACCCACCCTGAGAGAGGCCGCCCGCCGTTCGTCGTCGCGGCCTCTGCCACGCCGTTCTCCTCCCTGTCCGAGACGGCGTACGCCGCCGAGCTGATCGCCTACGCGGCGCGAGCCGAAGCACCCGCGGATCTGACGGGCGGGGCGTACCTGGACTGGATCGCTTCCCTGCGGGTCACTGACAATGACGGGACCAAGCGCGCGGTGAGTGACGTCGACACCGTGAAGGAGCTGCTGTACCGGCGGGGGGTGGGCTCGTCGGCGACGGTTCAGGACCTCGGGCTGCCGGCGCAGCAGCGTGAGCTGCACCCGGTCCACCTGTCGGAGGCCGACCGCCGCCGCTACGACCTGGCGTGGGGGCAGTTCCTGCAGCTCCATGATCCAGCCGCGGAGTCGATGGAGGAGGAAGAAGACTCCTCCTCGGCGCGCGGCCGTGCCCTGCAGCTGGTG
>NZ_JBSHAO010000135.1:0-3095 GCF_053611545.1 Streptomyces sp. NPDC054796 | reverse complement strand
CCTCCCTCATGCGAGCGTGGCGTGCTACGCGCTCTTCTCGTGCCGCTGGCCCGGCTCGCCCGCGCCGCGGGACCTCGGGACGAGCGTCGGGTTCACGTTGTTGTGGACGACGTCCTCGGTGATGACGACGCGCTCCACGTCCTTGCGGGACGGGACCTCGTACATCACCGACTGGAGGACCTCCTCCATGATGGCGCGCAGACCGCGCGCGCCTGTCCCGCGCAGGATCGCCTGATCGGCGATGGCCTCCAGGGCCGGGAGGTCGAAGTCCAGCTCGACGCCGTCGAGTTCGAACAGGCGCTGGTACTGCTTCACGAGCGCGTTGCGCGGCTCCGTCAGGATCTGGAGGAGGGCCTCGCGGTCCAGGTTGTGCACCGAGGTGATGACCGGGAGGCGGCCGATGAACTCGGGGATCATCCCGAACTTCACCAGGTCCTCCGGCATGACCTCCTCGAACTGGTTCTTCGCCTCCAGCTCCCGCTTGGAGCGGATGTCGGCGCCGAAGCCGATCCCCTTCGCGCCCGCGCGCGACTCGATGATCTTCTCCAGGCCCGCGAAGGCGCCGCCCACGATGAACAGCACGTTCGTGGTGTCGATCTGGATGAACTCCTGGTGCGGGTGCTTCCGTCCGCCCTGCGGCGGCACGGACGCCGTGGTCCCCTCCAGGATCTTGAGCAGTGCCTGCTGCACACCCTCGCCCGAGACATCGCGCGTGATCGACGGGTTCTCGCTCTTACGGGCGACCTTGTCGATCTCGTCGATGTAGATGATCCCGGTCTCGGCCTTCTTGACGTCGTAGTCCGCGGCCTGGATCAGCTTGAGCAGGATGTTCTCGACGTCCTCGCCCACATAGCCCGCCTCCGTCAGCGCGGTGGCGTCGGCGATGGCGAACGGGACGTTGAGCATGCGGGCCAGCGTCTGCGCCAACAGTGTCTTGCCCGAGCCCGTGGGGCCGAGCAGCAGGATGTTGGACTTGGCCAGCTCGATGGCGTCATCGCGCCCCGAGCCGCCGTTCTCGCCCGCCTGCACCCGCTTGTAGTGGTTGTAGACCGCCACCGAGAGGGCCTTCTTGGCCGACTCCTGGCCGACCACATACCCCTCAAGGAACTCGGAGATCTCGCGCGGCTTGGGAAGCTCGTCCCACCGCACCTCGGAGGACTCGGCCAGCTCCTCCTCGATGATCTCGTTGCAGAGATCGATGCACTCGTCGCAGATGTAGACACCTGGCCCCGCGATGAGCTTCTTCACCTGCTTCTGGCTCTTACCGCAGAACGAGCACTTGAGCAGATCGCCGCCATCACCGATGCGTGCCACGAGGTGCTTCCCCTTCGCCTGGGATCCGTCGGCTGTGACGGACCGAGGTACGTGCTCTCCGACGGTACCTTGCCGAGCCGCCGAAATGGGCCCCCCTTGGGCCTACTCGATAGGAGACGAGCCGACCCAAGGGGAACTGGCTTCTGACTCCGCCAGTGTGCGTCAGACTCCGACCGAGGTCTTACGAGTCGTGACGATCTGGTCGATCAGACCGTACTCCAGCGACTCCTCAGCGGTGAGGATCTTGTCGCGCTCGATATCGTCACGGATCTTCTCGATCTCCCTGGTGGAGTGCTTGGCCAGCATCTCCTCCAGTTGGACCCGCATCCGCTGGATCTCGTTGGCCGCGATCTCCAGGTCGGAGACCTGCCCCCGGCCCGTCTCGCTGTACGGCTGGTGGATCAGGATACGCGCGTTCGGGAGTGCCATGCGCTTGCCGGGGGTCCCGGCCGCGAGCAGCACGGCCGCGGCGGACGCGGCCTGGCCCATGCACACCGTCTGGATGTCGGGCTTCACGAACTGCATCGTGTCGTAGATGGCCGTCAGCGCCGTGAAGGAGCCGCCGGGGGAGTTGATGTAGACCGAGATGTCGCGGTCCGGGTCCATCGACTCCAGGCACAGGAGCTGGGCCATGACGTCGTTGGCCGAGGCGTCGTCGATCTGGACGCCGAGGAAGATGACGCGCTCTTCGAAGAGCTTCGCGTACGGGTCGTACTCACGGACGCCCTGCGAGGTGCGCTCCACGAAGCGCGGGATCACGTAGCGGGACTCGGCCATGGGTCCCTCGTAGAGGCCGGAGCCGGGGAAGTTGGTCATCGGAGCCTTCTCCTGGTGATGGGCTGACTGCGGTCGGGGGCTGCGGAGCCGTGCGTGTCCGGCGGGGCTCAGGCGCCCGTGCCGCCGCCGCCCGGAAGCTGGGCCGCGGAGCCGTAGACCTCGTCGATCAGGCCGTACTCCTTGGCCTCCTCGGCCGTGAACCAGCGGTCACGGTCGGCGTCGCGGGTCCACTGCTCGACGGTCTGGCCGCTGTGCTGCGCCGACAGATCGGCCATCTTCTTCTTCGTCCGGAGGAGCTGCTCAGCGTGGATCTTGATGTCCGTCGCGGAGCCCGCCAGACCAGCGGAGGGCTGGTGGATGAGGATGTCCGCGTTCGGCAGCGCGAACCGCTTGCCGGGCGTACCGGCCGTCAGCAGGAACTGGCCCATCGAGGCGGCGAGGCCCATGGCGATGGTGACCACGTCGTTCTTGATGTACTGCATGGTGTCGTAGATCGCCATGCCGGCCTGGATCGAGCCGCCCGGGCTGTTGATGTAAAGGAAGATGTCCTTGTCCGGGTCAGCGGCCAGGAGCAGAAGCTGTGCGGTGATCCTGTTGGCGATGTCGTCGTCGACGGGCTGGCCGAGGAAGATGATCCGCTCGTTGAGCAGCCGGTTGTAGACCTGGTCGCCGAGGCCACCACCAATGTTGGGCTCAGCGGCGGCGGAAGGCATCGGAAGCGTCACGTGTCCACCTGCTCGTGTCCGGACGGCCGCGCTTCGGCGTGCCGTCACTGGGGTCTTCGTGTACTTGGGACCCTAACGCGCGGTCCGGACATAGCCATCCCGGTCTCAGACCTGTTCGCTGTGAGCGCAGGTCCCTCACCAGGTCTCGCGCGGCCTCCGGCGCGCCCCCGCCGCCCTCCCGGGCGCCCCTGGAGGAGCCGGGCGGGAGGGGCGCGGGAAGGGGTGGGGCGAAGGGTCCAGGCAGCCCCGGCAGCGGGGCAGGAAAGCACACGGGCCGTC
>NZ_JBSHAO010000134.1:0-3157 GCF_053611545.1 Streptomyces sp. NPDC054796 | reverse complement strand
CAGCCGAGACGTCCTCCGGCACGGCGCGGCCCTGCCGCCGCAGCAGGCTGAGCAGCGGATCGACGGCCTTCTCGTTCTGGACCACGAAGCCGGTGGTGCCGGGGCGTTCGTCGAAGACGCGGGCGAGGGTGGCGGCCATCGCGTCGTAGCCGCCCTCGCAGGGCCGGTGCAGCATCCGCAGCCCGAGCGCCCCGGCACGCTCGCGCAGCCCCGCCACCGTCCGCTCGGCGAAGCCGGTGTGCCGTTCGTAGACGGCCGCCGCCTCGCCCACCACGGCGATCTCCCGATGACCCAGCGAGGCCAGATGCGCGGCGCACAGCGCGCCCGCGGCGGCGAAGTCGAGATCGACGCAGGTCAGGCCCGTCGTGTCGGCGGGCAGCCCGATCAGCACGGCGGGGGTGCCGGAGGCGGCGAGCTGGGGGAGCCTGGCGTCGTCCAGCTCCACGTCCATCAGGATCATCGCGTCGGCCAGCCCGCTCCCCACCACACGGCGGACGGCCTCCGGCCCCTCCTCGCCGGTCAGCAGCAGCACGTCGTGCCCGTAGGAGCGTGCCGTCGTGGCGACCGCGACGGCGATCTCCATCATCACCGGCACGTACATGTCGGTGCGCAGCGGCATCATCAGCGCGATGATGTCCGACCTGCTGCTGGCGAGGGCACGGGCCCCGGCGTGCGGGTGGTAGCCCAGCTCGGCGATGCTGCGCGTGACGCGCTCGCGGGTGGCCGCCGAGATCGAGCGCTTGCCGCTGAGGACATAGCTCACCGTGCTGGCGGAGACCCCCGCGTGCCGGGCGACATCGGCGAGGGTGACCATCGTGCTCTCCCGGTGATGCTCGGCGGCTGCGGGGACGGTTGCGGGACGGCTGCGCGCCCGTGCGGAGCGCTTCGAGGGGTGGTGCGGCCCGGCACGAAGACGGTGCGGCCCGGCGCGGCTGCCCGACCCTAGACCGCCCCGCGAACGCCTGTCCAGGGCCAGGAAACGCCCCGTTGGAGCGCTTCAACCGGGCTGCGGCATCCGGGGATTGCCGCGCGCGGAGCCTGGTACGGAACGTATGTATCGGGTAGATACGAGCGAGTAGCACCGACCGGTAGTTCACGCCGATACCCCTCGTAACCCACTGCTCCACAACCCTGCGGCGAGGTGAGTGACATGACCGTCTCCGAGCGCGAAGCACGAGAGGTCGCCGAGGAAGCCCGTGAGAAGGACTGGCGCAAGCCCAGCTTCGCCAAGGAGCTGTTCCTCGGGCGCTTCCGGCTGGACCTGATCCACCCGCACCCCGAACCCGCGGCCGAGGACAAGCAGCGGGGCGAGGAGTTCCTCGCCAGGCTCAAGGAGTTCTGCGAGACCGAGATCGACGGCGCCCTCATCGAGCGCGAGGCCCGCATCCCCGACCGGGTGATCAACGGGCTCAAGGAGATCGGCGCCCTGGGCATGAAGGTCGGCACCGAGTACGGCGGGCTCGGCCTCACGCAGGTCTACTACAACAAGGCCCTCGCCATGGTCTCCTCGGCCAACCCGGCGGTGGGCGCCCTGCTCTCGGCGCACCAGTCCATCGGCGTACCGCAGCCGCTGAAGCTCTTCGGCACCCAGGAGCAGAAGGAGGCGTTCCTGCCCCGCTGCGCCCGCACCGACATCTCCGCCTTCCTGCTGACCGAGCCCGACGTCGGCTCCGACCCGGCGCGCCTGGCCACCACCGCCGTGCCCGACGGCGACGACTACGTACTGGACGGCGTCAAGCTGTGGACCACCAACGGCGTCGTCGCCGACCTGCTCGTCGTCATGGCCCGCGTGCCCAGGTCCGAGGGGCACAGGGGCGGCATCACCGCGTTCGTGGTGGAGGGCGGCGCCGAGGGCGTCACCGTCGAGAACCGCAACGCGTTCATGGGCCTGCGCGGGCTGGAGAACGGCGTCACCCGCTTCCACCAGGTCCGCGTCCCCGCCTCCCACCGCATCGGCGGCGAGGGCGCCGGGCTGAAGATCGCGCTGACCACGCTGAACACGGGGCGCCTCTCGCTGCCCGCCACCTGCGTCGGCGCGGGCAAGTGGTGCCTGAAGATCGCCCGCGAGTGGGGTGCGGCGCGCGTCCAGTGGGGGCGGCCCGTCGCCGAGCACGAGGCCGTCGGCGCCAAGATGTCCTTCATCGCCGCGACGACCTTCGCGCTGGAGGCCGTACTCGACCTCTCCTCGCAGATGGCGGACGAGGAGCGCAACGACATCCGCATCGAGGCCGCGCTCGCCAAGCTCTTCGGCAGCGAGATGGCCTGGCTGATGGCCGACGAGCTGGTGCAGATCCGCGGCGGCCGGGGCTTCGAGACCGCCGAGTCCCTCGCCGCGCGCGGCGAGCGCGCCGTCCCCGCCGAGCAGGTGCTGCGCGACCTGCGCATCAACCGCATCTTCGAGGGCTCGACGGAGATCATGCACCTGCTCATCGCGCGCGAGGCCGTCGACGCGCACCTCTCCGTCGCGGGCGACCTGATCGACCCGGACAAGTCCCTCGGCGAGAAGCGCAAGGCCGCCCTGGCGGCGGGCGGCTTCTACGCGCGCTGGCTGCCCAAACTCGTCGCGGGCCCCGGCCAGCTCCCCCGCACGTACGCCGAGTTCGGCGAGCTGTCGGCGCACCTGCGCTACGTCGAGCGCACGTCACGCAAACTCGCCCGCTCCACCTTCTACGCCATGTCCCGCTGGCAGGGCCGGATGGAGACCAAGCAGGGCTTCCTGAGCCGGATCGTGGACATCGGCGCCGAGCTCTTCGCGATGAGCGCGGCCTGCGTACGGGCGGAGAAGCTGCGCCGCGACGGGACGAGCGGCAAGGCCGCGCACCAGTTGGCGCACGCCTTCTGCGAACAGTCCAAGGTGCGGATCGAGGAGCTGTTCGGGCGGCTGTGGACCAACACGGACGACGTCGACCGCAAGGTCGTGCGCGGGCTGCTCGACGGCGCGTACACGTGGCTGGAGGAGGGCATCGTCGACCCGTCGAAGGACGGGCCCTGGATCGCCGAGGCCGAGCCGGGACCCTCCAAGAAGGAGAACGTGCACAGGCCCGTCCGGTGAGCGCGGAGGCTCCCCGGGCTCCCCGGGCTCCCCGGGCTCCCCGGGCTCCCCGGGCACCTCGGACTCCCCGGGTGCGCGCCCCGGCGGCGGGGCGCGGCGCGGCGG
>NZ_JBSHAO010000133.1:0-3172 GCF_053611545.1 Streptomyces sp. NPDC054796 | reverse complement strand
GGCTCGACCAGCTCCAGCATCACCCTCACCACCTTCTCCCCGTCAGCCTGCCATCGGATCCAGACATCACGCGACGCAAGATCGCTGTTCGTCCGGCGCCGTATGCGGGCGGCCGGTAGCGTCGCTTGGCGCCGAGGGGGCAGCGCTTGTACCGCCTCGACGCACACGGGAGGGAAAACGCGATGGTCAACCGGATCTGGCTGGATGTTCCGTACGCGGAGAAACACCAGGCCAAGGCAGCCGGGGCCGGGTGGGCTCCGGCCGCCAAACGCTGGTATGCGCCCCGTAAGGGCATGACCGCCCTTCAGCCGTGGGCTGCTGCACCTGACGTGCCCGACCGGCTTCCTGGTGAGGACCGTACGCTGGGCGAGGGCCTGTTCGTCGATCTGGTGCCCTCCAGTTGCTGGTTCACCAACGTCCGCTCCTGTGTCACCCCAAGGGACTGGGAACGGCTCCGCCGGATGATCACCCGGCGGGCCGGGATGCGGTGCGAGGCCTGCGGCGCCGCGGAGAACCGCGACGCCACGCGGTGGCTGGAGGCCCACGAGCGCTGGGTGTATGACGACGCCACCCGCGTCCAACGCCTCAAGAGGTTGATCTGCCTGTGCACGGACTGCCACACCGTCACCCACTACGGATACGCCCAGGTCCGCGGCCTGGAGTCGAAGGCGTTCGCACATCTGGTCAAGGTCACGGGGATGAGCCACACCGAGGCCCGCAGCCACATCCGCTACGCGTTCAACGTGTGGGATGCCCGATCGGCCAGGTCTTGGACGCTGGATCTGAGCATGCTCACCGACGCCGGAGTCACCCTCCAGCGACCGCCTCGCGCAGGCGAGCGACGAGGGGCCGCCGCAGCGACGCTCGCCGCGGAACGCAGCATCCCGCCGCCCTCTCCCGCCGATGCGGGCGAGATCGTGTCGCGGATTGCCATCGAGCGCGGCATCGCGCTGCCCGCCGAACCTGCTGACGTACGGTCGGAGGAACCTTCGTCGCCCCGTCCGCCGGTCGTGCCCGGCCCGCGGGAGGCGGCGGCGCCTTCGCTGCTGCGGCGGATCTTTCGACGCGGTCGCTGACTTGGTGTCACGATGCGGGGCCGACTGCGGAGCGAAGCGCGTGTCGGACCGCGGCGGCGAATCGGCTGCGGGCCCGGGCCGCTCACTGCACGACATCCCAGCTACTGCACGGTTGCACCGCGATGCGAAGCCCGTGAACGATGACGAGCTTCTGATGGCCGTCGCATCGACTCTGCAATGGAAGCAGACCTGGATCATTAGGATGAGTGACGGCCGGCATGCACGCGTGTCACGGCTACGCCTGACCGCACCAAGAGCGAAGTGAGCGCCGTAGTGCCGCTGGAGGTTGTATACGGCGAGAGCCGAGACCGGAGCACCGCATCGCAGCTGGCGGAAAAGCTGCGTGAGGTGGTCTCCGATGGCACGGTGTATCTCGGGTACCCCGTACTGGCCACGGCTGACGACCGGGTTGAAGTGGATGCGCTACTGGTAAGTAGGAGCCACGGACTCGTGGCATTCCTCCTCGAGGACACCATTCCACGCGATGCGGACGGATGGGACGTTGTCTCCTCGGCTCAGGATCGTCTGTACAACGTCCTGGAGAGCACACTCGGCAAGCACAGCGGGCTGCGTCGGCGCCGGCAGCTGGCCCTGGAGATCTCCACAGTCACCGTCTTCCCGGGGCCGGTTGGCGATCAGCCCTCCGAGGTCGAGGGCATCTATTGCGACCTACTAGACGTCGCCACAGAAGTGGCGTGTCTCGATGGTATCGATGAGAACACCGAGCGGGCACTGCAAGCGGCACTGCAGCGAGTAACGACGATCAAGCCGGTCAAGAAGCGCTCATCTGTCCAGGACGCATCCTCCCGCGGCGCTATCTTGAAGGTGATCGAACGAGGTATCGCGAACCTAGACCAGTGGCAGAAGGCTGCCGCAATCGAGACACCCGAGGGGCCGCAACGAATCCGCGGCCTGGCCGGATCGGGCAAGACGGTTGTTCTTGCTCTTAAGGCTGCCTACCTGCATACCCAACACCCCGAGTGGCGCATAGCAGTGACCTTCCACTCCCGAGCCCTGTATCAGCAGATCCAGGACTTGGTGGAACGCTTCACGTTCGAGTACAGCAACGACCGCTACGACGAGCAGTTCCTGCAGATCATGCACTCCTGGGGGTCGAGCTCCAAGGCCGGCATGTATAGCGAGATGGCCCGTGCTGTAGGGGTCACACCGCGGGACTGGAACTACGCGCGCGCCACCTACGGCATGGACAACGCCTTCCAGGGGGTGTGCCAGGAACTCCTCGCGGTGGTACGCGCCGGCTCGCCCGAGCCGGTCTTCGATGCGGTCCTCATCGACGAGGCCCAGGATCTACCACCAGAGTTCTTCCAGCTCGATTATCTACTGACGAGGGATCCCAAGCGCATCGTCTGGGGCTACGACGAGCTTCAGAAGCTGTCGGAGTCGGCTATGCCCGGGACAGATGAGCTGTTCGGGACAGGTCCTTCGGGGGAGAGCCTCGTCAGTCTCGCCGAGCAGGACAAGCAGCCGCGGCGCGACATTGTGCTACCGGTCTGCTACCGCAACACTCCCTGGGCACTGGCCACAGCTCACGCCTTGGGAATCGGCGTGTACCGCGACGGCGGTCTGCTGCAGCACTTCGACGCCCCCGAACTGTGGGGGGACATCGGTTACAACACGGTCCACGGCAGTCTCGCGCTCGGCTCAGCGGTGACGTTGGAGCGGGCGGAGTCGAGCTCCCCGGCCTACTTCCGCGAACTGCTCAACCCGGACGACGCAGTCATCATGAAGCGTTTCGACGATCAGGCCGCCCAGGACATCTGGGTAGCTCAGCAGATCAAGAAGAACTTGGCCGAGGACGAACTTGAGCACGACGATGTTCTGATCGTCCTGCCTGACGTCTACCGTGCCAAAACCCGAGCACCGCGGCTAATGCAGACACTCCTGCAACACGGGATCCCCTCACATCTGGTGGGAGTCGGCACGAGTGTCGACGAGGTGTTCAAACGGGAATCCGTCGCCCTGGCCCACATCTACCGGGCCAAGGGCAACGAGGCTCCTATGGTCTACGTCGTCGATGCTCAGCATGCGAACAGCGATCACCAAGCCGTCACCCGTCGCAACACCCTCTTCACCGC
>NZ_JBSHAO010000132.1:0-3286 GCF_053611545.1 Streptomyces sp. NPDC054796 | reverse complement strand
GGCGTGGGGGGGGGGCCCGCGCGGCCCCCCCCCCGGGGTCGCGTCGTCACGCGCGACAAGGCACGCGACAGGTACGCGACAGGCAGCGACAGATACGGCTCAGTCGATCGGGGGCTGCTCGCGCGGCGGCTTGACCATGCTGCCGCCACCGCCGCTGTTGCCCTGGTTCCCGCCGCCGCCTCCGGTGCCGGGGCGGAAGTTGTCGAGGGCGCCGCCGAGGCCCTTGAGCGCGTCGCCGATCTCGCTGGGCACGATCCACAGCTTGTTGGCGTCGCCCTCGGCGATCTTCGGCAGCATCTGGAGGTACTGGTAGGAGAGCAGCTTCTGGTCCGGGTCGCCCGCGTGGATGGACTCGAAGACGGTGCGGATCGCCTGGGCCTCGCCCTCCGCGCGCAGGGCAGCGGAGCGGGCCTCACCCTCGGCGCGGAGGATGGAGGACTGCTTCTCACCCTCGGCCGTGAGGATCTGGGACTGCCGGACACCCTCGGCCTGGAGGATCGCCGCGCGCTTGTCGCGGTCGGCGCGCATCTGCTTCTCCATCGAGTCCTGGATGGAGGTCGGCGGCTCGATGGCCTTCAGTTCGACGCGGTTGACGCGGATGCCCCACTTGCCTGTGGCCTCGTCGAGGACGCCGCGGAGGGCCGCGTTGATCTCCTCGCGGGAGGTCAGCGTCCGCTCCAGGTCCATGCCGCCGATGATGTTGCGGAGCGTGGTGACGGTGAGCTGCTCGATGGCCTGGATGTAGCTGGCGACCTCGTACGTCGCCGCGCGCGCGTCGGTCACCTGGTAATAGATGACGGTGTCGATGTTGACCACCAGGTTGTCCTGGGTGATCACCGGCTGCGGCGGGAAGGGGACGACCTGCTCGCGCAGGTCCACGCGGTTGCGGACGGTGTCGATGAACGGCACCACGATGTTCAGGCCCGCGTTGAGCGTGCGTGTGTAGCGGCCGAAGCGCTCGACAATGGCCGCGCTGGCCTGCGGGATGACCTGGATCGTCTTGATGAGTGCGATGAAGACCAGCACCACCAGGATGATCAGGACAATGATGATGGCGTCCATCGCTCGTCGCCCCCTGCTGTTCGTTGACGGTTCGCTGCGTTGCGGAGCCGCTGTGCCAACACGCTGCGCACAGACGGCTGTTGGCGCTATCCCATCACGACGGCCGTGGCTCCGTCGATCTCCACCACGTCGACCTGACGACCTGGTTCGTACGCCTCACCCGTATCCAGCGAACGGGCCGACCAGACCTCGCCTGCCAGCTTGATCCGTCCGCCCTGGCCGTCCACCCGTTCCAGGACGACGGCCTGGCGCCCTCTGAGCGCGTCCACGCCGCTGGACAGCGCGGGCCCCTGTCTGCGCGAGCGCTGCGCTATGGGGCGTACTACCAGGATCAGCGCGGTCGAGACGATCGCGAAGACGACGACCTGGGCCACAGGGCCCCCACCGAGCCCGGCCGTGACGGCACCGGCGACCGCGCCGACCGCGAGCATGCCGAACTCCGGCATCGCGGTCAGGACAAGCGGAATTCCCAGCGCCACCGCGGCTACGAGCCACCACACCCATGCATCCACACGGCCATGGTAGGCCCGCGATCAGCTCAGCGGCAGACCCTGCGCCGTCCACCGGTCGCCGTGCTGCTCGACGACGAGCGGCAGCCCGAAGCAGAGCGAGAGGTTGCGGGACGTCAGCTCGGTCTCCACCGGACCCGCGGCCAGCACCTGGCCCTGACGGATCATCAGGACGTGGGTGAAACCGGGCGGGATCTCCTCGACGTGGTGCGTGACCATCAGCATCGAGGGCGCCAGGGGGTCGCGCGCGAGCCGTCCCAGGCGGCGCACGAGGTCCTCACGGCCGCCGAGGTCGAGCCCGGCCGCCGGCTCG
The DNA here is from genome assembly GCF_053611545.1 of Streptomyces sp. NPDC054796. Lineage (NCBI taxonomy): Bacteria > Bacillati > Actinomycetota > Actinomycetes > Kitasatosporales > Streptomycetaceae > Streptomyces > Streptomyces sp. NPDC054796. The sequence goes on along the minus strand of NZ_JBSHAO010000132.1, from coordinate 1,402 downwards.
TCGAGGAGCAGCAGTTCGGGGTCGGTCATCATGGCGCGCGCGATCAGGGTGCGCTTGCGCTCGCCCTCGGAGAGGGTGCCGAACCTGCGGTCCAGGAACTCGGTCATGCCGAGCCTGTCGAGGAAGGCGCGGGCGCGGTCCTCGTCCACCGCCTCGTACCGCTCCTGCCAGTGCGCCGTCATGCCGTACGCGGCGGTCAGCACGGTCTCCAGGACGGTCTGGGCGCGGGGCAGCTTGTCGGCCATCGCCATGCCCGCCATGCCGATGCGCGGGCGCAGGTCGAAGACGTCGACCCCGCCGAGCCGCTCGCCGAGGATGGTGGCGCTGCCCTTGGTCGGGAACAGGTAGCTGGAGGCGAGGTTGAGCAGGGTGGTCTTGCCCGCGCCGTTGGGCCCGAGGATCACCCACCGTTCGCCTTCCTTCACCGACCAGGAGACGTCGTCCACCAGAGCACGACCCTCGCGGACCACTGATACGTCCACCAGCTCCAGTACTTCGCTCATGAGCGCGTTGTCTCCCATAGCAGTCGCGATTTTCTGTGCCTGTGGGCACAGTCCCCAGACAAAACCTACGCCACCTCTTCCGAAGACCGTTCCCTAGGCTGGGCTCATGCTCGATGAACCTCGTTCAGGGCGGATGGCCGCCTGGGGAAACGCACTGTTTGCCGGTCTTGTCTCGCCCGACGAGGCCGCGGAAAGGATCGTCGCCGACGACGTGGTCCACCGGGTGGCCGGGCTGCCGGGGGAAGCCGAAGGGGCTGCCGTCGGGCTGACCCTGGCGCTGGGGCGGCTGCGCTCGCTCGGCGCCACGGGCCTGCGGGTTGCGCTCCCCGCGCCGGGCCATCCGCTGGGCCTGAGCGGGCCGCCGGAGTTCAACGCGCGGGCGCTGGAGTCCGGGGAGGCCGTGGTCGCCTCGGGTGTGGCGCTCGGCCTGGTACCGGAGGTGTACGAGGCCGGGCCCGAGGGCGATGTGCATGTGGAGGTGACCTGGCACTGCCTGCCCGTACGCGAGGCGCCGCCGGCCGACGTGCCCTCGCTCGGGGAGGCCGAGCGGGAGCTGGCCGAGGCCATGCGCGATGCGACGGAGGTACTGACGCGGCTCGACGTGGCGGGCTCGGGCCCGGTCGCGAACGCGGCGCTGGACGCGTACCGGGCGCGCATGGAGGCGGGCCGCCGACTGCTGGCCCCCGGCTATCCGCCGCGCGCCGTGCGGGTGCTGGAACTGGGGCAGCGGGTGCGGGCGCTGGTGTCCATCGCCTACGGGGAGGGCGGCGACGGGCGGGAGCACGGCGGCGCCGTGAGCGCCTCGGAGATCGCCGCGCGGACCGAGGCGCTGCGCCCGGTGGAGCGCACGGCCCGCAGGGCGCAGGTGGCGGCGTACAACGCGTACGCGGAGGAGCTGG
>NZ_JBSHAO010000131.1:0-3556 GCF_053611545.1 Streptomyces sp. NPDC054796 | reverse complement strand
AAGTACACCCACCACATGCCGAAGGTCAGGCCCACACCCGCGATGACGACGGCGGTCGCATTCCACGTCCAGTGCGTGCCGTCCCCGCCGCCCAGGAGGTCGCCGGAGGAGGCGACGGTGCCGACGACACCTTCGCCGAGCGTGATGATCGCGAAGAGTCCGTACCGTTCGGCCACGTGGTGCGGGTGCCAGGGCGTGCCGCCCGCGAAGCCCTGCGTGAAGACCGGCAGGACGAGTTCGAGGGCGCCCAGGATGGTGAACGCCACGAAGGCGGCGGCGATCGGCAGATGGGCGAAGGCCACGACGATCCAGCCGGCCTGGGCGATCAGCGTCCAGCGGATGTTGGCCATGCTGACGTCGTGGAACGAGGGGGCCTGCCGGGCGACGCGCCACCACTGGAGCACCATCGCGATCCGCATCACGACATGCCCGATGACCATGGCGCGCAGTTCAAGGTGGCCGCCCTCCTCGACGGAGTGGAACATCGCGGGCAGGCCGAGCGAGAACACGACGACACCGGTCATCTGCACCATCGTCAGGGCCCGGTACAGCCAGTCGTCGGTGGCGAAGGCGGAGGCGAACCAGCTGAAGCTGATCCAGGCGACGCTGATCGCGAACATGGCCAGGACGAACGCGATGACCGCTTGCCCGGCGTGCCCTTCGGCGACCATCTCGGCGAACTGGGACGCCGCCGTGCCGACCGCGACCACGAAGGTCAGGTCGAACAACAGCTCCAGCGGCGAGGAGGCCCTGCCGTGTTCTTCCGGGTCGCGGCCGGTCATCGGAATCAGCCTTCGTGACACGGCCTGCGCGCCGGGCTCGCGGGTGTGCCGGAGATCGTTCATGCGCACCGTCTTTTCGCACCCTGCCCTGGTTCCAAGGCACGCACCGCCCGGAGATGCTCACGCTCGACGAAGCACGGGACTTGCTCCGCCGACTTCAGCTTATCTCCGCGCCACTGGTAAGCGGATCAGCTTCGACTGCAACCGCGATAGGGCCGCCCCGGGCCCGGCTGCCGAGTGTCCGTGCGCGCAGTCAGGGTAATGGCATGCATCGCAAGTGGCAGGTCACTCTTGCGGACGATTCCCGAAGCCTTCCATCTACGGTGAGAGCGCCTCTCGGTGCAGGCTGCCGCGATGCTTCTTCGGCTCCGACACGCCATTTCCCAGAGGCTCCCGATGGCGACACATACCTCTTCGGTGCTGCTTTCCCGGTCAACGAGGGCAATGTTTCCGAAACTCGGTGCGCGCGAGTCGGCATAATCCAGACTCCCTTCGTCGATCAGAGCAGCGATGCAGCCGCTCGTTCTTCTCAGAAGCAGGAGACCTTCTCGTGGATGAAGCACTCACCCCACCCGAAACAGATGGTGTGGAAGGCGTTGTTGACCATATCCTGCACGTCAGTTTCGACCAGAAGACCGTGCTGCGGATGACGACCACGGCATCGGAGCCCGAGGAACGCATCACCGCAGTCGGTCACGCTCTCTTCGGGATCCGTCCGGGGGAGAGCGTGCAGCTTCACGGCCGCTGGTTCGAACACCGGCGATACGGCAGGCAGTTCAAGGCCGAGCGGTGCGTACGAACCCAGCCCTCGTCACGACGGGCCGTGCGGCTCTACCTCGCATCGGGTCTCGTCCGCGGCATCGGCCCCCGGCTTGCCGAGGCGATCGTGGCGGCCTTCGGTGAGAAGACCCTGCAGGTTCTGGACACCGAGCCCGACCAGTTGCTGCAGGTGTACGGCATCGGCGAGACACGGCTGGCCAAGATCGTTGCGGCCTGGCAGGAGCACAAAACCATCGCCGACATCATGCTCTTCCTCCAGGGGCTGGACATCACCCCCGCGCTCGCGGTGAAGATCTACGCCACCTACAAGGACACCGACAAGGACCTCATGGAGGTCATCACGCGCACTCCGTACCGGCTGTGCCGGGACGTGCGCGGCATCGGATTCAGCACTGCCGACAAGATCGCCCTGGCTCATGGCGTTCCCAAGCACAGTGCGCAGAGGCTGCAGGCCGCGATGGTGCACGTGCTGGAGGAGAGCGGGTCCCGGGGGCACTGCCACTTCCCGGTCCGCGCGCTGCTGAAGGGCACACGCGAGGTGCTTGTGGACGACGACCCGGCGACCATGGACTTCCTCGACAACGCGGTGCTGCGTGGGACCCTGGAGGACCTGCGTGGGCAGAAGGAGGTCGTGACGGAAATCCTGCCGCTGCCCGCACACGATGGCACCGGGGATCACGCCGACATCGAGGTCGCCGCGACGGCGCGTGCGCATCAGGCCGAGGCGGGGCTCGCCCGTTCTGTGCGAGCGCAGCTCCAGGCCGCGCCGAAACTGGCTGAGAGGGCTTCTTGGGAGGAGCGGATCACGGCGCTGGCGAGTGCGGAGACCGCCGGGCTCACCAAGGAGCAGCGCCTGGCCATCCTGCGGGCGGTGACGCAGTCTGTGTCGATCCTCACTGGCGGCCCGGGATGCGGTAAGACACACACCTTGCGCACTCTGGTCGACCTTCTCGACGATGTGGGCGCTGTCTGTGCCCTGGCTGCTCCGACGGGCAAGGCGGCCAAACGCATGGAAGAGGCAACGGGGCATCCCGCCATGACCGTCCACCGGCTCCTTCGCGAAGAGGCGGGTGACTCCCTCTTCGACTACGACAGCCTTCTCCCCGCAGCCGATGTGGTCGTCATCGATGAGGCGTCCATGCTGGATGTCTCCCTCGCCCGACGGCTTGTCGCGGCTCTGCGCAAGGGGTGCCACCTGCTTCTCGTGGGTGACGTGAACCAGCTTCCGAGCATCGGCCCCGGGAAGGTTCTCCGTGACCTCCTGGCGGTCGAAGAGATCCCCCGTACTCATTTGACGCAGGTGTTCCGACAGGGCGGTGAAGGTTCCGCCATCGTGGACAACGCTCACCGCATCCTCCGAGGCGATTTTCCACAGCGCGCACGAGGGGTGTTCGGTATCCGGCACATCGAGGAGGCTGCGGTCCTGGCCGACCAGGTGGTCGACCTGGTCACCGAGTGGATGCCACGCCATTTCGGCGTCTCGCCCGAGGACATCCAGATTCTGTGTCCTGGCCGCCGAGGAGACGCCGGTGTCATTGACTTCAACCTGCGTTTGCAGGAGCGGCTCAACCCCGACGTCGGCGCGAAGCCACAGACCTACTACGAGGGGGCGACCTTCCGCGTCGGTGACCGCGTCCTGCAGACCCGCAACAACCCCCGCCGCAGCGAGAACGGCGTATTCAACGGCGCCACCGGAACTATTGCCGCGGTGGAAACCGAAACACACCAGCTCACCGTGGCCTTCCACGACGGAGATACCGCCGTCTACTCCTTCACCGACCTTGATGAACTCCTGCACTCCTTCGCACTGACTGTGCACCGTTCCCAGGGAAGCGAATACCCCTACGTCGTCATTCCGATGACCACCTCCGCCGGAATGCCACTGCTGCAACGCAACTTGCTCTACACCGCCGTCACCCGAGCCCGGAAGGGCGTCATGCTGATCGGCCAGACTGAGGCCATGAACCGCGCTGTGGACAACGCCCGTTCCAGGC
>NZ_JBSHAO010000130.1:0-3622 GCF_053611545.1 Streptomyces sp. NPDC054796 | reverse complement strand
TGCTCCGCGACGGCACCTTCTACGAACCCCGCCTCCCTGAAACAACCGCCGCATGACCAGCTCAGGCTTGACGAAGGACATAGAGGCACCCCCCGTACGTCCCGTCCCACGGCAGCACCTCTCACAGCACCGGTGTCAGCGCACGGCCGATAACGCGAGGAACCGTCATGCGTATTCAGGCAGCATTGGTCGAGTCCCCTGGCGGGCCCTTCACGGTGCGGGACGTCGACCTCGCGCCGCCCCGGGCCGACGAGATCCTGGTCAGAATGACCGCCACCGGCATCTGCCACACCGACCTCAGCACCCGCGGCGTCTGGCCGCGACAGCGCATGCCCATGGTCTTCGGGCACGAGGGCGCCGGAGTGGTGGAGGAGGTCGGGAGAGAGGTGACCTCCGTGGCTCCCGGCGACGCGGTGTGTCTCAGCTTCCGCAGCTGCGGCACCTGCGAGATGTGCGCCGAGGACCACCCCGCGTACTGCCTGCGCGGCACGGCCCTCAACTCCAGCGGGAGCAGAGGCGACGGCACCACTCCGCTCTCCCGCGAAGGAACCCCGGTCTTCGGGGGCTACTTCGGCCAGTCCAGCTTCGCCACCCACGCGCTCGCCCACGAGTCCAACACCGTCCGCCTCCCCGCCGGTCTGCCACCCGTCCTCGCCGCACCGCTGGGTTGCGGTGTGCAGACCGGAGTGGGCACCGTCCTCAACGTCCTGTGCCCGACCGCGGACTCGCACCTCGCCATCTTCGGCGCCGGAGCCGTGGGTCTGAGCGCGCTCATGGCCGCGGTCGCCTCCGGGTGCCAGGTCGTGGTCGTCGAACCCGTCACCGCCCGGCGCGCGCTGGCCGAGGAGCTGGGGGCCAAGGCGGCGATCGCACCCTCGGGAGCGGAGGACACGGTGGCCGCCATCCGCGATCTCACCGGCGGCGGTGCCCACCACGCCCTCGACACCACGGGCAGGCCCGATGTCATCGGCCAGGCCGTCGCGGGCCTGCGCCGTCGCGGCGCGCTCGCGCTGGTCGGCATGGGCGCGAAGCTCTCCCTCGACATCATGACGCTGATGGGCAAGGGCATCTCCCTCCACGGTGCCCTTGAGGGCGACGCGGTGCCGACGGAGTTCATCCCCCGCCTGATCAGGCTCCACCGGCAGGGGGATCTGCCGGTGGACCGGCTCGTCACCACCTTCCCGTTCGCCGAGATCGAGTCCGCGGCGCGGGCCGCCATCTCCGGCGAGGTCATCAAGCCCGTCCTGACCTTCCCCTGACGGGCGACGTGTGACGTGTGACAGGCGACGTGTGACGGGCGCAGGGCCGGCTCTGACGGCCGGCTGACGCCGGATCAGGCGTGGACCACGGGCCGCCCCGTCAGCTCGACACCCGCCGTGCGCAGGTCGTCGAGCGCCCGCTCGGTGGTGTCGGGAGCAACCCCCGCCGTGTAGTCGAGCAGGACGCGCGCCGCGAACCCCTCTCGCACGGCGTCGAGCGCGGTGGCCCGCACACAGTGGTCGGTCGCGATGCCGACGACGTCGACGCCCTCGACACCGCGCTCGCGGAGCCAGTCGGCGAGGGCGGCACCGTCTTCGGTGGCACCCTCGAAGCCGCTCTTGGACGCGGAGTGGGCGCCCTTGAAGAAGACCTCGTCCACGGCGGCGGACTCCGCCGTGGCGGCGAAGTGCGGGTGGAAGGCGGCCCCTTCCGTACCGGCGACGCAGTGCGCGGGGAAGGAGTCGTGGAAGTCGGGGTGCGGGGAGAAGTGGTCGCCGGGGTCGATGTGGTGGTCTCGGGTGGCCACCACATGTGCGTAGTCGCCCCCGGTCTCCGCCACCAGCCCGGCGATGGCGCTCGCCCTGTCCGCGCCTCCCCTGACCGGGACGCTGCCTCCTTCGCAGAAGTCCTTCTGCACGTCGATGATGAGCAGTGCGCGTCGGGCCATGGTCTGCGGTCCCTCTCTTCTCGCGGACGTTCCGCTGAAGCACTGCCCGCCTCCGACGCGCGCTCCGCAGGTCGCGCCCCACGTTCACCCGGCCGAGGGGGCACGGCCGCGGGGAGCGGCGGCGCGCACACCGTCGTGCCCGGTGAGGGCTCCCGTGTTCGCGGGGGTGGGTGTGCCAGGCTGGGGGCCTCACCCTGGTCCCGCCCGCCCCCGGGCTTGGTCCTGGTCACGGCCGAGGGCGCAGGGTGGACGAACGAGCGCAAGCGACGCCTTGAGGAGTGCCCCGTATGTCGAAGCCACCGCTTCCGGAAGCGGCAGTCGCCATGTTGGAGAAGGCCAACCCGTCCGTCATCACGACGCTGCGGTCGGACGGCCAGCCGGTGTCCACGGCCACCTGGTACCTCTGGGACGACGGCCGGGTCCTGGTCAACATGGACGACGGCCGCAAGCGGCTGGAGCACGTACGCAACGACCCCCGGGTCACGCTCACCGTGCTGGACGAGAGCAACTGGTACACGCACATCAGCATCATCGGCCGCGTCGTGGAACTGCGCGCTGACGAGGGTCTGACGGACATCGACCGGCTGGCCCGCCACTACCTCGGTGAGCAGTACCCCCAGCGCGACCGCACCCGCACCAGCGCCTGGATCGAGATCGACCGCTGGCACGGCTGGGGCTCGCTGAAGGACAGCAGCCAGCCGGGCTGACGCGGCGTCACCGGTGCCGCACCCGTCACCCGGTGGGCCCTGTCACGCAGGGCCCACCGGGCGGCACGGCGCGGAGAGGCTCCCTTGAGTCCTTAGTTGTCAAGTTTATGGGTGGCACGCTATATAAGAAGGCGTAGGGCATCGCACGCAGTGCGTAGACGAAAGGGAGAGACCTGTGATGCTCATGCGCGCCCGCGCGTTCCGTGAACCGGCCGGGGCTCCTCTGTACGAGGGGGGAGCGGCATGACGTTCGACGAGCTGGTCGAAGAGGTCAGACAAGAGGGCCTGTACCCCACGAGCGAGAAGGCCGAGCGGATCACGCGTACCGTACTGGCGGCGCTCGGCCGCCAGGTGACCGGCGAGGAGCGGGTGGAACTCGCCTCCCTGCTGCCAGGGCCCGCGGCGATGGAGTTCGCCGCGCAGATCCCCGCGACACAGCGGCTCACCGGATTCGGATTCGTCCAGGACATCGCCTCCCGCACCGGCACCTCCGTGGGTCCCGCGCGCTGGGACACGGGCTCCGTCCTGTGCGCCGTCGCCAGGCTGGTGGACCCCGGCCTTCTCGCGCGGATCCTCGCGCAACTGCCCGGCGGGTACGCGCTGCTGTTCGGCCAGGCCCAGCTCACCCCCACGCACACGCACACGCCCGCGCCCACATCCGCGTCGACGGTGCCGGCCTGACCCGGGGCCCCGCCCCTCCGCTTCGGCAGTACGTACACACGTCGGCCGTACGGACCGGCCGCACAACGGCGCCCGGGACGAAGCGTCGGAGGGGCTTCGTCCCGGGCGCCGTACCTGCGCTACCGGTAGGAGGCGGGTAACCCCGTGGCGCGGGTTCACACCACTGCGGGCCGATTTCTTACGCGGCCACGGTGCCCTCCTCGCCCTCCTCCTCCGGTGTGTTCTCGATCTCTTCGCGTATGCGGCGGCAGGCGCCGGTGATGAGGCGGGAGACGTGCATCTGGGAGATGCCGAATTCCTGGGCGAT
>NZ_JBSHAO010000129.1:0-3842 GCF_053611545.1 Streptomyces sp. NPDC054796 | reverse complement strand
GTCCAGAGCAGTACGTACGGGCGCGTCGGCGTCCTCGCTGGTGGTGCCGCGGACCACGGTGCCCCGGTAGTGATGCTCGATCTCCAAGGCGGTGCCGGTGGATAGAGGGGGCTCGTGCCGCTCGGGGGCGGAGCCGTTTTCGGCGTCGAGTCGCCGACGGCGTTGGGCAACGCCTGCCTGCACGGCCGCGACGGTATCCGGGCGTGTGGAGGAGGCCCGGCAGGCGACCGCGTGTTCGTAGGAATGGCGGACGAGGTCGTCCAGCCGCTCGGCGTCGTCAGGATGCCGGTAGTCGCTGGTGCGCAAGTTCAGCACCAGGTCGTACGCTGCGTGCGCCATCGCCGTCACGCGCCGGTTGAGCTCGTCCAGGGACTCGGCGGCTAGCGTGACGAAATCGGCGGCATACCGGGTGTCCTGGGCAGCGTCGAGGGCCGCGCGTGCGGCAGATTGGCCAGAGGTGCTGTCGAGCAGCGCCTTGGCGGTATCGCTCGCCATCCACCAGTTCCACGCGGACTCCACCTTGCTGGCGCCCCCGACGAAGCCGTCAGCGGTCTCGTACGGAATCTCCTCCATGCCCAGTTCGTGGGCCGCGAGGCGCTGGTGATGCTGAAAGGTCTTGCGAGCCAGGTCCCGCAGCACGTACCGGTTGACCCCGTCCCCGGCCTCCTGCGCAGCGCCGAGGGCGTAGGAGGTGACCTCCATCCAGTCGGTCAGAGCTGAGGCGACCGTGTCGTGCGGCTGGTGCAGCATGAGCATGGCGCCGCGCAGCTGGTCCGAGCTCGGCCCGCCGTGGTCGTCGTAGGCATGCGGCCACTTCGGGAAGCTGTCGAAGATGTCGGACAGGGCTTGCCCGATCTCCGTGCTGTCCTGGTACCAGGGCGCTGTCAGCCGGAGTGGGTCGATGCGGCCGAGGACGGCGGGGTGGTCGTCGTCGAGGTCGGCCGCGTCCAGGAACAGGTCGTCGAGATCGTTGCGTCGTGCCTGCATGCGCGCCAGATGGCGCTCCGTGTACTGGAGAGCACTGTGGGCGGCCGTGCGCACATCGTGACCGGGATCGTCGGCCAGCTGTACGGCGGTCTCGGCGAGACGGTCGTAGAGGCTGAACGCGTCAGCGGGCGCGCGCAGTTCACTCTCGATGACCGCGAGGGCTGCCACGGTGGCCTCACGGTGCGCCGGTGTCGGGCCCGGGACGTGGCTCCCGTGTCGTGAGAGGGCCTGCCGGAGCTGTTCGGCGGACCTGGCGACGTAGTGGCGTCCAGCGACCAGTTCTGCGGCGTCCGCGTAGCCTTCGAGGACGACCGCGAGGTTCGCCACTTGGGGCAGTGCCGACTCGACGCTCTGGCCTCGCGCGTCCACCGTACTGGCCGACGGGTCGGAGGCTGCGGTGGCGGGAGCTGCGGTCTGCGGATCAGTTGCCGATTCCGGCTCCGGCGAGGGAGCGGTGCTGGTCGCCGGTTGCGGTGCTGGTGTCGCCATCGTGGCGGACGACGCCGTCGAGGTGGCGGGTTGTGCTGTAGCTGGCTGGACGGAGAACCGGATACCGTCGGGGCCGGAGACAACGAGTCCGTCCTCGGTCTCCTCCAGATCTGCATCTTCGGCGGAGAGTTGCGCCAGGCCGACCGCGAGGTCACTGCCGCTGATCGGGCCGACGCGGAGATCCCGGGGCCCGGTGACGGTGTACTGGTCCCACGGGAGGATGCCGGGGATGAATTCCACGGCGTCTTCGCCGAGGGTGAGAGGTTCCGGAGAGCGGACCCACTGCTGGTAGGCGTCGCTGCCGCGGTCCTCCACAGTGCTGCGGTACCGGGAAGCGTGATCGCGCAGGCCCGTGTAGATCTCCCAGTTCCCCTCGGTGCTCCGCCCGTCTTCCCGCTCCCACTGTTCGATCACGGCACGGCATTGGTCGGCTACGCGCAGCAGGTCCGGCCAATCAGTTGCCAGCTCCACGCCGAGCAGACGGGCGATCCTTCCCGTCCGACTAGAGGCCATCGCAGTGTCGGCGGCAGCCACCAGGCCGCCTTCCCGCTCACCTGTGGCCAGGCGCTGGGCATGGTCCGCTGCCCACCGGCTGTAGGCGGTCAGTGCGGCCTGCTCCGCGGTCCAGGACTCGAACCGGTCGGTGTAGGGGGCGTCCGGTGCGTGCCCGGGCCGCTGCGGGTTCGCGTGTGGACTCGTCGCCGGGACAGGCTCCGGTTTGCCTGCGGAGTCGGGGGCCCGGGCGTTGTCTGCTGCGGGTGCGCTGTCCTGGAGGCCGTCTCCTGCAACGGGCGGGGTCTCGGCCGGCTCTGCTTCGGACGTGGAGGCCGCGTCCTTTGGTGTCTTTTCCGGTGGGTGTGCACGAAGCGCCGCCGGGGCATCAACCAGTCCGGGGTCGGACGCGGGTTCCTGCTGTGCTCGACCCGGATGGGGGTGATCGGCCGTGTCGGGATGGGCCCAGGGCGCGCTCTCGTAGAAGCGCACCCGCATCGCCTGCCGGAAGGCGGCCTCGTCGACATCATCTGCCAGGGCAGCCCTCAACGGCGCCGCCTGGCTGGCAAGTTGCTCGGCCAGCCAGGCATCGAACTGGTCGCCGGCCTGGCTGCCGCTGGCACGAAGATCATGCTGGGCATTCTGAAGAAGCTGCTCGATGGCCCCCTCGTGGGTCTCGGCGATGCCAGCGGGGAACTCCTCAGCGAGCGGTGTGACCTTCACCGACCCGGTGGGGCCGGTGATTGCGACCGCGCCCGTGGCGTCCGGTTCGATCGCAACATCCGACCCGTCATGGCCGAGCTGTTGCACGATGTCGTTGAGGAACGTGCCACGGGAGTCGCTGAGGGTCCCGCCGAGCATGGTGTGCTCATACCAGCGCAATGGATCGAACGGTCGGCCCGTATCGGGCGAAGCGGCGCCGGGGACCGGCTGAGGTGAGGGAGAAGGACTCGCTGGCGCTGTGACCGGCGGTACAGGGCGCCGACGGCCTTCCAGCGGGGCGACGCGAGTGGAGTGCTCGCGGGCGGAGCGGGCCACCTGCTCGGTCAGGTCCCTCACCGCGCGCCCGGTTTCGTTGAGCCTGCGGAGTGGAGAGTCCAGGTGGGACATGAAGTCCTCGCAGGCGCGCGCAAGACCTTGGAAAAGCTCCAGGGCCCACGGATCACCGCTGGACAAGGGGGTCGCGTCGGCAGTCCCGCGCGCGTGGTGCAGGGCCTCGGTCAGCTCAAGCCCCGCCTGCCGCATCTGACTGGCCAGCTCCCGGGCCCGGACAGGCATCCCCTCGACGACGTTGTGCCAGGCAGTGAAGTCCGCCAAGACGGCGTCTTCACCCGCAACCGCGGCACCCTCATCCGGATACGGCGGCGGGACCGAGGCGACACGGCCAGGTTCTCCGCCCACGCCGTCCGCAGCGCGTCCCGTCGTATCGGCATCCGAGCCGACGGTCTCGGCATCTGGCATGGCCGGGGCGTGGGGGCCGTCGGCCGACGCGTCCAGGAGCCCACTGGCGGTATCGCTCAGGTCGTCGGGCGTGAGGGGCGACGGATCGACGTCCACCCGATCATCGGTAGAGCCGCTCGCCACGACCGCGGCGTCGTGGACTGCTGCGTCGACCAGGTCGGCGCCGGGTTCAGCAACCTCCGTGTCGTGGACTTCCGGCTCGCTCGCTTCCGCGGCTTCCTGCACACCGAGGGCTTTGGTCAGTTTGCGGTGCTGGGCCTGGACCTTGTCGAGTTCGGCTTGCTGCGGGAAGGGCTTGCCCACCAGTTCCTTGGCCCGCGCGATGTTCGCCTCGATCCTGGCGACGTGCTGCTCTGCCTTGGAGCGAACGGTTTCCAAGCTGTCCAGGGCGTTTTCCAGCTTGCGGATCAGGC
>NZ_JBSHAO010000128.1:0-4160 GCF_053611545.1 Streptomyces sp. NPDC054796 | reverse complement strand
CTTCCCTTTCGGTGTCTCCGACTCTATCAGATCCGTTTCCCGGCCGTTCCCGGCCGAAATCCGATTCCGACTTTCCCCTGTCGGCGGGGCGCCTTTCGACGTGTCCACTACTTTAGAGGATTTCCGTCCGGGCTCCTAATCGAGCCTTCGAGTCGAATTTCGGCGCACCGAAAAACGACCCCGGTTGGGGAATCTCAGGTAGTGGTTTGACCGTTTGTGAGGGGCTCCCAGGCGACTCTGAAGAGTCGACGTGAAGGTCTGCCCCGTTTCAGCGGCTCGATCTACATTAGGGGCCGACCCCCGCAGCGTCAAGTCACGTACGCCGATGCCTCCGTTGGTGTGGCCGATATGGGCTCACCGTCGGGTCCCCATCCGTCCAGAAGCGCCAGGGCTGGTGGGCGCCCTCGCCGCCGACGCCCGTGCGCGGGCCGCTGCGGACGTCGGCGAGATCCACGGGCTCACCAGCGAGGACACGCAGCGGGGCCGCCTCGTCCCGGCCGCACAGGTCGACGCCGTTCAGGGTGCGGTCGATGTCCAGTGCCGTGGCGAGCCGGGCGGGACCCTTGGCCAGTTCTGTGTCCTTACGGGCCTTCGGCCGGCGCTTCCTCGCCTGCTCCTCGCCGCTCAGTACCTCACCGGCGCGCAGCAGCACACCGCTCGCGTGCCCCTCGGGACCGCAGACGAGGTTGAGGCTGAACCACATGCCGTAGATGAAGTAGACGTATGCGTGGCCGGGCGGGCCGAACATCGAGGCGTTGCGCTGTGTGCGTCCGCGGTAGGCGTGCGAACCCGGGTCGGCCTCCCCCGCGTACGCCTCGACCTCGGTGAGCCGCAGCTCCATCGGCCCGTCGGCCGTGTTGCGTATCAGCGTGCGGCCCAGGAGGTCGGGAGCGACCTCCAGCACGGGGCGGTCGAAGAAGGAACGGGGTAGCGGCCTGTGGGCCGGGCCACCCCTTGGCGTACGGTCTCGGCCAGCGATCATGCTGTTCGAGGATAACCGAGCCACGGGGGCGACCATCCGGGGCGGACGGAACCGCACGGCAGCGCGCGGCGTAACTCGTAACGAAGGCCGTCACGAGTACAGACGACACAGGCCGAGCCTGGGAGGAATCAGATGGGGTTCAAGAAGCTGTTCGCGAGCATGGGCGTGGGGAGCGCGTCGGTGGACACCGTGCTGCACGAGCCGAACGTGGTCCCGGGCGGCGTCGTCCAGGGTGAGGTGCGGATCGAGGCGGGCTCGGTCGACCAGCAGATCCAGGGGCTCTCGGTCGGTCTTCAGGCCAAGGTCGAGGTGGAGACCAACGACGGCGAGATGAAGCAGAACATCGAGTTCGGCAGGCAGTCGCTCGGCGGCGCCTTCGACCTGGCCGCGGGCAGCTCCCACACGGTGCCGTTCCAGTTGGAGGTCCCCTGGGAGACGCCGATCACGATGTTCCTGGGCCAGCAGCTCACCGGCATGAACATCGGCGTGACGACGGAGCTGGCCATCGCGCGGGCCGTCGACTCCACCGACCTCGACCCGGTGAACGTGCACCCGCTGCCCGCCCAGCAGGCGATCCTGGACGCGTTCGGCCAGCTCGGCTTCCGCTTCAAGTCCGCCGACATGGAGAAGGGCCACATCCGGGGCACCCGGCAGCGGCTCCCCTTCTACCAGGAGATCGAGTTCTTCGCGCCGCAGCAGTACCGCGGGCTCACTCAGGTGGAGCTGTCCTTCGTGGCCGACGGCAACGAGATGGACGTCGTCATGGAGATGGACAAGAAGCCGGGCATCTTCTCCGGAGGCACCGACTCGTTCCGCTCGTTCCAGGTGAGCCAGTCCCAGTTCCAGCAGACGGACTGGACGGCCTACATCAACCAGTGGCTGACGGAGGTCGGCGGCAAGCGCAACTGGCTGTAGCCGTCGTGGGCCGGCCGTGCTGAACCGGCCGCGACTCCCGTGAGCCGTCATCCGGCCGTCGTCCTCGGGGCGGCGGCCGGACGGCGTTCCCGGTACCGGCGCCAGTGGTCCGCGCCCCCGGTGCCGTCAGCCCGGCGCCGTCCGTCAGCCCAGGAGCACCGAGAGGTGGGCGTCGCGGACCGCCCAGTAGGCAGCGGCGGCCGTGAAGATCTCCGCCGCGGTGTCGGCTTCCTGGGGGGCGGCCTGCTCGAAGTCGCGCCATCCGGCCGTCATCACCAGATAGCCGTCCGTCTCGCCCCACCAGGAGAGGTCGGTGAGGCAGTCGGCGAGCGCGTCCCAGTTGCGGCCGAACCAGTCGGGGAGTTCCAGGCCGGTCGCGCAGCGGTCCATGAAGTCCGCCTTGCTCGCCGCGCCCGTCAGGTCCACCACCGTCCCCACCCAGCCCGCTGCTTCCGCTTGCATCAGGACGTCCGGGCCCACGGACGCGCAGCGGTACACGCCGGGAGGCACGGTGCCTTCGAAGAGGCCCGGCAGCTCGCCGTCGGGCAGTTCTGGCAGTTCCACGGAGCTGGTCATCGTCGCACCACCGCATTGAAGGTCAGCATTGTGAAGGGCTGTCGAGTGGTCACCATGGTGGCAAAGAGGGGGGCCTCGGCTCGTTAGGCTGGCCGGTACAGCGATTCTCGCGATGAGGAGGTTCTCCCGTGACCGAGCAGAAGCGTCGGCCGCTCCCCCACGACTTCCACCCGCCGGTGCCGTCGTTCCAGGTGGTGAGCGACGACGTCTCCGAGGGCGGACGGCTGAGGCCGGACCAGCTTTACGCGCGGGGGAACACCTCTCCCCACCTGCGCTGGGAGGGGTTCCCCCCGGAGACCAAGAGCTTCGCCGTCACCTGCTTCGACCCGGACGCGCCGACGGGCAGCGGCTTCTGGCACTGGTCCGTCTTCGACATCCCGGTGACCGTGACCGAGCTGCCGGTGGGTGCCGGTACGGGCGACATGAAGGGGCTGCCCGAGGGCGCCGTCCACGTGCGCAACGACTTCGGCACCCGTGACTTCGGCGGTGCCGCGCCGCCGCCCGGGGACGGGCCCCACCGGTACGTGTTCACGGTGTACGCCGTCGACAGCGAGAAGCTGGGGCCCGACGCGGACGCCTCGCCCGCCGTCGTCGGCTTCAACCTGCGCTTCAAGACCGTCGGGCGTGCGCAGCTCATCGGTGAGCACGAAGAGGTCGCCGAGGACTGAGACTCCTCGGCCTCGACGGGCCCGGCGCGCGGTGCGCTGCGCCGGGAAAATGCTTTGCGCCCCGTCGTCTCCGCGTCGCACAGTGGCTCCGGGCAGTCGGCACCGCGAGCGCGGGGGCGGCGGGGCGCTCGTGTCTGCGCCAGCCGCCCGTCGGAGTCCGGCCGGGGGTCGGGCGACCGCGTCGGCTGCCCCTTGCGTCCCCTTCCCCCTCCGGGCTCCTCCGCTCCTTCCCGTCTGCCGGGCCCTCCCACCTGTTGTTCCGTGCTTCGTCACCCTTTCTCCGGGCGCCGGTCACCCCTCGTACGGCGTAGGGAAATTGCGTTGTTCACCTGATCGGGCATCGGCACAGTGGAGCCACCCCGCCACGGGGGCGGGCCGGAGACCGGGAGGTGGAGGCGATGCGGGAGACGCTGGTCCTCAACGCGAGCTTTGAGCCGCTGTCGACGGTGTCGCTGCGGCGTGCGGTGGTGCTGGTCATGCAGGACAAGGCCGTCGTCGAGCAGTCGCACCCCGGCCTCCGGGTGCGCGCGGCGAGCATCGAGCTTCCGGTACCGCAGGTGATCCGGCTGTGCAGATACGTCAGGGTGCCGTTCCGACAACGGGCGCCGTGGTCGCGGCGCGGCGTCCTCGTACGTGACCGGCACCGGTGCGCGTACTGCGGGCGCAGGGCGACCACGGTCGATCACATCGTGCCGCGCTCGCGGGGCGGCGGGGACACCTGGCTGAACACGGTCGCCGCGTGTGCGACGGACAACCACCGCAAGGCGGACCGTACGCCCGCGCAGGCGGGGATGGGGCTGCTGACGAAGCCGTTCGAGCCGACGCCCGCGGACTCGCTGCTGCTGGCTCTGGGCCTCAAGGACGGCGAGACGCTGCCCGAGTGGCTGACGGTGCGGGGCGCGGGCGCCTCGGGGCCCGCGGCGCCGGAGGCGCTCCCGGCCTGACGCGGCACGCGCGGTACGGGCGGTACGGGCAGTACGGGCAGTACGGGCGGCGCCCCGGCGCGAGGGAGACAGCTC
>NZ_JBSHAO010000127.1:0-4298 GCF_053611545.1 Streptomyces sp. NPDC054796 | reverse complement strand
ATCGCGATCCACGCACGTGAATACCACTTCACCGGTAGGCCACGTCAAGCACTCACGCAGCACAGCCCGGCCTCTAAATTGGCCTAGACCACTAACATCGGCGGCATTCACTATGGGCTCTCACGCGCCAAGAAATGGCAGGTCGCCCGGGCCGCCCCCTCTACAGCTGTGTACGTGAATCTACCACATATCGACCCATTGGACTCTCCCTCTCAGAGCGCAACAGAGGAGTGCCGAGATCGACTGACGCGCACCCCCGGCACGAGGAACGCAATATTCCGACCGCCTTCATCTTCATGCGTTTACGCAAGAGGGTCGACTCGCCGTGGATCGTGAGCTACGGTCAAGCCTTATCATCTACAGGCGTTTATGAATATGGATGTCGGTGAGCCTGCATGCCCGTCACCGAGCATGCGGGCGAAGGGGGCACGCTCCGGGGAGTCCTCGTCCATGAACGCCGCCCGAGCAGCAGTGAGGGGATCGTCTTGATCGTCCTGAACCGCCGCAGGATCACGGCAGAGGTACTCGGCCTCGCTCACGCAAGTTCACCTACAAGGCCAAGGCGAAGACCTGGTACTCCCACAGGCCCTTGACACAGCGACCGGACGGCAAGCGCGTGGGCTGTCACACGATCTACTACTGCGTCACCCCTGCGAGCTCTCCTCGTCTTACCCGAGCGGCCGGCGCAGATCGACGGTGCTTCCTGCTCAGACCGGGGCGGTCCGATACACACCGTCAGCGGGAGCACGCACACCTGCGCCCGCGGTGCCGCTGGTCCCTCGGCCGCACGAGCCAGTAGAAGATCCCGCCCCCGCCCGTACGCTCTTCGCCTCTTCGGGGGGACCGCCGCATGCCGCGGTCGCACCCTCTGCTGACCGGGTCATACCCGGCCCCGACATCACGGTGCATGGCTCCCGCGCGCTCGACGAACGGAAGCACGACCGGCATCAGCCATCGCGCAGCATCGCTTCCTCTTCATACGGAGACATCCGTGGACATCCTTCGACACCGGCGCACCACTCGCTTGAACACCTTCGCGCTGCTAAGGAAGTTGCGACCGCAGCTCTTTCGCCAACCGTCCGGCCCCTCGTCGCCGACGCCCCCTGCCCGACGAGTACGAGAAGCATCTGCGCGGGGAGTCGCGGGATCCGCGACCTTCGGCTCTGCGGTGCCCGGCGGTCATGTCCGATCCGGACCCTCAGCCCCGACCCTCGCAAGCCAGCCGCCGGTGGGAGGCGTGGCCGAAACCGAGCCCCGGAGCGAGTCGGCGCTCCGTATACCCACCGAGGTGAGCCGTCGAGGGGTCAGTCCCAGGTGAGTTGCGGACGTTCCCAGGAGGCTGACCAGGCCCGTCGCGTTCCGATTTTTTCCCGGTTGCCCCGCCCCCCCCCATGTACCCGTATCCCGAGGAGGTTGCTGATGCCTGCCGCCCACCTTGCAGTTGGAGCCCGAGCTCCTTACGGGACGGGAGCTGCGAACGTTGCCGTCATCGCCCCGCAAGCCGACTCCGGCTACCCCAGCGCGCTCGCGCGTCGAGGGCGCAAAGCCGTCGCGGTCCCCTTGGGCCGCGGCGCGAGGCCCGTGGCCTACCGTGACGTCGCGGACGACGAGGCGTACGTCGATGTCATTGAGTACGACGGCGATCTGCAGCGCACCGTCAAGAGGCTGGATACGGTGGGAGTGGAAGCGGTGATGGCCGCAAGCCCGGTGGGCGTTGAGCTGGCCGAGCGGATCGCCTGGCAACTCCGGCTCCCTGCCAGCGGCGCCCCAGGCTCTACTCTTCTCAGGACCGATCGGGGTGTTCAGTCCAGGGCCCTGGACCAGGCGGGGATCACAGTGCCCCGCGGCGTGCGGACCGCCCGTCTTGGCGAAGCCCTTGCATGGGTCGGCAACTGCACGTTGTCGGCCTACCGACTGGCCCCCGCCGCACTCGGTGTGCCTGTACGGGCGGTCACCTGCCGCACTGTGCAGCACATTGCCACCGTGTGGCCGCAAGTCCAAGAAGCCGCCTACCGCCACAGCGGGAACGCCTCCCTCCTCCTGGAAGAGCAGGTGGAGGGGCGGCAGTATGTCCTCGACAGCGTCACGCAGCTCGGCCCACGCGGCCCTCAGCACGCTGTCACCGGCATCTGGACGCTCCTTCACGGTTCAACGGGGCACCTCGACCGAACCGACCTTGTGCGCCGCCACAATCTCCTGGCCCGTCGGCTGTCGCTGTACGTATGCCGCGCGCTGGACACTCTCGGCGTGGCATCGGGGCCGGCGTCATGCCATCTTGCTGTCGAGCCTGAGCGCGGACCCATCCTGTTGTCGGCCAGCACCGTCACCCGCCGGTCACGTGCCGACGAAGCCGTGTGGGCGACCACGGACCGCGACCCGATCGACGTAACGCTCGACAGACCCTTCTTCGCCCACCGCAGCCACCACGCGAGCCCCCGCATCCGCGTGACCCGAATCTACGTGGACGCCCAGCGGCGGGACAGCTCTCGGCCCAGAATGCTGCAGAACCTTGCCGAGCTGCCCACAACAGCGTGCATCGACAAGGCTCTGAACTCGTTCATCTCTCTGAATGCAGCGCTTCCGCCGGGAAGGTTCTGGGAGGTCGTCCTCGCGCATGCGGACTCGGAGGTCATCGAGAAGGACTACGGCCTTATCAGAGACCTCACATCAGATGTTTACAGGGTTCGGCAAGACTGATTGGTCCACGGCAGAGCCGACGCCCCCTTCGTCTGGTCAAGAGAGGAAGCGTTTCCGTGCCACGAACCTTCAACCGGCCGCACCTGGTGTGGGGATGGAGGGGCACCCTCGCCGCTGATGTTCAGCACCACGTCGGAGCGGTGAACGCAGCCCTGGCCTCTCTGGGCGCCGGACCAGTCGATCTCGACACGGTCCGAAGCCATTTCGCCACGACAGCTCCCGCCCTGTGTGCTGCCATCCTCCGCCGGGCCCTCACGGATCGGGAGCGCGTGAATGCGAGCGTGGCCTTCGAGACCTACCACTCCCGACTACCGTCCGCCCGGCTCACGGCTGGAACCGAGGCCCTGCTGACAAGGCTGGTCCGCAGCGGGTGCAGCCATTCCGTGCTGTCGCT
Source organism: Streptomyces sp. NPDC054796 (assembly GCF_053611545.1). NCBI lineage: Bacteria > Bacillati > Actinomycetota > Actinomycetes > Kitasatosporales > Streptomycetaceae > Streptomyces > Streptomyces sp. NPDC054796. The sequence goes on along the minus strand of NZ_JBSHAO010000127.1, from coordinate 1,207 downwards.
GAGCGCCCACCACGGGCTGACCCAGCACATCTCCGACCTGGGCATCGCCTCCCTGTTCCTGCGGGTAGACGGACGGACAGATCCGTCCATCAGGAGCAAGAAGCAGATGCTCGCGACGCACGTGGCATTGCTACAAGAGACCATCGGAGACCGTCCGATCGTGGTCATCGGTGACGCCCTCGATGACGTTCGCGCCGCGTTCGCCAATCAGGTGCACTCGGTGCCGTACGCCGGAGGACTGACGCACGTCGACATTCTCCGGCAGAGCGGCCTGCCCGTCGCCGAGACCCTGGCCGAGGCCGCGGCGTTAGCGATAGAACACGCCCACCGCACGAGCCAGACCATGTAGGACCGCACTGGGGCATCCGGCACCAGACACGTCACCAGACGGTGAGTGAGATGCCTGCCTCCTCTACTTCCTGGATACGCCTCTCGGTCTTTGCGGACGGCTCTCCCGCACGAAGCCCGGCAGGAATAGCCTCAGGGATTGTTTTCCTCAAGAATGCCCGGTACCTAGTGGTTTGCCGGGCTGGACAAAGTGGTGCTGAGGCGCCGCGTGATGATGTCGGGCAGCGAGGGCGGGTGGTGTGCCGTCTGGGGCGGGGCGTGCTCGACCGGGCTCACGACTCCTCGCGGGGCGGGCGGGCAGTCGGCGTGTTCCGCGTCGACCCGGAGCCGCTGTTGTCCTGGGACGCCTGTCGCCAGTAGCGTCGGTGTGCTCCGCACGGCCGAGGACAAGGGGCTCATCGGCATCGAGGGTTCGGCAGCGCACCAAGCGGTACGGAAGAGCCGACGTGCGTGTGCGGCGCGGCCCGATACCGGGTGCCCAGCAGTCCACCGCTGCCCGGGAAGCCGCCGATGCACGACCCCCTCGGCCGGCCTGCCCCGCCAGGGAAGAGAACACCGTCGAGGTGAGGGGACGCTCTTGCGCGACCGGAAGGCTCCCACGTCAGCCGAAGAACACGGCCGTTCACCCCGCACGCCCGGCGGAGGGGCGCGGCGCCCCACCCCGGATGGGCTTCTCGGTCTCCAGTCCGCCGCTGGAAACGCGGCGGTCGTCCAGATGCTCCGCCGCGCCGGGCACCCCGGCGCACAGGAAAGAGACCCTCAGGAACGTGACCACAAGATGCCCGAGGCCGAGGACCCCCAGGTCCAGCGTTCCTCTGTACACGGTGTTCTCAACTCCTCGGGCCGCCCGCTGGACACC
>NZ_JBSHAO010000126.1:0-5002 GCF_053611545.1 Streptomyces sp. NPDC054796 | reverse complement strand
GCCGGGCCGAGCGCGGCGCCATCACAGCAAAGCGAGGGCGAGGGGCGGAGAGCGGGGTCAGCGGTCCGAGGTGACGGTGACCTTCTCGTCGTCCTTCAACTGCTGCACGAGCTGCTTCACCTTCGGCATGTCCCACTGGAGCGAGCCCTGCGGCGCCGTGCCGGAGATGGGCATGTTCATGGACTTGCCCTCGCCGCTGGAGACGTCCTTCATCGCGAAGAACATCGAGCCCAGGTTCCACAGGCTCATGTCCTCGTCGACGATCAGGGTGTCCAGGCCCGCGCCCATGGTCGGGTAGAGGCGGAACGGGTTGAGGACCGTCGAGGGGGTCGCCGTCTGGCTGGCGAGCGCGGCCAGGAACTTCTGCTGGTTCTTGGTACGGCCGAGGTCGCTGTCGCCGGTGCCCGCGTGCCGGTTGCGGACGAAGGAGAGGGCCTGCTTCCCGTCGAGGACCTGCTTGCCCTTCTTGAAGTCGGCGCCGGAGTTCTTGTCCTTGATGTCCTGCGGGATGTCCATCTCGACGCCGCCGACCGCGTCCACGATGTCCGCGAAGCCGCCGAAGCCGATCTCCGCGTAGTGGTCGATCTTCAGCCCGGTGTTGTGCTCGACGGTGCGGACCAGCAGCGGGGCGCCGTCCTGCGCGTAGGCAGCGTTGAGCTTGGTGTGCTGGACGTTGTCGAAGTGCTTGCCGGACTCGGAGCCCGTGAACGACGGGATCTCGACCCAGGAGTCGCGCGGCAGCGAGATCATCGTGGGCCCGTCGCTGCCGACGTGCAGGATCATCATCGAGTCGGTGCGCTTGCCCTCGGCCGAGCCCGTGTGGAGGTCCTTCTTCTGCTGGTCGGACATGCCCTCGCGGCTGTCGGACCCGACGATCAGGTAGTTGGTGCCGTCGCCCGCCTCGGGGCGGTCCTCGACGATGCTGAGGTCCACCTCGCGGCGCAGCTTGGAGTCGGCCCAGAAGTAGGTGCCGACGGACCAGGCGAGCACGACGACCACCAGCGTGATCAGGCCCCACTTGAACCGGCGCCCCCAGTCGGGGCGCGGGCGGGTGTCGTAGTCGCCGTAACCGTCGTAGTCGTCACGGCCGCCTCGGCCACCACCGCCGTAGACCTGGCCCTCGCTGTAGCCGGAGTCGTAGGCGTCGTGCCCGCCGCCGCTGTCGTATCCGGCGCTCTGGTTCGCTCTGGACTGGCCCGGGACCCCCGGCCGCCGCGTCTGCGGCATGACACGGGCCTGCTCCGGACCGGGGGCGGCGCTGCCGCGTCCGTACCGGTCTCCGGAGTTGTTGTTCCATCCATCGGGCCACTGATTCATGCACGGCAGTTTGCCTGCCCGGTGGTGCCTGAACACAGCCCGGGTGCTGGTTCGAGCCTTTCCTGTAGCAGATCTGATGCAAAGGCGCGCGTCGGGCGTCGGCCATGTCGCCGCATATGGTGGAGGGCATGACCGACCAGGCCCTTACGGCGGAAGATGCCCTACCGGGCAAGCCGACCGCCGCCTCCCGAACCACCCTGTCGCACATCATGACGGGCAGTGACACCAACCTTCTCGGCACCGTGCACGGCGGCGTGATCATGAAACTGGCCGACGACGCGGCGGGCGCCGTCGCGGGCAGGCACTCGGGCGGACCGGCGGTGACGGCCTCCATGGACGAGATGGTCTTCCTGGAGCCCGTCCGCGTAGGCGATCTTGTGCATGTGAAGGCCCAGGTGAACTGGACGGGGCGCTCCTCGATGGAGGTCGGCGTACGGGTGCTGGCCGAGCGCTGGAACGAGTCCACGCCCGCTACGCAGGTCGGCACCGCTTACCTCGTCTTCGCGGCCGTCGACGAGGACGGCAAGCCGCGCCCCGTACCGCCGGTGATCCCGGAGACCGAGCAGGACGAGCGGCGCTATCAGGAGGCCCAGATCCGCCGTACGCACCGGCTCGCGCGGCGCCGCGCGATCAGGGAGCTGCGGGAGCGCAAGCAGGGCGAGTGGGCCGACGCCGCACCAGGGGACGGCGCGGGTACCGGCACCGGCACCGGCACGAGCGCGGGGACCCGGCGCCAGGCGGGGTAGCCCCGCACCGCTCCGTACCGCCCGGCCCGGACCCGTACCGCCAGAGCCCTACTTGCAGGCCACCCTGTCCCCCGTGACCGCGCCGCCGTCGGTCCCGGAGCCGGGGGAGCCCGCGGGGGCGCCCCCGGTCACCTTGCGCACCTTGTCGTGGTCCGCGCCGAGGACGACCCCCATCACCGGGCCGCGCCCCTTCTCCTCGCGCAGCTTCGCGCCCGGCAGCGCCTTGGCCAGGGAACGGGCCGAGCGGTCCCAGCGCGGGTCGTAGGCGATGGTGGTGTGCTCCACGTCGTCGGAGGCGGCGTTGCGGGCGCCCCCCGTGGTGGCGAAGCCCGTCGCGCGCAGTGCCTGGTCGGTCCGCAGGGCGAGGCCCTGCCTGTCCGTGCCGTTCTCGACCTGGACGCGGATGCTGTTCGGCGCGACGTCGACGGTCGTGGTGCTGCTCTCCGGCCCTCCGGCGGGCGCCTTGCCGTCCTTCTCCGCCTTCTTCGCCTCTCGCTTCTTCGCCTCCGGCGACAGCGGCCGGTCCTCGCGCAGCGACCGGAACAGCTTCCCCGCCTTCTCCGCGTCCCACTGCACCGTCGAGCCGAGTCCGGGCACGATCCGGTTCGCGTTGGCGATGGGGACCTGCGCGAACTCGGACGAGGCCGGGGTGAAGCCCTTCATCGCCTGGCCGAGCGCCATCATCTCGTCGATGCCGAAACCGGGGTCGGCGCGCATGGAGCCGAGGATCGTCCTGGCGACGCGGTCGAACTTCACCGGGTTCATCAGCACCCCGCTGTGCGTCGCCCGGGAGATGACGGAGGCCAGGAAGCGCTGCTGGCGCTGCATCCGGCCGAGGTCGGCTGCGGCGTCCAGATGGCGGGCGCGTACGTACTGGAGCGCCTGGCCCCCGTTCAGCCGGGACGTGCCCGCGGGCAGGTCGAGCCCTGAGTGGTCGTCCTTGAGGGGCTTGTCCGTGCAGATCGGGACCCCGCCCAGCACGTCCACGGTCTTCATGAAGCTGCTGAAATCGACCTCCAGGTAATGGTCCATATGGATGCCTGTCATGGCCTCGACGGTCCGCACGGTGAGCCGGGGGCCGCCGTGCGCGTAGGCCGAGTTCAGCTTCGCCGGCTGCTCCTCGTGCCGCTCGCCCGTGCCGGAGTCGGTGTGCGCCGGCAGGCGCGCGTACGAGTCGCGCGGGAGGCTCACCACACTCGCGCGCTGCCGGTCGGCCGATAGGTGGACCATCAGCAGGGTGTCGGTGCAGTCGCAGGCCGAGCCGCCGAGCTGGTACTTCCGCTTCTCCGCAGCGGACAGCTTGTCGCGCCCGTCGGTGCCGACGACCAGGAAGTTCACCCCGCTGGTCGTGTTCGGGCGGTCACCGAGCCCGTGGAACGGGTCCACCCGCCGTACGCCGGAGTCCAGCCCGGAGAGCAGCACGTGCCCGGCCCCGCTCGCCGCAAGCACCAGCGTCGAGACCCCCGCCGCCGCGGTCAGCCCCCACCGGAACCGCTTCCGGCGCCTCGGCCGCGCGGAGTCCTCACCCCCGGGGTCCCCGGAGCGCGCGTCGTCGGAGCGCGCGTCGTCGGGGGCGGGGGAGGAGGGGGAGGTCCGGTCGGGCGACGGGGTACGACGGGCCGGTGCGGGCAAGTGACACCTCGCGGCGTGTGAGGGGGACGGATCGCGGGTTCGGGGCCCGGGAACGAGGGCCGGGGTCGGGGTTCCGGATTCCAGGATGACCGTATGTGTCGTAATGCGCGCTTTGAGTACGTACAAGCACAGTAATCCCATATGATCTGATGCTCGCGGTCACACGCCGCCGGCCCTCCGCGCACGCACCCGGCTGCCGTGCGGGGGCCCTCCGCGCACGCGATAACGTGAGCGGGTGACTGATACCAAGCCCCCCGCCGTCTCTGTGATCATGCCGGTGCTCAACGAGGAGAGGCACCTGCGAAGCTCCGTCAGGCACATCCTGGAGCAGGAGTACGACGGCGAGCTGGAGATCGTGATCGCCCTCGGCCCGTCCGAGGACCGCACCGACGAGATCGCCGCCGAGCTGGTGCGCGAGGACCCCCGGGTGCGCACGGTGCCCAACCCGACGGGCCGCACGCCCGCCGCGCTGAACGCCGCGATCAAGGCGTCCCGGCACCCGGTCGTGGTGCGCGTGGACGGGCACGGGATGCTCTCGCCCGACTACATCTCGACGGCTGTGCGGCTGCTGGAGGAGACCGGCGCGGCCAACGTCGGCGGCATCATGCACGCCGAGGGCGAGAACGACTGGGAGCACGCCGTCGCCGCCGCCATGACCTCGAAGATCGGGGTCGGCAACGCCGCCTTCCACACGGGCGGCGCCGCGCAGAAGGCCGACACCGTGTATCTCGGCGTCTTCCGCCGCGAGGTGCTGGAGCGGCAGGGCGGCTACAACGAGGAGTTCATCCGCGCCCAGGACTGGGAGCTGAACTACCGCATCCGCGAGGCGGGCGGCCTCGTCTGGTTCTCGCCCGACCTGCGCGTCTCCTACCGGCCGCGGCCGAGCGTCCGCGCGCTCGCCAAGCAGTACAAGAACTACGGGCGTTGGCGCCACGTCGTCGCGCGCTACCACTCCGGCTCGATCAACCTGCGCTATCTGGCGCCGCCGACCGCCGTGTGCTTCGTCGCCGCGGGCGCGGTCGTCGGGATCGTGCTGACCCCGTGGGGCTTCCTCGCGCCCGCCGCCTATCTCGCCGCCATCACCGTGGGCTCGCTGCCCGCCGGCAAGGGGCTGCCCTTCGGGGCGCGGGTGCGGATTCCCCTCGCGCTGGCCACCATGCACATGTCGTGGGGCTGGGGCTTCCTGACGAGCCCGCGGAAGCTGGCGCGCAAGGTCATCGCCAGCCGCCGCGAGCCGGTGCTGACGCCGACGGCCCCGGCCGAGGGCTGAGCGGACCGAGCCGGACGAGCGCGACGAGGAGGGGCGG
>NZ_JBSHAO010000125.1:0-5424 GCF_053611545.1 Streptomyces sp. NPDC054796 | reverse complement strand
CCTATGTCCCCTGCCCCTACCGCGTGGACAGCGAACTCGTGCGCCAGGACCCGATCATCGATGTGATTGATCTTCACATCGAGACCGAGCCGACGAACATGATTCTGCACTCTGCGATCCGCTTCGACTTCGACCCAGGGTCTGCGGCTCCGGGTCATCCGGCGGCACATTTGACCATCAACTCTGCGGACTGCCGAATCGCCTGCGCTGCGCCAATGCACATCGGGCGGTTTACCGACTTCATCTTCCGTCACTTCTATCCTGACCTGTGGAAAGCACATCTCCCGTTCTTCGGAAGCTCAGCGACCAGGGAAGCCGGCCCTCGCACACTTACTGCTGATGAGCGCAACACCCCACACTTGTACTGGAGTTAGATCACCCTACCGCGGCTTCAGGCACTGCTTCGTATGCCGTCGCGCGGCAGCAGGGAAGCGCCACCAGCGCCGACGACTCATCGAGATTGCTGGCCGACAACACGACTACGACGGCTTCTGTGCTGGCTTGGAGGATTCTGTGGGCGCCGAGGCCGCGACTTCGTCGAGGAGATTCCCGAAGTGCCCGAAGACCCACTTGTCGATCATCGCCGGGTATGCATCAATCAGGTCTCGCGGGAGGGAGCAATTCGGCTCTTCGAAGTGGAACCCCCACTGCGAGATGATGTTGTCGCCAGCTGCCAGGTCTGACACTGCGGAGCGCAGGCGGCCTGCGTGCTCGAGGAGGTGCTTCGCCCGGGCGGCACTGATGTCACCGACGTCGGCACCTTCGTGTGCAATGAAATTCCGTGCCTTCCTGGCCCTCCGCAGCACGTCCACGGTCTCGGCGGGGCACGACATGTGACCGGTCAGCTGGTGCAAGGCCGGCCCAAGCATCTTGTCGGCCGGAAGTGCAGCGATGAGATCCTCGAACGTGGCAACCGGGTCGGCATTTTGATGCACTTCAACCAGGTTGATACATCGGAGCATCCAGCGGCATTTTCCTTCAAACGCGTTGGCGATGTGAAGTGAACGCCCAGCCGCAAGGAATAGAGCGTCAAGTAGATCAGGCTCGCGGAGAGGCAAGTAGCCTAGCGACCAAGTCATGAGTCCACCGTAGTGACGCTGTCCACCGAATATCCGGCTTCGGGCTGTCTCCCGGTTGCCCTGCCCCAGACGCAGAAGAGGCCGTCGCCGTGACGACAGCCCCTCGCTGCAGTCGGATTGCATTGTCATTCAGGAGCGCCTGCGGACGGCTTGCGGCCTGGGCTGCGTGGGCAGCGAACGCACTGCGGGGTCGGGGGCAGCGAGCCGCTGACGCAGTTGCCGGTTCTCCATCTGTACCTGGTGTAGGGCGCCTACCAGGGCCTCGACGTCGGCCCGCAGGACCGCAAGTTCCTCGGCGTCCGCCGCCCGCAGTTCCTTGAGCTTGGTCACTTGCCGCCGCAGCCGCTTCTCGCTGTCCGGCGTAGCACCGCGGGCGCGGACCTTCTCGTAGAACTCGTTCTTCAGGTCCAGGAGGCGCTGAGTGAGTGCGTTGCGCGGGACCTGTGCCTCCTGGGCGAGGGCCACGATAGTCAGGGCGCCGTTGGAGTGTTCGGGGGTGTCGGCCCAGATCCGGTCCATGGCGGCGCGGATGCGGTCGCGTTCATCGGGCGCGGGGCTCATGACGGGTCCTCCTGAACGGTGACGCGGTTGCGGTAGTGCTCGTCGGCAAAGGTGCGGAGGCGGCTGGCGCGGCGGCGGAATCGGTCGGCCAGCGGGACGGGAACGAGTTCGGATCCGGCCTGCTTCTCCAACTGCTCTGCTAGGGCCATGAGTTGTTCGGCATGGTGGTCTGTGCGGGTGATGTTCGCGCAGGACGGTTGGCATCGGTCCAAGCTAGGCGCCTCCTGTTGGCCCTCCAGCCGGTGGCACAGGGCTTTGTCGCGGTTGTAAACGCACATCAGGTAGCTGCCGGGGTTGTCGTAGACGGAAAGCTGCGCCCAGAGGCGGCGCGGAGCGTCGCAAGCCAGCCAAGAAGGTGTCTGAGCTGAGGCCACCGCCCGTTGGGCTGGAACCCCGCCTCTCGGTCACCTACATGGCAGGGAGCCTGAGAACGGGCCCGGTCATCGGTGCTTTGCTTCACGAACTATCCCCTCCCTCTGCGCGCGAACCGCGGTGGCCGCACGGGGTATGACAGCACGCAGCACTGACATGCCGGCTGAAGTCGCGCATGCGGGGTATGCGAGCGATCTGATCTGGTCAGTTGCCGAGCCTCGGTTCGTGCGGCCTGGTCTGATTCCCCCGTGCAGTTGGACGACCCTCTCTCGACGAGCACGGTCAGGCGGTCCGGTGCCGGGACACTCAACAGCAGCAGAATCTCGTTCAGCTGTAGCCACTGCTCCTGACCACTCTGATCAAGCAGGAAGAACCACAGGCCCCGGCATCGCCCGCCTCGAACGGGGTATCCCCAGCCCCCTTACGCCCGCCTGCACGGTGCCGACGAGTACGCCGACCTTCCGGCTCTCTCGTCAGTCCAGGCCGCCTGCCACTACGCCGCCCTGAGCCCTTATCGAGGCGGCCAAGGTGTAAGCAGGAACTGCGGGACTCAGCGCCCCAGATAGGCGGACAGGAGGAGTTCGGACTCCGGGGAGAGCGTGACGACGTAGAGCTGGCCACCCGCTCGATAGGTAAGGCTCCCCGGTACATCGCCTACAGCAGGGTGATAGTCCTCGCGGGACACTCCTGCCAAGACCGCGCTGCGCAGGCCCTCGCGGAATGCGAGCGAGATGTAGAGAGGGACTGCGAGATCAAGGGAGTCGTCTGCAAGCGCAGCGTTGACGAGTGCGCGAATCTCTTGCAGCGTCATCAGTTTCTGTCGTTCGGCCATAGCTCAGTATCCCACTTGCCTGGCTTACCTGTCCCCGCTTCTCGCGGTACGCGGGAAGTCAATTCCATGGCTCCGCGCCCGATCTGCCTCATGCCCAGTGATGCGCTGACTAGTGCAAGACTTGAGTGGCATAGATAGCAATCGCGGCTGTGATGGCGAAGGGGTCGTGCGCAAACTGCGTGGCGCATGCGACGCATGTCAAGCAGTCGCCCAGGAACTTCCTGGGCGGCGCCGCTGAGGAGTAGAGAGATACTGAACCTGCTGCCCAGCGTTATAAGGCGATTCTCTGCATCCACTTGGCCGTTGAATCCGAAAAGGGCCCCGATGCCAAGGGGGCGACTCGCTCTCTAGTCTCGCACCTGTAGGTCAACGGCCTTCTCGCGCGCCGACTGGAAGCGGCACACAAAGGCCATGCCGCCTGTTCTTCGCTACAGATGTTTACGTCATACCGCATCATAAGTGTATATAACTCTCAAGCTGGGCCTGTTGCATCTGGAATGGTTGAGCTAGCGTCACTCTGTCATAAACACCTGTAGATGGATGACGCTGGGTGCTCGACCGCGGGCTCGGGGCCCAGGCCCATCCTCCGTGGGTGAGGAGATGTGGCTACAGGAGGCTGGATCTTGCCGGATGCCAGGTTCAGACGTGGGAGAGTTTCGGCTTCGAGTTCACCCGAAAATGCTGACTCGGGTACCTCGGTAAGCAAATCAAATGGGGCGCATGAAATCACCCCATCCGATTCCGCCGACCGTTATATGATGCCCCGTGAAGTGGAACACCGACTTGGTATTTCACCTTCAACGCGGCGCCGGTGGACCAATGGTGGTCTTCTGCGCGCCTATCCTCTTGGCCCGTACTATCGGCCCGGCCCGGGGGACAACCGGGAAGGGAACAGGAACGGCAGCCGGGTGCGCTACAGCGAGAAGGAGGTCAACAGCCTGTTTGAGCGCATCAAGAGAGGTGGGGGGGCGGGCGGTCCCACACCGCTGGTCTCCTGAGAGCTACGGGCGGTGGAAGGGTGAGATTCTTCCGCGGGAGGGGTGCATGGCCGAATCCGATACACCGTTTGACCGATGGCACAAGAGATATCCGAAAGAGGGGGACGTTCCCTGCAAATGCGGCACCAAAAGGAGCCCGCTGTACCCGTCTGCCGACCATGGCCGCGGCCAGCGGTGGCAGGCCCGCTACACGGACCCCAACGGAAAGCCCCGACGTCCGGCATTCGACATCTGGCAGGAGGCTCGCGACCACCTGGACGAGGTCCGGGTGGCCATGCGCAACGGCACCTGGGTCGATCCCGACATCGGGAACGAGAAGGTCGCCGTGTTCGCGGGGCAGCTGATCGAAGGACGGAAGAAGAGAGGGAAGAACGAGAACACAACGAACACCTACGAGACTCACCTGCGTGCCCACATCGTCCCGTTCGTGGGCAACCGGATAGCCAAGACCCTCAAGCGGCGGGACACGACGGCCCTTGTGGACCACCTGATCGACAAGCCGGGAATCGAGTCGGCCTACTACGTCGTCCAGATCTTCAAGACGTGGCGCATCCTGGTCAACTACATGGTTGACGCGGACGTCCCGCTCCCGGCGAATATCGTCTCCCGGATCGATCTGCCCGAGGTCGAGGACCGCGTCGAGGTCGTCCTCACCCCCCAGCAGGTGGCGGACCTGGCGCGCGCCATGCGGGAAGTCCAGCCCCGGTACGAGATTCTGGTGTGGATCGGAGCGTGCGCGGGCCTGCGCGAAGGCGAGGCATTCGGTCTCCTGGAAAGCTGTGTGGCCTGGGACCAGGATCTCCTTTACGTCAAGGAGCAGCGCCAGAAGGGCAAGAAAGCCAAGCTGAAGACTAAGGCGAGCTATGCCACGCTGCCGGTCGACCACTTCCTCCTGCAGTGCCTCGCCTACCATCTGACCCACTTCAAGGGTCCGGCGCCGGTGTCCGAGGAGGCACAGCGGAAGCGCCGCCAGCGCGGCTATGTGCCGCCGCCGGACGAAGGGCTGATCGTCACGAATGCACAGGGCCGGCCCCTGTTACGGAGCCACTTCAACACGGTGTGGCGCAAGGCGGTGGAACTGGCGGGACTTCCGGAAGGCACCCGGTTTCACGACCTCAAGCACTTCTACACGTCCCGGCTGGGCGCGGACAAGGTCGACCAGCACGATCCCAAAACCGTGCAGGCGCTCTCCCGGCACGCCGAGTTCTCCGAGACGTGGGACACCTACGCGCACCCGCCGGTGGCCGTGCAGGGCGTGAAGGTGAGGACGTTCAGCCGTCTCTTTCGCCCGGATCAGCCCGGCGCGATGGAGTCGGCCGACGTCGAGCAGGCGGCGTAGCAGCGCCGGCAGACCCGACCCGCGCGGCCGGGTGAACCTGGGCTCGGGGACTTGACCCCAGCGGCCCCTGATGTGCAAGACTCATCGACGCAACGAGGCTAACCATCGCGGCGCGAAGGGCGAGTTGGACCCGTGGAACGGCCAACCCGCCTGATTCGACCCCGAATCGACCCCGGAGGCGCAGGGAGGAGCGGACACTCGCTCTGACCAGGGCCGGAGGGGTGCGAGAGGACAGACCGGGCT
>NZ_JBSHAO010000124.1:0-6093 GCF_053611545.1 Streptomyces sp. NPDC054796 | reverse complement strand
TCAAAATCGGGCTTTCGTCGAACCAATTCCGGCACGCCGAAATAGGCCCCACGAAGAGGGGAATCGAACTTCAGTAGTGGTTGCCGTCGGACGGCGAGAGGTGCCGCCATGGGGCCTGACCGGCTCCGTGGCAACTGTTAGAGGCTACACCACGCCCAGGGCGAGCTTCAAACCTGAGCGCGGTGACTCGTTCGGGTGACAATCAGCCCTTGCCGGAGGCCAGTTCGCGGCTGCGGTCCCTGGCGGCCTCGATGGCATCGATGAACGCGGCGCGGACGCCGTGGTTCTCCAGCTCGCGCATGGCGTTGATCGTCGTGCCCGCCGGAGAGGTGACGTTCTCGCGCAGGGTCACCGGGTGCTCTCCGCTGTCGCGGAGCATCGTGGCGGCGCCGACGGCGGCCTGGACGATCAGTTCGTGGGCCTTGTCGCGCGGGAGGCCGAGCAGGATGCCCGCGTCGGCCATGGTCTCGACCAGGTAGTAGAAGTACGCGGGGCCCGAGCCCGAGAGGGCCGTGGCTGCGTCCTGCTGGGTCTCGGGGACGCGCAGGGTCTTGCCGACCCCGTTGAAGATCTCCTCGGTGAGAGAGAGGTGCGCCTCCGTGGCGTGGGTGCCGCCCGAGATCACGGACATGGCCTCGTCCACCAGCGCCGGGGTGTTCGTCATGACCCGTACGACGGGGGTGCCCTGCGGCAGCCGCTCCTCGAAGAACGTCGTGGGGATGCCGGCGGCGCCGCTGATGACGAGCCGGTCGGCCGGTACATGGGAGGCGAGGTCGTCCAGGAGGGTGCCCATGTCCTGCGGCTTGACCGTGAGGATGAGGGTGTCCGCGTTCTTGGCGGCCTCGGGGTTGGTGACGGGCTCGACGCCGTAGCGGGCGCGGAGTTCCTCGGCGCGTTCCGCGCGTCGGGCCGTCACCAGGAGGTGGGACGGCTCCCAGCCGCCTCGCAGCATGCCGGAGAGCAGTGCCTCACCGATCTTGCCGGTGCCGAGGACTGCGACTTTCTGGGTCATGTGGCGGCTCACCTCGTCCAATGCGTGCATGTGCCGTGCCGACTGCCATGCCGGCTGCCGTGCCGACGACTTTCCGCCGTTCATCCTCGCACCGGCCCGTGGCGCGGTGCCGGTCCGTCCGCCTGGTGGATGGGGCCCCGTTCCCCGTCTCCCGTCCCCCGTTACGGCGTACGGCGGCGGAGGGTGGCCGCGCCGAGGGTGAGGACCAGGAGGGCGCAGCCCGCGACGACGATGACGTCGCGCACGAAGTCGCCGGAGGGGTCGGCGCTGTGGACGACCTCGGTCATGCCGTCGACCGCGTAGGACATGGGCAGCACGTTGGAGACGTACTCCAGGACCGGCTGCATGGTGTCGCGGGGCGCGAAGAGGCCGCACAGGAGGATCTGCGGGAAGATCACGGCGGGCATGAACTGGACGACCTGGAACTCGGACGCCGCGAAGGCGCTCACGAAGAGGCCCAGTGCCGTGCCGAGCAGCGCGTCGAGCAGGGCGATCAGGAGCAGCAGCCAGGGGGACCCGGCGATGTTCAGGTCCAGGAACCAGACGGCGACGGCGGTGGCAGCGGACGCCTGGACGACGGCGAGGAGGCCGAAGGCGAGCGCGTAGCCCATGATCAGGTCGCCCTTGCCGAGGGGCATGGAGAGCAGGCGTTCCAGGGTGCCCGAGGTGCGTTCGCGGAGGGTCGCGATGGAGGTGACCAGGAACATCGTGACCATCGGGAAGATGCCGAGCAGGGAGGCGCCGATGCCGTCGAAGGCGCGGCGGTCGGCGTCGAAGACGTAGTAGAGGAGCACGAGCAGCAGGACGGGGACCAGGAGCAGGAGCGCGATCGTGCGGGGGTCGTGGCTGAGCTGGCGCAGGACGCGGCGGGCCGTGGCGAGGGTGCGGGTCGTGTTCATGGCGGGGTCTCCGAGGCTGCGAGGCTGCGAGGCTGCGGGTGGGTGCCTGGGGCTCGTGCGGACTCGTGCGGGCTCAGGTGTTCGGGGGGTCGGTGGCGCGTGCCTCGTCGACGAGGTGGAGGAACGCCTCCTCGATGGAGCCGGTGCGGGTGCGGGTGCGCAGGGCTTCGGGTGAGCCGTCGGCGAGGAGCCTGCCCTCGCGCATGAGCAGCAGGTTCTGGCAGCGGTCCGCCTCGTCCATGACGTGCGACGAGATCAGCAGCGTCGTCCCCCTGGTCCCGTCGCCCCCGGTCGCGGCGAGCCGGTGGAAGAGGTTCCACAGGTCGCGGCGGAGGACGGGGTCGAGGCCGACGGTGGGTTCGTCGAGGACGAGGAGTTCGGGGCTGCCGAGGAGGGCGACGGCCAGGGAGACGCGGGAGCGCTGTCCTCCGGAGAGGTTGTCGGTGAGGGAGTCGGCGTGGGAGGTGAGGTCGACGTCGGCGAGGGCCCGCTCGACCTGGGCCGCGCGCTCCTGGCGGGGGACGCCGAGGACGGCGGCGTAGTAGTCGAGGTTCTGGCGCGCGGTGAGGTCGCCGTAGACGGAGGGGTCCTGGGTGACGTAGCCGACGCGGGAGCGCAGGGCGCGGGAGCCGGCGGGGCTGCCGAGGACGTCGAGCGTGCCGGTGACCTTGGCCTGGGTGCCGACGATGGCGCGCATCAGCGTGGACTTGCCGCAGCCGGAGGGGCCGAGGAGGCCGGTGACGGTGCCGCGCGGGATGTCGAAGGCGAGGCCGTCGATGACGGTGCGGGCTCCGCGGACCACGGTGAGCGAGGCGGCGTGGACGGCGGGTGTGGCGGGTGTGCCGGCGGGGGCGCCGCGGTCGGGTGGCGCGGCCGTCTCCGGGCCCTTCGCGGACGTCCGCGATTTATTCATCATGTGTTGAATAATCCTGCGGCGGACCGGGGGCGTCAAGCGCAAATCGGACGCACAGCCACCCGACGGCACATGTGAGGGCGGAATCCGGCCATTTATGCGTCGTCGTTCACTCAGCGTTCACATACCGACTTGCAAAGCGACACAACGCTTTGGACACAATGGAGTTCGCTGTCCACTGCACTCGGAGGGGGGATCTCATGCGACGAAACAAGACCGTCGTCCGGTCCCTCGTCACGGCCGTGTCCCTCCTCCTCTCCGTGCTCTTCTCCGTCGACTGCGCTGCCGCGCAGGTCACCCCGTCCGCTGAGCGCGTCTCCGTGTCCGCGGAGCGTTCGCCGACGTCCGAGGGCGAGCACACGAAGCAGTCGCCCAAGGACTGTCAGATGCGGCGCGGGGCCCGCCAGCCGTTCGTGGCACCGACGCCTGTGCCGCAGCAGGTGGTCATGTGCGGTTGCGATTCCCGGGTGAATATGCCGGAGCACGTGGTGGTCCCGGTCACGGGGAGTGAGGCCGTCCCCAGAGCGAGATCGGTCGAGATCCCCCTGATGCACCAGGTTTTCCGCTGCTGATCCCGCGTCCGCGCGTACGGCCCTGATCCGTACCCCCCACCACGCGTCACACCACGCGTCCCCCCCTATCCCCCGCAGCGATCTGACCGCCCCTCCCCGCGCAGGCACGCACCCTCGTGCCCACGGAACCGGGACGGCCGTACGCGCACGCTCGCGGCGTACCGCTCTCCGGCGAACCCAGGGCCTCCGGCCCGAGTCCGCCGCATCGGCGTACCCCCACACCCGCGTGCCAGGACCGTCTTGTGCCCTGGGCAAGGTGCCCGCTGTGCCGCGGCCGGAGCGGGCTGGAGGCAACCCTCATGCATTCCTTCATCCACCACGCACGCGACTTCCACTCCCGCATAGCCACGCGCGACGAGGAACGGGAGCGCTTCGGGAAGCTGGCCGACGGGCAGTCGCCCGAGGTCCTGTTCATCACCTGCTCGGACTCCCGGGTCGTCCCCTCGCTGATCACGGGCGCGGGCCCCGGTGAGCTGTTCGAGCTGCGTACGGCGGGCAACGCCGTGCCCCACTACGGTGCCGCCGAGCGGCCCAGCGGCGAGGCCGCGACCATCGAGTACGCGGTGTGCGTGCTCCAGGTGCCGAACATCATCGTCTGCGGCCACTCGCACTGCGGCGCCGTGGGCGCCCGGGTGCGCGGCGACGACCTGGCGGCCGTGCCCGCCGTGAACGGCTGGCTCAGCAGCCAGCTCGCCGAGCCGTCCGAGCTGGCCCTCGCCACCGAGGAGCGGGACGAGCCCCAGGTCTCGGCCGCCGTGCAGCGGCACGTGCTCGCCCAGCTGGAGCGGCTGCGCGGCTACCCCTGCATCGCCGAGCGCCTCGACGCCGGGCAGCTCGGGCTGCACGGCTGGTTCTACGCGGTGGACACCGGGCTCGTGCTCGGCCACCAGCCGTCCGTCGACGCCTTCCTGCCGCTCTGAGGTCCCGCCATGACGAACACTGACATGAACAAGAACACGGCCGGACCGCCCGGCAACGGCAACGGCAACAGCTCCAGCGGGAAGCAGAGCCTGCTGGAGAAGGTGAACCCCTTCAAGAGCCGTGGCACGCTGCGGGCCGACTTCACCGCGTCCCTCGTCGTCTTCCTCGTCGCCCTGCCCCTGTGCGTCGGCGTCGCCGTCGCGTCCGGGGTGCCCGCCGAACTCGGGCTGATCACCGGCATCGTCGGCGGCCTCGTGACCGGCTTCCTGCCCGGCAGCAGCCTCCAGGTGAGCGGCCCGGCGGCCGGGCTCACCGTGCTCGTGTACGAGGCCGTGCAGACGTACGGGCTCGGCGGGCTCGGCGTCCTGGTGCTGGCGGCCGGGCTGCTCCAACTGCTGATGGGCACCCTCAAGCTGGGGCGCTGGTTCCGGGCGATCTCCGTCGCCGTCGTCCAGGGCATGCTCGCGGGCATCGGCCTGGTGCTGATCGCGGGCCAGGTGTACGCGCTGGCCGACGCGTCGGCGCCGAGCAGCGGCCTCGCGAAGATCGCCGGGTTCCCCGGACTCGTCGTCGACGTGCTCAGCTCCAGCGAGGCGCTGACGGCTGTCGCGGTCGGCGTGGGCACGATCGTGATGCTGTTCCTGTGGCCGAAGTGGAAGCGGGGCAACAAGGTGCTGCCCGGCCCGCTGGCCGCCGTCGCGCTGGCGACGGGCGTGACCGCGCTGTTCGGGCTGCCGATCGCGCGGGTCGAGGTGCAGGGCCTGATCGAGGCCGTACAGCCGCCGGGGCTCGACGACTTCGCCGGGCTCGCCTCGGCCGGGATGCTCGGCACGGTGCTCGCGTTCACGCTGATCGCCTCGGCCGAGTCGCTCTTCAGCGCGGCTGCCGTGGACCGGCTGCACGACGGGCCGCGCACGCAGTACGACAAGGAACTGATGGCGCAGGGCGCGGGCAACGCGGTCTGCGGTGTCCTCGGGGCGCTGCCGATGACGGCCGTCATCGTGCGGAGTTCGGCCAATGTCTCGTCGGGCGCGAAGACCAAGGCGTCGCGCGTGCTGCACGGGGTGTGGCTGCTGGTGTTCGCCGCCGCGTTCCCCGCCGCGCTCACCGTGATCCCGGTCGCGTCGCTGGCCGGTGTCCTCGTGCACGCGGGCTGGAAGCTGATCCCGACGAAGGAGCTGGGGCCGCTGTGGCGCCAGCACCGTGCCGAGGCCGTCGTCCTCGCGACGACCGCCATCGCGATCGTGGTCACCGACATGTTCCAGGGCGTGCTGATCGGTCTGCTGATGGCCGTCGTCAAGTCGGCGTGGGAGACCTCGCACGTGCACGTCGAGGTCGACGGGCTCGACGACGGGCTGGACGAAGCGCCGGCTGCGGACGCGGCCGGGGAGCGGCGGCCCCTGCGGGTGCGGGTGCTGGGGAACGCGACGTTCCTGCGGCTGCCGAAGCTGCTGGACCAGTTGGAGGTGCTGCCCGCCGACCGTGCCGTCGAGCTGAACCTCGAAGGGCTGCGGCACATGGACCACGCGTGCGGGATGGCGCTGGCCACGTGGGAGGAGCGGCACAACTCCGTGGCGGGCAGGCCCGAAGCGGGGTCCGGTGCGGCTGATTCCGCGCTCAGGGGCTCGGGTTCCGGTTCGGGCCCGTCGAACGACGGCGCGGACTCCTCGTCCGCGGCCTCGCAGGAGCGGGCCTCCGTGTGACGGTTCGCTGAGGCGGCGTCGCCGTCGCACTCGGCGAGGTTGAGATGAGGGCGCGGCCCGGCGGTTACGTACC
>NZ_JBSHAO010000123.1:5687-6178 GCF_053611545.1 Streptomyces sp. NPDC054796 | reverse complement strand
GCAGCACGCCCCCGCGCGCTACCGGGCCGCCGGAGAGCATGGCGGAGAATCCGGCGACCAGCGCGTCGCCCTGGTGTGCCGGCACGCCCAGGGCCCAGCCCAGCGCCATGACCGGGAGCTGTTGCGCGTAGCGGCTCATCAGCTCGGCCTCGCCCGCAGGGGCGAAGGCGGACAGGAGCTGTTCGGCGAACTGTTCGGTGCGGGCGCGGAATTCGATGGGGTCGACGGAGCCGAGGGCGGCGGTGTTTGCCTCCGAGCGCTGCCGGTGGGCCTCGCCCTCGGTGTAGAGGAGGGAATCGCCGGCCTGTCCGCCGCCGAGCATCGGCCACAGCGGCCAGTCGGCCGGCAGGACGGGGGCCAGGCGCCACCGGCGGGAGTCGCGGGCGTAGGTGGCGGTGACGGTGGAGACGTGGGTCAGCTCCCGGTGGCCCAGGACGAGCCAGGCGGCCACGTCGCCGTGCAGGAGGAACGTGGCGACATCACCGAAGAGG
>NZ_JBSHAO010000123.1:0-5677 GCF_053611545.1 Streptomyces sp. NPDC054796 | reverse complement strand
CTGGAAAATCGCCCCCGGGTCCGCGTGGTACCGCGGGTCGCCGAGCTGTACGGCGCCGTGGTGCGTGGCCGGGGGCTCGACCAGGCGGGCGGGGGAGGGCTGGTTCACAGCGTCGCCTCCTGCGAAGTCTGCGTGGAGTGGGTCTGGAAGTGCTGCACGAGCTCGATGAGGACGTCGCGGACCGAGGAGCGGTCGCGGGCGTCGCAACGCAGTACCGGTACGTTCGCGGGCAGCGTCAGGGACTCGCGGATCTGCTCCAGGCCGTGCTGCTGGTCCTCGGTGCCGAAGACGTTATGGGCGACCAGGTAGGGCGTTCCGAGCGCCTCGATCTGGTCCAGGGAAGAGAAGGAGTCCTCCAGCCGCCGGGTGTCGACCAGGACCACGGCGCCCAGCGATCCGGTGAACAGGCGCTGCCACAGGTCCTTGAAGCGCTCTTGTCCGGGCGCGCCGAACAGGTACAGCACCACCTCCTCGTCCAGGGTGATACGGCCGAAGTCGAAGGCGGTGGTCGTGGTGGTCTTGTGCGGGGTCGCCGCCAGGTCGTCCACGCCGAGGCTGGCGGTGGTCATCTCCGCCTCTGTGCGCAGCGGGGTGATCTCGCTGATGGCGTCGACGAAGGTGGTTTTCCCGACGCCGAAACCGCCTGCCACGGTGATCTTCCAGCCGGTGCTGGCGGTGGAGGCCAGCGGCAGCGGGGTGTCAGAGCTTGCGGAGGCCATGGAGCACCCTCTTTAGAGCGTCGGAGTCGGGGGTCCAGCGCGGCAGCGAGCCGTCATCGGACGGCGTGTGTGAAGCGGGGGATGAGGGGTGCCGGGCGGTGATGTAGCCGCGGTCCAGCAGACCGGAGAGCAGCACGCACACCACGCCCAGCGGCGCACCGATCAGCGAGGACAGTTCCACTACCGCGGTGGGCGCGGCGCACCGGGTGAGGATGTGCGCCTCCTCCGGCTCCAGGCCGGCGGTCTCGGCTCGTTCGGTGACGATCAGGGAAACGAGATCGAAGTCGTGGTCCGCGCGGGTCCGCCCGCCGAGCATGACGAACCAGCGGTCCGGCACGTCCGGATCCCAGCTCATGCCTCTACGCCCCCGTGGCCCGGGCCGGGACGCCGAGATGGGGCGCGACACGTGCGATCACATGGCTCATCGCCATGCCGATCACCCCTGGGTCGGCCCACTCCTCGGCGAGGACCGCCAGCGCGCTTCCCTGAGCCACACCCATGCCCACCAACTGTTTGGTGGGCAGATCGAGGACGACCGATCGCATCTTCCCGCCGCCGTCGAACCTCTTGCTGATGCCCTCAGCGAGGCTGACGAGACCGGAGGCGGCGGCGGCCAGCTCGTCGGCGTCGTCTCTGCCCAGGGCGTCGTCACAGGACAGCGTCAGCCCGTCCCCGGACAGCAGCAGGACGTGCACCACCCCGTCTGTCTCCTCACGCAGGTTCGTCATCAGCCAGGAAAGCTCGCTGCTGCTGGTCATCGCGGTGGCTCCGCATCAGTCGTAGGAGGGGCGTCGTCACGGGAGCGCCGGGTGGCGGCGCGGAAGGAGGAGAAGCGTCGCGCTGTCTCCTCGGCCGTACGCGGCTGCTCGGGCGGGACGTCCCGCTCGGGGGAGTCGCGCAGTGTGGCGCGAGGCGTGCGCTTGGGCAGTCCGGACGGTCCAAGACCCCCCACCGCTGGTGCGGAGGCTGCCCGGACCGCCTCGCGGCCGGCCTCGGGCCGCTCGGCACCCCGGGACGCGGCGCAGGGGGAAGTGGACACGGGGCCGGGCGCGGGCGGCTGGAGTTCCGTGGGCTGGCCGGTCACCGCCGGGGTCAGCCACTGCCGGGGGAAGAGGACGCTCACGCGTGTCCCGCCCGAGGGCGAGGGGCCGAAGGCGATCCTGAAGCCGTACCGCTCGGCGCTGAGGCGGGCCGCCACCAGCCCCAGACGCCCCCCGGAGATCTCGCCGACATCCAGCGGGCAGTCAGGATCGACCGTACGGCGGACCTGGGCCAAGGTCGCCGCCGGCATCACCAGGCCACTGTCATCCACGTAGACCACGACCCCGGCCCCCACCTCCTCCGCGCTCACCCACACCTGCGTGGTGGGGGGTGAGAACCGCAGCGCGTTGTCGAGCACCTCCGCCAGCACCTGGATGGCCGCGTTCACCGCGGGGCTGGCCACCGCCACCGGGACGGCAGGCAGCGCCTGCACGCGCTGATAGTTCTCGGTCGCCCCCACCGCTGCCCGCAGCACGTGGGGAAGCGCGATCGGCCTCGGCCAGGGACGGCCGATACGCCGAGCGCCGGTCAGCGCCAGGAGCCGCTGCGTCAGCATCCCCAGCGAGGACGTCCGCGCGTCCACACCCTCAAAATCCGCCCGCACGCTCACTCGTGAGACCGACTCGGTGTTCTCCTCCCAGTACGGCTGCTTGCGCCGGGAGATCTCGGCGAGCAGGTCCGTCACGCCTGCCTGCACCCGGTGAGCGCACTCCTGCATCACACTCACCGCAGCGTTCCGCCGACGCCGCTCCTGATAGAGGAGCTCGACCAGCTGTTCCGCCAGCCGTCGCGCGACAGGCTCCCGGGGGAGCCGCCCCGCGCCCTCGGCCAGGATCGTCGCCGCGGAATCGCGCTCCTGGATACGCCCGAGCACCCACGGCAGCGTGTGCTGCACCAGCTCCTCCAACTGGGACCGCATCTGCTCCAGCTCTTCCTCGGCGTGCTGGAGAGCGGCGTGGCGGCTCTCGACCCGCTGCTGAAGCCGCCGCACCCGGTACAGGGCGACCATCACGGTGCCCACCAGCAGCACCCCGGCCACACCGGCACACCAGGCCACCGCAACCCGCGCAGACGACGGAGCCACCGCCACCGCAAGACCCCACAGCACACAGGCCGCAGACAGCGTCGTGAAGGCGGCGTAGACCACGCCTATCCCCGGGTCTTTCCCACGGCGATGACGAGCCGGGGCCTCAACAGCCACTCCGTCAGACACCGCAACCTCCCACCGCCGCCGAAGCGGAGAGCGACCGGCCCCGCGCAAGGAGCCACCGACCGCTCAGAAGCTCGTGCACGGCGTCGAGGGGCAAGACCGCATTGCGCGCAAGGCGGCGCTCCCGCAACACCCCCACGGGCAACACTGCGCGATGGCCAGCGTCGACGATCGGACGCGGCGGTGTGTGACTGAGCATGACGGGTTCTCCGGAGGAAAGGGACGGGCAGGACCGCCGGGACGCGCCCCGGGCCGTAACCGACGGGGGGCGGCGTACGGACCGAGGACGGGGGAGAGCACCGCGTCCCGGCGGCCGGTCTAGAGACGGACGCGGCCGAGCGCGTCGACCACGGCCTCGACCAGGCGGTCGATGACGGGCGCGAGCGAGGAGTCGGCCAGATAGAAACCGAACAGCACGCACACCACCGCGTGGCTGCCCTTGAGCCCGGACCGCCGCACGAGCAGCCCAACCAGCACCGCCAACACGAGTACGAACGAGAGGTGCACCACCACGGGATGGCCCTGTGCTCACGCTGCGCATGCCGGGGCCCAGGAGGCCGGGGAGCGGCTGACGCTCAGCCCGTCGTACAGAGCCTCCGGCTCGGTGAGATACGGGGTACCCGGCGGGATGAACCAGAAGGCGATGCAGCATCGTTGCTGCCCGGGTGTGCACGTCGGCCGTGCCGGGCTGTGGCAGGTGGAGTGGCCCGCGCTCCACCGCAGCGCGGTGCCGCGGGGTACGGGCACCTGTGCCTCGCCGTGGGTGAAGCAGCAGCGCATCGGCCCCACCGGAGCAACCCTGTCGCGGAGTTGCTCGACGGTGGTCAGCGTCCGCAGGGGAGTGCTGGTGACGACATCGACGGGCAGTCCCGCAAGTTCCGGCGGCAGCGGGGCGGCATCGGAGCTGAGCTGTACATGCCACGGATGACGAGTGGAGAACATGGAGGCTCCGGAAGGGGTCGGGAGAGGACGGGGCTGTGAGGTGGCGCATCACGTTCACCGGGTGGCCCAGGTCTGTGCTGCGGTGAGCGCGGCCTCCAGGTCGGGGGCGAAGCTGATGGCGGGATGTTCGTCGAGGGCGTGCTCCGGGCGGCCGACGATGACCACGGGGATGTCCGCGGCGAGGGCGGCCCCGATCTCTGCGCTGGTGACGGTGTCGCGCTGCTCGTCCTCGCTCGCGACGGCGATCAGGAGGCGGGAGCGGCGGATGTCTTCCAGCCGGATCAAGGCGGCGAGGCGCGCGGCGGGCTCGCCCGCGTCGAACTGGGCGAGCGGACTGGTGAAGGGGTCCAGCGCCAGCCAGCGGGCGGTGCCGTGCAGCGGCGGGGGCAGATGCTCGGTCGCCTCCCGCAGCGCGGCCTGGTGGCGACGTTCCCCGGTCAGGTAGACCGGCGCCATGCCGACCGGCACAGACGGGGAGGAGAGCCGCCGGGTCGGCGGTGCGGGGACCGCCGGTGCCTCGCGGGACGGAGGGGCGGCGGCCCACCGGGCGCGTCCGTAAGGCAGCAGCGGCTCCCAGGCGTAGGGCAGGTCGAGGGCCAGGGACGGCATCCCGATGATCGCGCGCTGCACGTTGACTTGGTCGATGCCCTGGGTCTCATAGAGGAAGTGCGGCTGGTCCCCGGCCGGGGAGAGCATGAACGTGCCGTACAGCTGCTCTCTTTCCGTGAGCGTGAGGGTGCGGTCCTGGAGGAGCGCCAGGTGACGCGGGTTGCTGTAGCCGTTCGCGACGGCCTGGGTCACGGCCGCCAGGGCCTGCTCCCGCTCCTCGTTGAGCCCATCGGCACGCATCAGGACGCGGCAGGCGGCGTCGGGGACGTGGGGTCCGTCACGGTTCGCGCGTGGCCAGCCGTAGCGGTCGATGATCCGCAGGATGTCCCGCGACGCGGTGCTGGCGAAGTCGAGGTAGTTCTGCACATCCGGGTCCGCTGTCGCGAGGTCCGCGAGGCAGTCGGGCAAGGAGGTCAACGGCCGCGGCCAGTGCGGGTACCACAGCGCCGTCGTGATCTTGGCAAGGAGTGTCGGGTTGTCGGCCAGCGCCCGCAGCGCCTCGAAGTGCAGAACTTCGTCGTCACGGGCCAGCTGCAGTACCTGCTCCCACGCCTCGGGCATGCTGGAAGCGGAGCGCCGGTACTCCTCCTCGCGGTGCTCCTCGGGGTGTTTCAGGTGGGCGGCATCGCGCAGCAGTGCCCGCGCACCGGCTGCGCTGAACCGGCCGTCGTGCGTGGTCGGCAGTTCGGTGACGTTCAGGACGGTCCGAGGGTGCAGAGCCTCGGGCAGGAAAGGGCGCGCGTACTCGCGTACCTCCTCGACCGTCGTGCCGCCGGGGGCCAGGACGAGCAGCGCGCCCAGGGCCTGGCCGAGTGCGGGGTGCGGCACGGTGACGACGGCCGCCTCGCGTACGTGCTCGTGGCTCAGGAAGATCTGCTGGATCGCGTCGAGATTCACCAGCTCCGGTGTCGCATCTTCGTGAGCGGCGGTGGGGCTGTGCCCGCCGGGCGGGCGAGTAGGAGCGCACATCAGAGGTGCCTGCCGTTCGCGGAGCCCGCGTCGGTCAGGAGTGGCTCCTCCAAGGTGGAGGCCGGGGCCGGGTGCCCCGCGCTCGCCTGCGCGAGACCGTGCGGACCGGGAATCTGGGATGTGTGGACGAATGCGCCGGCGGCCGTCAGGCGGAGCGCGGTGTCGCACAGGGCGACGTGGGGAAAGG
>NZ_JBSHAO010000122.1:0-6567 GCF_053611545.1 Streptomyces sp. NPDC054796 | reverse complement strand
GCCTCCGGCTACCCGCCGGTCGCCAACGCCCTGAACGTCAACGGGTCCGGCGTGGACGGCTACGACATCGAGCTGCACCACCCCGACGAGTAGCCGGCCAGCACACTCGTGCCCAGCCCTCGGCCCGCCCCCGTGTCCGCCGGACACGGGGGCGGTGTCATCCCTCCCGCCGAGGGGCGAAGTCGGTGGCGGGCTCGGTGGCGTATCGGCGCATCGTCCCGATGCTCGCCGCCGGGCTCGGGGCCCGGCCGTCGGCGCTCAGGTCCCGCAGCTCACGGAAGTACGAGACGTAGAGGTCCGGTGTGAACGTGCTGAGCATGACGGCGGGTTGGTCCGTCACGTTGGCGAACGTGTGCGGGGCACCGGGCGGAACCATCACCAGCGTGCCCGCGCCCGCGTCGTACTCCTTCTCCCCGACGGTGAACCGCACCGTGCCGGAGACGATGTAGAAGCCCTCGTCGTGCTGGGCGTGGCGGTGCTGCGGCGGACCGGGTGTGTGCGGCGCGAGGACGGACTCGGCCATCCCGAGCCGGTGCCCGGTGTTGCTGCCGTCCTCCAGGACACGCATGCGCGTGGTGCCCAGAAGGATCGTCTCGCCGTCGTCCGGGCCCACCACCGATACGGCGGGATCCCCCTTGCCCTGCTCCAGGCTGTGCGGTGCGTGGTTCCCCGATGTGCTGTGCTGAGGTGCGTCGGTCATGTTCCGATTGCACCGCCGGGGCGCCGTGACCGTCCAAGACCTGTTCCAGGACGTCGATACCGTACGGGTATCGTCGCAGCATGGAGCTACGCGCGCTGCGCTACTTCGTCGCCGTCGCCGAGGAACTCCACTTCGGCAGGGCCGCCGTCAGGCTGCACATGAGCCAGCCGCCGCTGAGCCGGGCGATCAAGCGTCTGGAGACGGAGGTCGGCGCCGCGCTGTTCCACCGGACCTCAGCGGGCGTCGCGCTCACCCCGGCGGGGACGGTGCTGCTCGACGAGGCGCGCGGCCTGCTGGAGCGGGCCGAGCGGGCGCGCGTACGGGTGGCCGAGGCGGGCGGGGCCGGGGCCGGGACCGTCACCGTCGGCATCCTCGGGGACAGCGCCGACCCCGCCGCGACGAGGCTGGCCGCCGCCTACCGCCGCCGTCACCCGCGCGTCGAGGTCCGCGTCCGCGAGGCCGATCTGACGGATCCCACCTGCGGGCTGCACGCCGGAACCATCGATGTCGCCCTGACCCGCGGGCCGTTCGACACCACAGGGCTGACGGTGCGCGAGCCGCGCGCCGATCCCGTCGGCGCATTGCTGCGCGCCGACGATCCGCTGGCCCGCCGCGACAGCCTGAACCTGGCCGACCTCGCCGGGCGCCGCTGGTTCCGCTTCCCGCGCGACGCCGACCCGCTCTGGCAGGCGTACTGGAACGGGGGAGAAGCGCGCGAGGGCCCGGTGGTGCGCACCGTCCAGGAGTGCAGACAGGCCGTCACCTGGAACGGCACCGTCGGCATGACGCTGCTGGGCCATGAGCCGGGGGACGGGCTCGTGGTGGTGCCGCTGGCCGACATGCCGCCGAGCCGGGTGAGGGTGGCGTGGCACGAGGGCGACGACCGCCCGCTGGTCCGCTCGTTCGTCCAGCTCGCGCTGGACGCGTACGGCGCGCGGAGCGGCTGAGCGGGCGGGGGCCCTCTGGGGAGGGAAGCGCTCCATATCCGGTCCAGACCTCTTGACGAAAGGTCTGGACCTTTCTACTGTGCGGCGCATCGCGGCACCCGCGTCTCCGGGTGCGCCTTCGGGTCTCCGGATCCACTCCTCGCCCTACGGGCGGGAAGGGAGCACAGCGTGTCGGGTCGGACTGCACGTCTTCTGGGGGCCGGGGTGGCGATGGCCTTCGCCGCGCAACTGCTGCTCGGCGCGGCGCCGAGCGCTTCGGGCGCGTCGGATGCGTCCAGCACAGCGAACAAGCTGAGCGCGCCGAGTGCCGAGACCTGCGCCCAGAAGCCGAAGCCCTCGGGCAAGGTGCTCCAGGGCTACTGGGAGAACTGGGACGGCGCGTCGAACGGGGTCCACCCGCCCTTCGGCTGGACCCCCATCACCGACTCCCGCATCCGCGCGCACGGCTACAACGTCCTCAACGCGGCCTTCCCCGTGATCCGTTCGGACGGCACGGTGCTGTGGGAGGACGGCATGGACGCGACGGTCAAGGTCGCCACCCCGGCCGAGATGTGCCAGGCCAAGGCGGACGGCGCCACCATCCTGATGTCCATCGGCGGCGCGACGGCAGGTATCGACCTCAGCTCCGCCACCGTGGCCGACAGGTTCGTCGAGACCGTGGTGCCGATCCTGAAGAAGTACAACTTCGACGGCATCGACATCGACATCGAGACCGGCCTCGTCGGCAGCGGCAACATCAACACGCTGTCGGCCTCGCAGTCCAACCTCATCCGCATCATCGACGGTGTGCTCGCCCGCATGCCCGCCGGATTCGGCCTGACGATGGCCCCCGAGACGGCCTATGTCACAGGCGGCAGCGTGGTCTACGGCTCCATCTGGGGCGCCTACCTGCCGATCATCAAGAAGTACGCGGACAACGGGCGCCTGTGGTGGCTCAACATGCAGTACTACAACGGCAGCATGTACGGCTGCTCCGGCGACTCCTACTCCGCCGGTACGGTGCAGGGCTTCACCGCGCAGACGGACTGCCTCAACAAGGGCCTGGTCGTGCAGGGCACCACCATCAAGGTCCCCTACGACAAACAGGTCCCGGGCCTCCCGGCACAGCCCGGCGCCGGCGGCGGCTACATGTCGCCGAGCCTCGTCGCGCAGGCGTGGAACCACTACGGTGGCGGCCTCAAGGGCCTGATGACCTGGTCGCTGAACTGGGACGGCTCCAAGAACTGGACGTTCGGCGACAACGTCAAGGCCCTCCAGAGGCGTTGACGCGCCCTCACGGAGGCCCCGAGAAGAGGTCAGCCGATGGTGGCGCTCCAGCCACGGCGTTCCAGGTGCACGGTCCCGTCGGGGCGGATGCGGACACGGGCGCCGCGCACCGGAAGGTCACCGTCGATGGCGAGCCAGGTGCGGATGCGGTCCAGTTCGTCCCACAGCCTTCGGGGGCCGCCCTGGTGCACGGTGGGCGAGTCCCGGCGCCCGGCGGCGGTGGCTCGGGCCCAGGAGCCGTCCGCGTGCAGCATGTAGACCGTGCGCCGCTCATCGCCTCCCGCTCGACGGTGGATGATGCCTGGCACGGTCAGCTCCAGCGTGGAACGCAGGTCCCAGGTTCCCGGCACGTACACCAGCGGGTACCGGCTGGTGGTCACGCTCTCGCCCTCGGCGTGCTGCGCGGTCTCCCACAGCTCGACGTGCTGCGGGGGCTCGTCGTAGTCCTCACCGTGACGGTTGGCCATGAACGAGGCGGACTCCGGGGCGACGTGTCCGACCGCGCCGTCGTCCGCCGTCTTGTCCGCCACCATGATCAGCCCCGTCTCGGCGAGCGTGGTCACCAGCCTGCCGCTGGCGGGAGGGCAGGTGGAGGCCGGCCTTAGCCACGCACCCCGGCCCAGCGCGCCAACGCCGCCAGCTCCGGTTTCGAGCGTCGGTGCAGGGAGACGAGGACGCGCAGTACCTCGCGGGCCATGGGGTGAATCCGGGCCATCTGCGGGGCGGTCTCGCGGGCGTGCATGAGCGCCGTCAACGCCCCGTCGCGGTCCCCCTTGAGCAGGTAGGCGCGGGCGGCGTCGATGTGCAGGTGACACGTCCTCGTCGGACGTAGCCCGCGCAGTGGGTTCCCCTCCAGTTCGGTGCTCATCGAAACGGCTCGGTCGGGGGCGTCCAGCTCTACCCATGCGGCGAGTTCGTGAAGCGCCGTGTTGCCCGTGCCGAACGTCAGATTGTGGGTCAGGAGGTCTCCCTCCGGTAGCTGGTCAGCCAGCCGGTAGGCGTGCTCCATGTGTGCCTGCGCCTCGTTCTTGTTCCGTGCGCGGGAAGCGAGGGTGATGCCGCGCAGGTGCAGGCTTCCGGCGGCGACGATTGACTCCGTGCTGTCGTTGGGCAGCCGCCCGAGGTGGGTGATGGCTCGCTGAACGACGTCCAGACCGCCGTCGTAGTCACCTGCGGACTGGAAGGTGCCTGCTTCTGTCCACGCCGCCGCCGCCTCGGCTATGGGTGTCCCTGTACGGGTGGCGGCCCACTGCTGACGGGCGACGATGAGTTCGGCCAGGTCGGGATAGCCGAGTCGGTGGGCGATCGTGTAGGCACAGGAGTACACGTCCACGAGGACGAGCCAGGCAGCGGGATCGTCGGTCTGATGGGCGTGAACGGTTGCCTGCCGCACCAGTGTGGGCAGCATCTGCGCGAGTTCGTTGTAGGCCGTGTCAGCGCGCAGTGCGGCAGCCCGGTTGACGTCTGCCAGGAGCTGTCGCGGATCGGGTGCGTCTCCGGCAGGGTGTGCGTAGCGCCGCGTCGCCGAGCGCAGATCGATGATGTGCTGCGGGTCGGCATTGCTCTCCGGATACGGCTGCCCGTACAGATCCTGAGTGGTGACGCCGAGGGCCTGGGCGATGTTCGCGGCGACGGCGGGCGTACAGGCACGATCGCCCACTTCGATCTTCGACAGCAGGGACTTGGAGATCTTCGCCCGATGCGCGAGAGCGTCCTGGGTGAGTTCGCTGGTCTTGCGCAGCTCGGAGATGTTCTCGCCAACCGCGTTCGGTGGAGTGGCAGCGTGCATATCAGCCAGTGTCCCCCACAGGGTGACGAGACACCGTTGCTGCGATCAAGACGGCTTCACAGGTGTGCAAGCGATGTGCAACTTCCGCCCTGAGTTCCGTAGTTATCTGGTTACACGACGTTGAAGTCGACGCGACAGGAGACCTTCATGCGCGACGAACGGCCTTGGATCCTGCGGGGCAAGGAAGACGACAGCAACAAGGGTAACGATCACGGCGGCGGAGGGCAGGGTGAAGGAGACGACTCCGACCACTCCGACAGCCAGCCCTCAGCAATCTCGCACGGAGCGCCCCAGTGACCGCGAACGCGCACACGACGGCCAGCCCCGAGGGGCTGGCCGCCCAACTGACCGCAACCGGTGCCCTCGACAGGCAGTGGCGTCGCGCGTTCGAGGCCGTCCCGCGACACTGGTTCGTGCCGGATGTGATCTGGCCCGGCAAGTTCCAGGGCACCGGGCAGGCTTCGGCCATCGACCGCCGGAGCCACCCCGACGCCTGGTGGGACGCTGTCTACAGCGACCGCGCGCTGACCACGCAGTGGGACGACGGCGAGCACACCGGCCCCGAACCCGGCAAGGTGCCCAGTTGCTCGTCCAGCATGCCGACCATGGTCGCCGGCATGCTCGATGACCTCGACCTCCAGCCGGGCATGCGCGTGCTGGAAATCGGCACCGGGGAGGGATGGAACACCGCGTTGCTGTGCCATCGCACCGGTGAAGCCAACGTCACGACGGTGGAAACGGACCCGGTGCTCGCCGAACGGGCACGCACGCGACTGCGTGAGCGCGGGTTGACCCCCACCTGCATCACAGGCGACGGCAGCCTCGGCCACCCCGAACGTGCTCCGTTCGGGCGCATCATCGCCACCTGCTCTCTGGCCCGCATCCCCACGCAGTGGCTCGGGCAGGCTCGGCCCGGCTCGGTGATCGTGGCACCGTGGGCACCGGACTACGGCTCCGAGGCCATCGTCCGGCTGTCTGTCACCGACGGCGGCAACGCGCACGGACGGTTCACCCGGTCCTCCGCGTTCATGCGCCTGCGCCAGCAGCGCCGACGGTCCCGCCCCCTCCGTGAATACCTCGGCGGGCGGGAGTGGCCGGCCGATGCCACACGAGGCACTACCCGCTTGTCACCGGACGAGATTGGTCCGTGGGAGCGGATGTTCGCCCTCGGAGTGCAGTTGCCCGGCGTATTCGTCTGGCCCGAGAGGCACAAGGACGACACGTATCGCCTATGGCTGCGCGACAAGGAGGTCACCTCCTGGGCCAGCGCCGATTTTGCTCCAGGCCGTGACGAGTTCGACATCGCGCAGTCCGGTCCGCGCCGGTTGTGGGAAGAGGTCGAGGCCGCATACCGATGGTGGACCCGGCAGGGCCGCCCCGGTATCGAACGCTTCGGGCTGACCGTCGCCGGTGAACATCGCGTATGGCTCGGAGACCCCTCCCAGCCCGTACCCCAGTGGTGTTCCACCTCGGACGACTGGACCGCACCCTGCGATGACGGCGCTTGAGCCCTACGTATGACCCGCTAGTGAATGAGAGCATCATCCGCGATACAGCGGGACAAAACTCCCGCTGTATCCCTGCGCCGCTTCGCGCCAGGTGATCGTCACCCCGAACGTGGGCGTGAGACGAGAACGACTCCTGCCCGCACTGGACCCCGCTGGCGTCACGCGGCGGCTCCCCTTCGGCCCCTGAGCTGACGATCGGTGAGAACCCCTCGCTGCCGAGCCGGACCCGATCACCCGATGCCTCGCAGAAGCCAACGCCGTCCCCGCCCCGTTATGTTTTTCGTGGTCCTGTAAGAGGGCCGCTGGCCTCCGGGCCCGGCATGACTTTTGCCCCCTGTCGCACGGATGACCTGGGGG
>NZ_JBSHAO010000121.1:0-7212 GCF_053611545.1 Streptomyces sp. NPDC054796 | reverse complement strand
GACCGGCGCCGGCACGCCAAAAAGTTGTGGGCAATCGTCCCGCAAGGCGGGACGGGTGGGCACAACCCGTGCCACCGGCCCCCAACACGCGAACGAAACCCCAAGAGGCACCAGGCAAAGCGCACCCCTGCGAGAAACGGGCACCCCGTGTGGCCTTCACCGCGCACCCCGTGAAGGGGCACACCAGCGTGAAGGGGCAACCCCTCGTTTCCTTCCGCGGCCCGCGAAGGGGTTACGTGCGGAGATGGTCCAGGCGGCGGAGGATGACGCCCTCGCGGAGCGCCCAGGGGCAGATCTCCACCTGCGGCACCCGGAACAGATCCATCGCGCCCTCGGCCACCAGCGCCCCGGCGAGCAACTGCCGGGCGCGCCCTTCGGAAACCCCGGGCAACTCCGCCCGCTCCCCCGCCGGCATCTCGGCCAGCTTCGGCACCCACTCGTCCAGCGCCTTGCGGTCCAGTTCCCGCTGCACGTAGAGCCCTTCCGTGGAGCGGGCAGCCCCGGAGAGCCGGGCGAGCTGCTTGAAGGTCTTGGAGGTGGCCACGACGTGGTCCGGCGGGTTGAAGCGGCTGAACTCGCCCACCACGCGGGCGATTTCGGCCCGCACGTGACGGCGCAGTGCCCGTACGTCCGACGGATCGGGCGGGTCGCCCGGCAGCCACGCGGTGGTGAGGCGGCCCGCGCCGAGGGGGAGGGAGGCCGCCGCGTCGGGTTCCTCGTCCAGCCCGTACGCGACCTCCAGCGAACCGCCCCCGATGTCCAGCACCAGCAGCCGCCCCGCCGACCAGCCGAACCAGCGCCGCGCCGCGAGGAAGGTGAGGCGGGCTTCTTCCTCGCCGGAGAGGACCTCCAGCTTCACGCCCGTGGCGTCGGTGACACCGGCGAGGACGTGGTCGGCGTTGCTGGCCTCGCGTACGGCGGAGGTCGCGAAGGGGAGCAGGTCCTCGACGCCCATGTCCTCGGAGACGCCGAGCGCCTCGTTGACGGTGGCCGAGAGACGGTCGATGCCTTCGGGGCTGATCGCGCCGTCGTCGTCGAGGAGTTCGGCGAGTTTCAGTTCCGCCTTGTGCGAGTAGGCGGGCAGGGGGCGCGCACCGGGGTGCGCGTCCACGACGAGAAGGTGGACCGTGTTCGAGCCCACGTCCAGGACACCGAGTCTCATGTACAGCACGCTATCCGGCTTTGCGCGTCCGGGCCGACGCGGTTCCGCACAGAGCCCGCTGTGCGGCGGTCCTGTCCGCCTCGCGGCGGATCCCCGTACCGTGCGCCCTCTTTGGCGCGGCACCGTCGCGGTACCGTCGCGGCGCGTCGGCCCGGCGCGAGGGCTCGACGCGGTGGCCCGGCGCTTACGCTGGGGGCGTGGGTAAGACGAAAGCGGCGAAGCGTAAGAAGCAGGACGGTTCGAAGACCGTGCGGGCCGTGGAGGCCGGGCAGGCACCGGCCGCGCCGGAGCCCCGTAGCGAGGAGACGGGGCTGGACTTCACGAGGGCCTGGGTGGAGTTCCCCGATCCCTCCGACGACGAGCAGGTCTTCCGCTGCGACCTGACCTGGCTGACCTCGCGCTGGAACTGCATCTTCGGCCAGGGCTGCCAGGGCATCCGTCCGGGCCGGGCCTCGGACGGCTGCTGCACGCTCGGCGCGCACTTCTCCGACGAGGACGACGAGCGGCGCGTCGCGGAACACGTCGCCAGGCTCACGCCGGACACCTGGCAGTTCCACGAGGTGGGCACGTCGACGGGGTGGGTCGAGGAGGACGAGGACGGCGACCGTCAGACGCGTCGCTGGGAGGGTGCCTGCATCTTCCACAACCGTCCTGGTTTCTCGGGCGGCTACGGCTGCGCCCTGCACACCCTCGCCCTCGGTGAGGGCCGTGAGCCGCTGGAGACGAAGCCGGACGTGTGCTGGCAGTTGCCGATCCGGCGTACGTACGAGTGGGTCGAGCAGCCGGACGGCGAGCAGGTGCTGATCGTGTCGATCGGTGAGTACGACCGCAGGGGCTGGGGTTCAGGCGGGCACGATCTGCACTGGTGGTGCACGTCGGCGCCGTCGGCGCACGGTGCGGGCAAGCCGGTGTACGAGTCGTACCGGCCGGAGCTGATCGAGCTGATGGGCGAGGCCGGTTACGGGCAGCTCGCGGAGCTGTGCGAGCAGCGGATCGCGTCCGCCGAGGCCGTCGCCTCGGCCATGCATGTGGCGCCGGGCTCGCGTACGAGCCTGCCTCTGCTGGCCCCGCACCCCGCCGACCCGCCGCCCGCGACACACGCCACCGGGACCGGCTCCGGGGCCTGATTTTCGCGCTTCGCGCCCGCCGCCGTCAGCCCGACGAGGGGGAACCGCCCGGATCGCCGGGGCCCGTGCTCGGGTCGTCGGCGGGCGGGTCCGAAGGGGACGGATCCTCGGACGAGGGCGGGTCCGTGGGCGACGGATCGCCGGACGGGGGCGGCGAGGGGTCACCGCTCGGTGGCGGCGAGCCCTGGCCCCGCCCCTCCAGCGTGACGACGGCGCCGGACGGCGCGAAGCGGATACCGGCCGACCAGGCTCGGGAGGGCTCGCGGGACCTGTCGACCGAGACGCGGAGCGTCGTGGACTCGCCGGGCCGCAGCACCCCGCTCGTACGGCTCAGCACCAGCCAGGGCGCCTCGGCCGAGGCCGACCAGCGCACCGGGGAGCCGCCGCGCGCCGTGAGCGTGATGAGGGTGCTGCGCCCGGCGGGGCGGGCGTCCACCGCGAGCTGCCCCGTGCCGCCGCGCGTACCGCTGCTCGTGCCGCTCGCGGACGGCGTGCCCGAGGCGCTTCCCGAACGGCCCCGGTCCGCGCCCTCGGCCTTGGCTGCGGCGCCGGAGGCGCCCTTGCCGTGCTGCGAGGGCGTGCCGTCACGCTCGCCGTGTGCGCCGCGCTCGGTGCCGCCCTGTGCCGCGTTCTCGTACGGATAGCCGTCCAGGCCCGCGCGGTCCTCGCGCTCGCTCGCGGAGACGCTGGCGCCGTCCGACTCGCCCGTGAGGGGCGCGCCCCGGTAGGCGGCCCACAGGGCGAGGACGGGCGCTGCGAGGACCGTCGCGACGACGGTGGTGGTGACGGCGCGGCTGCGGATGCGGTCCCGGCGCGCGCTGCGGTCCTTGACCTCGACGGGGAACCCGCTCCGGTCGAAGCGCGGCCCGTGCTGGAAGCGGGCGCGCCGCACCGCGACCATGGCGGCGCGCACGGCGGGGCGCGGGGCCTCCAGGACGGCGAGGGTGCCGGTGCCCACGGGGGCCGTGCCGGGCCAGGAGACGCCCGCCATGGCGCGCTCGGCGGCGCGGCGGCAGTCCGCGCACTCGTCCACGTGCCGGACCAGTTCGCGCCGCAGCGCCGTGCTGAGCAGCAGGCGGTCGTCCCCGGCGAGCCGCTCGACGGCGGAGCAGCTTTTCGACTTGACGACGGCGAGCGCGGCGCGGGTGCGCTCGACCTCGCAGGCGGCGTTGGAGAGCAGGGCGCTGGCCGCGTCCAGGCCGAGCGACAGCACGGCGGCGACCTCCTTGGGCGGCAGCCCGTGCCGGACGGCCAGTTCCAGGGCCTCGCGCTGCTCGGGTGCCGTGCCCGCCGCCTCGGGCCAGGCGAGCGCGGCCAGTTCGCGGCGGCGCTGGGTGGCGGCGGGCCCCGAGAGGTGGGATCCGGGGGTGGCGCCCGCGTGTTCCGGCCGCTCCGAGCGCTCCGTCTGCTGGCGCTGCTCGGTGAGGCGGCGAAGGCAGGCCCAGCGCGCGAGCGCGTACAGCCAGGGGCGGTGCAGGGCGTGGTCGGACGGCGTACGGCCGCGTTCGTGCTGGCGCTCGGCGAGGGCCAGGGCCTCACCGAGCGCGGCGGTCGCGGTGTCGTGCTCGCACATGACCGACAGGCAGTACGTGAACAGGCCGTCCAGATACGGTTCATAGCGCTCGGGGCCGCCCGCGTCCTGCCCCTCGCCGCCGTCCCGCGCGCCGCCCGCGCCGGTCCCGGCCGCCACGCCGTCGGTGGGCGGCGGCGTGGGGCCCGTAGCTCCGGTGGGCCCCGTGGACGGCCCCGTCGTCCCCGTGGGTCCGCCGGGCCCGACGGACCCGGCGCCGGTCCTGGCGGTCCCAGCGGCCCCGGCCGCACCGGGGCGCCCGGACCCCTCGGATCGCTCCGGCCGCTCCTGGTGGGCCACGCGGGAGGGCTCGGCGAAGTGGCCGGGGCGCCCGGTGCGCTCGTGCTGCCTCGGCCGGCGCACTGGATGCGCCCGGTGTGCGCCGGTGATGTCCGTGGGGTGCTCGCGCCTGCTGTTCATCACTCGGCGACGGTAGGCGGATGATGGCGCTTCACCGGACCCGGTTGCACAGGTTTAATCCTTACGGGTGACTATCTCCCTCGAAAGGGGACAGGACAGGCGCGTTCCGTGGATTCGCCCCCATCTGGGCCTCCGCGCCCCGGGCCTCGCGCGGGTGCCAGGTCCGCGCTGTCGGTGCGGGCGGCTACGGTGACGCGCATGGCCACCCGTAAGCCGTCCGCCAAGGACCGCCCCACGTACCGCTGCACCGAGTGCGGCTGGCAGACCGCGAAGTGGCTCGGCCGCTGCCCCGAGTGCCACGCCTGGGGGACGGTCGAGGAGGCGGGCGGCGCCCCGGCCGTGCGGACCACCGCGCCGGGCCGCGTCTCCGCAGCCGCACTGCCCATCGGCCAGGTGGACGGCAGGCAGGCCACGGCCAGGGACACGGGCGTGCCCGAGCTGGACCGCGTGCTCGGCGGCGGCCTCGTGCCGGGCGCCGTGATCCTCCTCGCGGGCGAGCCCGGCGTCGGCAAGTCCACGCTGCTCCTGGACGTCGCGGCGAAGGCGAGCAGCGAGTCGCTCCGCACCCTGTATGTGACGGGCGAGGAGTCGGCGAGCCAGGTACGGCTGCGCGCCGACCGCATCGGGGCCATAAGCGACCACCTGTATCTCGCCGCCGAGACCGATCTGTCCGCCGTGCTGGGCCATCTGGACGAGGTCAAACCCTCCCTGCTGGTCCTGGACTCGGTGCAGACGGTGGCCTCGCCCGAGATCGACGGCGCGCCCGGCGGCGTCGCCCAGGTGCGCGAGGTGGCGGGCGCGCTCATCCGCGCGTCGAAGGAGCGCGGCATGTCCACGCTGCTCGTCGGCCACGTCACCAAGGACGGCTCCATCGCGGGCCCCCGGCTGCTGGAGCATCTCGTCGATGTCGTCCTCCAGTTCGAGGGCGACAGGCACGCGCGGCTGCGGCTGGTGCGCGGCGTCAAGAACCGTTACGGGACGACGGACGAGGTCGGCTGCTTCGAGCTGCACGACGAGGGCATCACCGGGCTCGCCGATCCGTCGGGCCTCTTCCTCACCCGGCGCGACGAACCGGTGCCCGGCACCTGTCTGACGGTCACGCTGGAGGGCCGCCGCCCGCTCGTCGCTGAGGTGCAGGCGCTGACGGTCGACACGCAGATCCCCTCCCCCCGGCGCACGACCTCCGGGCTGGAGAACTCGCGGGTCTCGATGATGCTCGCGGTGCTGGAGCAGCGCGGCCGGATCAGCGCGCTCGGCAAGCGCGACATCTACACCGCCACGGTCGGCGGCGTGCGCCTGACCGAACCGGCCGCCGATCTCGCCGTCGCGCTGGCCCTCGCGAGCGCCGCCAGCGACACCCCGCTGCCGCAGAACCTCGTGGCGATCGGCGAGGTGGGCCTCGCGGGCGAGGTGCGCAGGGTCACCGGTGTGCAGCGCAGACTGGCGGAGGCGGCGCGCCTCGGTTTCACGCACGCGCTCGTCCCGTCGGACCCGGGAAAGGTGCCCCCGGGGATGCGCGTGAAGGAAGTCGCCGACATGGGAGAAGCGCTGCGGGTGCTCCCCGGACGCGCCCCGCGCGGTGCGCCGAAGGGTGCCTCCAAGGGCTCCCCGAGGAGTGCCCCGGAGGACGGCGCCGGGGCGGAAGGGGCGCGACCCGAGCGAAGCGCCGCGCAGGGGGCGTAGGGCCGCCGGTAGACTTTGCCCTGGTCTCGCCCGTACGTACGCACGACCGAAGGAGTGCAGTGGCAGCCAACGACCGGGCAGCAGCTCCCGGCAGGGCCGGTGGGAGTTCCGGTGCGAGTTCCGGTGCCGATGGCCTGATGCGCGCCACACTGAGCGCGGTCGCGCCTGGTACGGCCCTGCGCGACGGCCTTGAGCGCGTCCTGCGCGGCAACACCGGCGGGCTCATCCTCCTCGGCATGGACAAGAACGTCGAACCGCTGTGCACCGGCGGTTTCATCCTGGACGTGGACTTCACAGCGACGCGCCTGCGCGAGCTGTGCAAGCTGGACGGCGCCCTGATCCTGGACCGGGACATCACGAAGATCGTGCGCGCGGGCGTGCAGCTCGTGCCCGACGCGTCGATCCCGACGGAGGAGACGGGCACCCGGCACCGCACCGCGCAGCGGGTGTCCATCCAGACGGGCTATCCCGTGGTCTCCGTCAGCCAGTCCATGCGCCTCATCGCGCTCTACGTGGACGGTCAGCGCCGGGTCCTGGAGGACTCGGCGGCGATCCTCTCCCGCGCGAACCAGGCCCTCGCCACCCTTGAGCGCTACAAGCTGCGTCTCGACGAGGTCGCCGGGACCCTCTCCGCGCTGGAGATCGAGGATCTGGTGACGGTCCGGGACGTCTCGGCCGTCGCGCAGCGCCTGGAGATGGTGCGCCGCATCGCGACGGAGATCGCGGAGTACGTGGTGGAGCTGGGCACGGACGGCCGGCTGCTCTCCCTCCAGCTCGACGAACTCATCGCGGGCGTGGAGCCGGAGCGCGAGCTGGTCGCCCGCGACTATGTGCCGCAGCCCACGGGGCGCCGCTCCCGCACGGTGCCCGAGGCGCTGACGGAGCTGGACCGGCTCACCCACTCCGAGCTGCTCGAACTCCCCACGGTGGCCCGCGCGCTGGGGTACAGCGGTTCGCCCGAGACCCTCGATTCGGCGGTCTCGCCGCGCGGGTTCCGGCTGCTGGCGAAGGTGCCGAGGCTGCCGGGCGCGGTCATCGAGCGGCTGGTGGAGCACTTCGGAGGGCTCCAGAAGCTGCTCGCCGCGAGCGTCGACGACCTCCAGACCGTGGACGGCGTCGGTGAGGCCCGCGCCCGCTCGGTGCGCGAGGGGCTGTCGCGGCTGGCGGAGTCCTCGATCCTCGAACGCTACGTCTGACGGCTGGTTACCGCTGAACGGGTGAGGGGCTGAGGAACCGGATACTTCCGGTTC
>NZ_JBSHAO010000120.1:0-7259 GCF_053611545.1 Streptomyces sp. NPDC054796 | reverse complement strand
GGGCGCTTCCCTTTCGGTGTCTCCGACTCTATCAGATCCGTTTCCCGGCCGTTCCCGGCCGAAATCCGATTCCGACTTTCCCCTGTCGGCGGGGCCGCTTCCCTTTCGAATTCCCGAAGAATCGGGTCTCGTTTTTCCGAAGCGATGAAGAGACTAACCGTTGCTTGCGAGTTCGTCCAACTCGGGGCAACCGTTCGAATCTACTGCCCTGAAATCCCGCTGTCAACGGTTTTCCGGGGCGGCGAGAACAGTAACAGGTCCGCACGGGTGCATGCACATCAAGCTGCCGTAGGCACCTCGGCAGCGCGGTCCGCAGCACCCACATCGCCCGTCTCTCCCGCCTTGGCCGCCCGTCCTCCGAGCACGTACACGTAGGCGAGGAAGGCGAGTTCGGCGATGACGCCGATGGTGACGCGGGCCCACGTAGGAAGACCCGAAGGGGTCACGAAGCCCTCGATGACGCCGGAGACGAAGAGGACGGCGGCCAGGCCGATGGCCATGCCGATGGCGGCGCGGCCCTCCTCGGCCAGGGCGGTGCGGCGGCTCCGGGGGCCCGGGTCGATGACCGTCCAGCCGAGCCTCAGGCCCGTGCCCGCCGCCACGAAGACGGCCGTCAGCTCCAGGAGGCCGTGCGGGAGGAGCAGGCCGAGGAAGGTGTCCAGACGTCCCGCGGACTCCATCAGGCCGATGCCGATGCCGAGGTTCAGCAGGTTCTGGAACAGCACCCACAGCACCGGGATGCCGAGGAAGGCGCCGAAGGCGAGGCAGATGGCGGTGGCCTGGGCGTTGTTCGTCCAGACCTGGGCCGCGAAGGACGAGGCGGGGTGGCTGGAGTAGTACGACTCGTACTGGCCACCGGGGCGGGTCATCTCGCGCAGCTCGTCAGGGGCGCCGATCGACGCCTGGACTTCGGGGTGGGTGCCTATCCACCAGGCGATGAGCGCGGTTATGACGACCGAGAGGAGCGTCGTCGGCACCCACCAGTGGCGGCTGCGGTAGACGGCCGCGGGGAAGCCCGCGGCGAAGAAGCGCCCCGCGTCGCGCCAGGAGGCCGTACGAGGGCCCGTCACGGCGCTGCGGGCGCGCGCGACCAGAGCGGTGAGGCGGCCGGTGAGGGCCGGGTCGGGGGCGCTCGACTGGACCTGGGAGAGGTGGGTGGCGGTGCGCTGGTAGAGGGTGACCAGCTCGTCGGCCTCGGCGCCCGTCAGTCGGCGGCGCCGGTGCAGCAGTTCTTCCAGCCGGTCCCACTCCGCGCGGTGGGCGGAGACGAAGACTTCCAGGTCCATGGGGAGAGCTTGGCAGACAGCAGCGGGCTGGCGGCAGACTGTTCATGGTGCGCTTCAGCGCCAGGGGCACGGATCCATGGGGCGGGGCCATCAGACAGCGGGGCCGGGAAAGGCCATGAGGGAGGACGCGCCGGTGAGTGAACTTGTGACGGGGGACGCGGTCGTACTGGGGCTGCGCCCCGCTCGGCTGCCGTCCAGGGCGCTGGCCGTCTTTCTCGACCTGCTGCTGGCCTGGACCCTCTACGTGCTGCTGTCCCTCGTGCTGTTCGCCGCTACGGCCTCGCTCGACGCGGCTGCTGTGGCCGCCGTCCAGGTGGCGCTGTTTCTGCTGGTGCTGGTCGGAGTGCCGATAGCCGTGGAGACGCTGAGCCGGGGGCGTTCCGTGGGGAAGCTGGTGTGCGGGATGCGGGTGGTGCGCGAGGACGGAGGGCCGGTGCGGTTCCGGCACGCGTTGGTACGCGGTGCGATCGGGGTCGTCGAGATCCAGCTCTCCTTCGGGGTACTGGCCTGTGCCGCGTCGCTGGTGTCCGCGCGTGGCCGTCGGGTGGGCGACGTCTTCGCGGGGACCCTGGTCGTGCGGGAGCGCGTGCCCGCCGTGCAGGGGGCGCCGGTGCCGCCTCCGCCGCCGTGGCTTGCGGGCCGGTTCGGAGAACTGGATCTGTCGCGCGTGCCGGACGGGCTGTGGCTGGCCGTACGGCAGTACCTGATGCGGGCCGGGCAGCTCGATGAGGCGGTGAGCCTGTCGATGGCCCAGCGGCTCGCCTCGGACGTCGCCGCCTGGACCGGGGCTCCGGTGCCCGAGGGGGTGCCGCCGACCGCTTATCTGGCCGGTGTGGTCGCTGAGCGGCAGGCGCGGGAGTCGCAGCGCGCCTTCGGCGCGGGGGCCGCTGCCGCGTCTCCTGGCGCGGCGGGCGGCTACGCGACGCCGTCGGAGCCCGCCCCGGGTTCCGGTGCCGCGACGGGCTGGGTGACGGAGCCGGGGGACGGTGCGACGACGACCGGGACGACCGGTTCGCAGGCTGTGCCCGGGGACGCCTCCGCGGAGATCGCGGGCGGACAGGGGCAGGTGCCCGCGGAGCCTCCGCGGGCGCCGACGTCCGAGCGGCCGGGTACCGGGTTCGTGCCGCCGACCTGAGTGGCCGCGGCCGGCGCGTACGGGGCGTCCTGAGCAGGTGCGGGCGCTGAGGGCTCAGCCGAACGTCGAGGGCGGGGATTCGAGGTCTTCCAGCTCGATTCCCGGGGCCGCGAGGACGACGTCGCCGGCGAGGTGGACGTCGTGCGTCTCCCCCGTCTCCAGGTCGCTGACCTGGTAGTTCTCCACCGTCAGAGGGCCGTTGTCAGTGGCGTGTGCTTCAGTTCTCAGCAGCGCCCAGGACTGGTCGAGAGTGCGGGGAGCGAGGACGGGGGGTGTGAGGGCGACGAGGCGGACGCGGGTGGCCGGGGCTCCGGGGGCCGGTCGCAGCAGCCGTGAGGTCGCGATGAGAAACGCGGGGGACGCGCCCGTGAAGGAGTGCGCGGGGACGTTGCCCTCTTGAGCGAACTCGCCCGTGGGGTCGCTACGGACCCAGGTGACGCCGTCCAGCGCCGCACCGCGGACCTGCCAGCTGGCGGCGTGGAGTTCGAGCCTGATGGGGCGGCCGAGATCGTCGAGGGTGAGGTCGACGGAGCCCGCGTGGTC
The DNA here is from genome assembly GCF_053611545.1 of Streptomyces sp. NPDC054796. Taxonomy (NCBI): domain Bacteria; kingdom Bacillati; phylum Actinomycetota; class Actinomycetes; order Kitasatosporales; family Streptomycetaceae; genus Streptomyces; species Streptomyces sp. NPDC054796. The sequence goes on along the minus strand of NZ_JBSHAO010000120.1, from coordinate 4,295 downwards.
GCCGGAGGGGGTGGTGATCTGGGAGACGTAACGCCAGCCGGAGGGGCCGGTGGCGCAGTGGAAGTGTTCTTCTCCGAGGGGGGTGTGGTCGTGCGGATCATGGAGCGAATACCGGCCGCGGGGCATGGGGCGACTCTACGTGCGGGGGCGCGGTGGTAAGCCGAAGACCCCCCGCCACGGGGGCGGGGGGCCTTCTTCCGCGAGCTGTCGGCTCAACGCTCGCCGGTCACGGGGCCGTCAGGCCGCCGGGGCGGACGAGCGGGGTGCCGCTCAGTAGCGGTAGTGGTCCGGCTTGTACGGGCCCTCGACGGGGACACCGATGTAGTCGGCCTGGTCCTGGCGCAGCGTGGTCAGCTTGACCCCGAGTGCGTCCAGGTGGAGGCGGGCGACCTTCTCGTCGAGGTGCTTCGGGAGCACGTAGACGTCGGTCGGGTACGACTCCGGCTTCGTGAACAGCTCGATCTGGGCGATGGTCTGGTTCGCGAAGGAGTTGGACATCACGAACGACGGGTGCCCGGTGGCGTTGCCGAGGTTCAGCAGACGGCCCTCGGACAGGACGATGAGGGTCTTGCCGTCCTTGAAGGTCCAGGTGTGGACCTGCGGCTTGACCTCGTCCTTGACGATGCCGGGGATCTCGGCGAGACCGGCCATGTCGATCTCGTTGTCGAAGTGACCGATGTTCCCGACGATCGCCTGGTGCTTCATCTTGGCCATGTCCGAGGCCATGATGATGTCCTTGTTGCCCGTGGTGGTGACGAAGATGTCGGCGGTCTCGACGACATCGTCCAGCGTCACGACCTGGTAGCCGTCCATGGCCGCCTGGAGGGCGCAGATCGGGTCGATCTCCGTGATCAGGACGCGGGCGCCCTGGCCGCGGAGGGACTCGGCGCAGCCCTTGCCGACGTCGCCGTAGCCGAAGACGACCGCGACCTTGCCGCCGATCAGGACGTCGGTGGCGCGGTTGATGCCGTCGATCAGCGAGTGGCGGCAGCCGTACTTGTTGTCGAACTTCGACTTGGTGACGGAGTCGTTGACGTTGATCGCCGGGAAGAGGAGGGAGCCCGCCTGCTGCATCTCGTACAGCCGGTGGACGCCGGTCGTGGTCTCCTCGGTGACGCCGCGGATCTCGGACGCGAGCTGCGTCCACTTCTGCGGGCTCTCGCTGAGGGTGCGGTTGAGGAGCTGGAGGATGACGCGGTGCTCGTCGTTCTCGGCCGTGTCGACCGAGGGCGCCGCACCCGCCTTCTCGTACTCCACGCCCTTGTGGACGAGGAGGGTGGCGTCACCGCCGTCGTCCAGGATCATGTTCGGGCCGCCGGTGGGGGTGTTCGGCCAGGTCAGAGCCTGCTCCGTGCACCACCAGTACTCCTCCAGGGTCTCGCCCTTCCAGGCGAAGACCGGGACGCCCTGCGGGCTGTCCGGGGTGCCGTTCGGACCGACGGCCACCGCGGCGGCGGCGTGGTCCTGGGTGGAGAAGATGTTGCAGGAGGCCCAGCGGACCTCCGCACCGAGGGCGACGAGGGTCTCGATCAGCACGGCCGTCTGCACGGTCATGTGGAGCGAGCCGGTGACGCGGGCGCCGGTGAGGGGCTTGGCGGCCGCGTACTCCTCACGGATCGCCATCAGGCCGGGCATCTCGTGCTCGGCGAGCTTGATTTCCTTGCGTCCGAAGGCTGCCAGAGAGAGGTCCGCGACCTTGAAGTCCTGGCCGTTGGAGGTCGTGGAGGTCGTCGTCATGCGAGCTGCTCTCCTCGAGGGGTTGTGGCTTCTGGTCCGTGCTGCGGCGCATGGGCACTCGTATGCGAAGCGATGCGCGAGTGGCAAATACCGCCGCCCTCGCGCACCCGCATGGACATACGTGTCCCCGGGTCGCAGCCCAGTCCGTCGGAGGCCCTCTCTCCCTCGGTGGCCCGTCGTGCGGGCCAGCCGACCGCCATCAGCAGCGACGTCTGTGCTCTACGAATCTACACCGCCCGTCCAGTCGAGCGGATTGCTTAGGGTGTGGGCAAGGGTGACACTGGGTCGGTTTTCGGCCGCCCGAGAGGCCGACTGGGGAGGTCCGGTTCGCGCCAATCCCCGTATGTCCCCCACATCCCCCCCACGCAAAGCTGGACAAGCAAGGAGAAACGACGTGACCAGTTCTGCCGACCCCCGCGACGAGGCGGGGAAGGCGGCCGAGTCGGGGCTGAAACTGCTCGCCGTGACCGCGTGCCCCACGGGCATCGCCCATACGTACATGGCCGCCGAGAAGCTGACGCAGGCCGCGGAGGCGCGCGGCATCGGCATGAAGGTGGAGACCCAGGGGTCCATCGGGGCCGAGAACGTCTTGACCGACAACGATGTCAACCAGGCGGACGGGATCATCATCGCCGCCGACAAGGATGTCGACCGCAGCCGTTTCACCGGCAAGAGGGTGCTGGCCGTCGGGGTGTCCGAGGGGATCAGCGATCCGGACGGGCTGATCGACAGGGTGCGGGAGGCGCCCGTACACAGGGGCGAGGCGGACGGCGACGGTCCGGGCTCCGGGGCCGGATCCGGGTCCACCGGTGCCGGGGCCGGGGCCGGAGGGGGCGGCGGGGGCAAGGAGCGCAGCGCCGTGTACAAGGCGCTGATGAACGGGGTCTCGTACATGATCCCGTTCGTCGTGGTCGGCGGGCTGCTGATCGCGGTGTCGCTCGCGCTAGGCGGTACGCCGCAGGCCGACGGCGGCCTCGTCATCCCCGACGGCTCCTTCTGGAAGCACGTCAACGACATCGGCACCATCGGCTTCACGCTCATGGTGCCGGTCCTGTCCGGCTACATCGCCTACGCACTCGGGGACCGGCCCGCGCTCGTGCCCGGCATGATCGGCGGCTGGATCGCGAACACCGGTGAGCTGTACGACTCCAAGTCCGGCGCGGGCTTCATCGGCGCCATCGTGACCGGTTTCCTGGCGGGCTACCTGGTCCAGTGGATCAAGAAGGTCCGGGTACCGAAGTTCGTCCAGCCGATCATGCCGATCATCGTGATCCCGATCCTGTCGACGACGGTGCTCGGGCTGTTCTTCATCTACGTCATCGGGCGGCCCATCTCCTGGCTCTTCGAGAACCTCACCGAGTGGCTGGGTGGCATGACCGGGGCCAGTGCGGCGGGGCTCGGCATCATCCTCGGGCTGATGATCGCCTTCGACATGGGCGGGCCCGTCAACAAGACCGCGTTCCTCTTCGGCACCGGCCTCGTCTCCAAGAACCCCGAGGTCATGGGCATGTGCGCCGCGGCCATCCCCGTACCGCCGCTCGGTCAGGGGCTGGCCACGCTCATCCGGCGGCGGTTCTTCAGCGAGCAGGAGCGGGAGACGGGCTACGCGGCGCTGTTCATGGGCTTCTTCGGCATCACGGAGGGCGCGATCCCGTTCGCCGCTGCCCGCCCGGCGCGGGTGATCCCCGCGAACATGCTGGGCGGCGCCGTCGCCGGTGCCGTCGCCGGGCTCGCGGCGGTCAAGGACAACGTGCCGCACGGCGGGCCGATCGTGGCCGTGCTGGGCGCGGTCGACGGGGTGGCGATGTTCTTCGTCGCCGTGGTGATCGGTACGGCCGTGACGGGGCTGGCGACCGTCGCGCTGCTGTCGCTGGGCAAGGGCGCGGGCGCGAAGGCCCCCGCCCCCGCCTCCGCCCCCGCCTCGGCTGCCGCTCCCGCGAAGGCCGAGCCCGCGCTCGTGGGTGCGGGTACCGGTACCGGTACCCGCACGGGGTCCGGCGCCGCCCCGTCTCCGTCGGAGTCCGTCGGCGCCCCGGACGGGGAGCCCGAGGTGCTCTCCGGCTACCTCACCGGGCAGACCGTCAAGGAGCGGCTGAGCGCGGACGGGAAGGAGGCGGCCATCCGGGAGATGGCGGAGCTCCTCGCCGGTACCGGCAAGGTGACCGACACCGACGAGCTGGTACGCGTCGCGCTCGCCCGCGAGGAGCAGGGCACCACGGGGCTCGGTGAGGAGATCGCGATCCCGCACGCCAAGACGGACGCGGTGTCCGCGCCGGTCGTGGGCTTCGCGCGGGCGCCCGAGGGCATCGAGTGGGGCGCGCTGGACGGTACGAGGGCCAAGCTGGTCTTCATGATCTCCGTGCCCGAGGCGGCGGCGGGCGACGAGCATCTGCGCATCCTCGCGCTGCTGTCCAGGAAGCTGATGGACCCCGGCTTCCGGCAGCGGCTCCAGGACGCCGAGGGCAGGGCCGCGATCCTGGAGATCCTCGCCGAGATCCGGTGACCCGACGCGACGCCGCAACGCGCGAGGGGGCCCGCCGTCCGGTCGGACGGCGGGC
>NZ_JBSHAO010000119.1:0-7961 GCF_053611545.1 Streptomyces sp. NPDC054796 | reverse complement strand
CGCCCGAGGAGACACCCCGGCGCGGCGCCGACCCCCACCACACACGGGCCCCATATCCACGGTCCGAGCCATGAATCACGCGGCGCCAGCCGCGTCGCACCGTCACCACACGCCGCGCCGAAGCCACCGGCCCGCACCGGACCCGTACCGCAGGGCGGCGGCACGGCAAATGTTGTGGGCAATCGTCCCGCTGGCGGGACGGGTGGGCACAACCCGTGCCACCGGCCCCCAACACGCGAACGAAACCCCAAGAGGCACCAGGCAAGGCGCACCCCTGCGAGAAACGGGCACCCCGTGTGGCCTTCACCCCGCACCCCGTGAAGGGGCACACCACGGTGAAGGGGCAACCCTGTGTTTCCTTGCGCACCCCGCGAAGGGGGTCCGCTCCGGTTCCGGGGGTCGGGGGGTTCTAGGCTGTCTGTCGTGGTCCCTCCAGCATCCGTGCCCGCCGCGAAGGTCGCCCTCTCGACAGCCTCCGTGTATCCGGAGTCAACCGCGACGGCCTTCGAGATCGCCGCACGACTCGGCTACGACGGCGTCGAGGTCATGGTGTGGACCGACCCCGTCAGCCAGGACATCGAGGCCCTGCGCCGCCTCTCCGACTTCCACGGCGTCCCCGTCCTCGCCGTACACGCCCCGTGCCTGCTGATCACGCAGCGCGTCTGGTCCACGGACCCGTGGGTCAAGCTCCAGCGTGCCCGCTCGGCGGCGGAGCGCCTGGGCGCGTCCACGGTCGTCGTGCACCCGCCGTTCCGGTGGCAGCGCTCGTACGCGCGCGAGTTCGTGCGCGGCGTGTGGCGCATGGCGGACGAGACGGACGTGCGGTTCGCCGTCGAGAACATGTACCCGTGGCGCTACCGCGACCGCGAGATGATGGCGTACGCGCCGGACTGGGACCCCACCCAGGACGACTACCGCCACTTCACGATCGACCTGTCCCACACCGCGACGTCCCGCACGGACACCCTCGCGATGCTGGACCGCATGGGCGACCGGCTCGGCCATGTCCACATCGCCGACGGCAACGGCTCCAACAAGGACGAGCACCTGGTGCCGGGCCGCGGCAAGCAGCCCTGCGCCGAGCTGCTGGGGCGGCTGGGGACGAACGGGTTCGACGGTCACGTCGTCGTCGAGGTCAACACGCGCCGTGCCATGTCGGCGGCCGAGCGTGAGGAGGATCTCGCGGAGGCGCTGGCGTTCACCCGGCTCCACCTCGCGGCGTCGGCGTCGACGCCCGGCCCCCGTCACGGCCCGCCCCACGGCGAGAGCCGGTCATGACACCGGGGCCCGCCCCCCGCAGCCCCCGCAAGCGCGGTCGCCCCGCCGCCGCGGAGCGCGTCGAGGGCGAGCCCGGCACGCGTGAGCGCATCCTCGGCTCGGCCCGCGCGGAGTTCGCCGACCGGGGCTACGACAAGGCGTCGATCCGCGCGATCGCGCGCGGCGCCGAGGTGGACCCGGCGCTGGTGCACCACTACTTCGGTACCAAGGAGCAGGTCTTCACGGCGGCCGTCGAGGGCGCCTTCGCCCCCGCGCTCCCCATCCCCGAGATCGTCGTCTCCGAGAACCGGGAGGACGTGGGCGAGCGGCTGGTCCGTTTCGCGTTCGGGATCTGGGAGAACGCGCTCACGCGGGAGCCGCTGCTGGCCATCATGCGCTCGGCCGTCAGCAACGAGACCGCAGCGGGCATCCTGCGCGGACTCATCACGCGCCAGCTGGTCTCGCGCGTGGCGGACGAGGTGGCGGGCCCTGACGCGACGCTCCGCGTGGAGCTGGCGGTGTCACAGCTCGTGGGTGTGGTGATGCTGCGCTACGTGATCAAGCTGGAGCCGATCGCGTCAGCGCCGTCCGAGGAGTTGATCGGCCGCCTCGCGCCCGTCGTGCAGAGCCACCTCACGGGCGCCGCGCCCCACCCGTAGCCCCGCCCGTAGCCCCATCCGGGACCCACGAGGACGAGAGGGGAATTGCCCGGAGAGTGAGCGGTGTGTCTCATTATCCGGTCCCTGTGTCCAGATCTTGGTCCGCTGGGCGTACGCTCGAAGGCCACTGGCAGCACTGACACACGTGGCGCGGCGCACCGCCATACGCGGCGCACCCACCCGCCCACGGCACACAAGGGAGTGGAGCAGCCATGCCCGAGCTGAGGTCCCGCACCGTCACCCACGGCCGCAATATGGCGGGCGCCCGAGCCCTCATGCAGGCGTCGGGCGTAGCGCGTGAGGACTTCGGCAAGCCGATCATCGCGGTGGCCAACAGCTTCACGGAGTTCGTGCCGGGCCACACCCACCTCCAGCCCGTCGGCCGGATCGTGAGTGAAGCGGTGAAGGAGGCCGGGGGCATCCCGCGCGAGTTCAACACGATCGCCGTCGACGACGGCATCGCGATGGGCCACGGCGGCATGCTGTACTCGCTGCCGTCCCGCGATCTGATCGCGGACTCGGTCGAGTACATGACCGAGGCCCACTGCGCCGACGCGCTGATCTGCATCTCCAACTGCGACAAGATCACGCCCGGGATGCTGATGGCCGCGATGCGCCTGAACATCCCCACGGTCTTCGTCTCTGGCGGCCCGATGGAGTCAGGGCAGGCCACGCTCGTCAACGGCGAGGTCCGGAAGCTGGACCTGATCACCGCCATCTCGGACTCCGCGAACGACAGCGTCTCGGACGAGGACCTGCTGCGTATCGAGGACAACGCCTGTCCGACGTGCGGCTCCTGCTCCGGCATGTTCACGGCCAACTCGATGAACTGCCTGACCGAGGCCATGGGCCTGGCCCTCCCCGGCAACGGCTCGGTGCTGGCCACCCACACCGCGCGCAAGGCGCTGTACGAGGACGCGGGCCGCACCGTCGTCCGGCTCGCCGAGCGCTACTACGGTCAGGACGACGAGACCGTCCTGCCCCGCAACGTCGCGGGCCGCGCCGCCTTCGAGAACGCCATGGCACTGGACATCGCCATGGGCGGTTCGACGAACACGATCCTGCACCTGCTGGCGGCGGCCCAGGAGGCCGGTCTCGACTTCACGATGTACGACATCGACCAGCTCTCGCGGGCCCTGCCCTGCCTGTCCAAGGTCGCGCCGAACGTCGCGCCCGGCGGCACGTACTACATGGAGGACGTGCACCGCGCGGGCGGCATCCCCGCCATCCTCGGCGAGCTGTACCGCGGCGGCCTGCTGAACGAGGACGTGCACTCCGTGCACTCGCCTTCGCTGGCCGACTGGCTGAAGAACTGGGACATCCGCGGCGGCTCCCCGTCGGCCGAGGCCACCGAGCTGTTCCACGCGGCCCCCGGCTGTGTGCGCTCCGCGACCGCCTTCTCGCAGTCCGAGCGCTGGGCGACGCTGGACACGGACGCGGAGGGCGGCTGCATCCGCGACGTCGAGCACGCCTACTCGAAGGAGGGCGGCCTGGCCGTCCTCTACGGCAACCTCGCCGAGAACGGCTGCGTCGTGAAGACGGCGGGCGTCGACGAGTCGATCCTCACCTTCCGGGGCCCCGCCGTCGTCGTGGACTCCCAGGAGCAGGCGGTCGACGCCATCCTGAAGAAGCAGGTCAAGGAGGGCGACGTCGTCGTCATCCGCTACGAGGGCCCCAAGGGCGGCCCCGGCATGCAGGAGATGCTGTACCCGACGTCCTTCCTCAAGGGGCGTGGCCTGGGCAAGGCGTGCGCCCTGATCACCGACGGCCGCTTCTCCGGCGGCACCTCGGGCCTGTCGATCGGCCACGTCTCGCCGGAGGCGGCGGGCGGCGGCAAGATCGCGCTGGTCGAGCAGGGCGACGAGATCTCCATCGACATCCCCAACCGCACCATCGAGCTGTGCGTCTCCGACGAGGTGCTGGCCGAGCGCGAGGCGGCCCTGGGCGGCGTCTACGCGCCCGCGGACCGCGAGCGCAAGGTCTCGACGGCGCTGCGCGCGTACGCGGCCATGGCCACCAGCGCCGACAAGGGCGCGGTCCGCGACCTGGGCCAGATCGGCGGCTGACGCCGGACGTTTCTCCGTGGGGCCCGCACCGGGCGACTGGTGCGGGCCCCGTGCTGTGGATAATCGGACCCGTGCCCAGCAACGAAGAGCCGCGTGAAGCGGAGCCGCGCGACGCAGCCACCCCCGAGGACCGCCGCGACGCCCAGGACGCCCGCGACCCCCAGGCGCCCCGGCCCGAGCCGCTGCGCTTCTACGGCACGACGTGGGTCGACCACTCCGGCGGCTACGCGCTGCGCCGCGCGGCCCTCGCCCTCGGCGCGCTGCTCGCCGCAGCGGTGGGCGCCCTCGTGCTGCGGTTCGCCTACGAGGGGCTGGCCATCGCGGAGGTCGGCGGCTGGGTCAGCATCATGATCGTCGTCGCCTTCGCCGTGTGCAGCTCGCTCGCCTTCTCGCGCACCCTCGGCGCCTACTCCCGGCGCGCCGACGAGTCCGGGCCCGCGACCCCCGACTCCTCCCTGCGCAGCGTCAAGGCCATCGGCTTCATCGGCGTCCTCCTCGCCTACGCCCTGCGCACCTTCGTCGAGGCGCCGGGCGAGCGCCTGCGCCGCGCCGAGTACGAGGAGGCGCTGGCCCGCCACGAGCGCCTGCGCGCCGCGCGTACGGGCAACCCCTCAGCGCGGAAGCGGAACAAGCCCAAGCGGAAGCGCTGACCTCCCCTTACCCCCCATAATCCCCCCTTGGCGCTCCCCCTCGACCCTGCCCCTTTTAGGGGAGAACCCTGACCTGTCCCCGACATGTGTCAGCTTTTCTTTACGCCCCCTCCGGCGCCTGTCAGCTTGGGCTTACACCCGAGAACGAGAGGGGTCGCGATGAGCGCGATCGAGACCCCGGCGGGGGACGAACTGCTCAAGGTCCTCGCCGCGCTCGGCAATCCGCACCGGCTGCGGATAGTCGCCGCGCTGAGCGAGGGCCGGAACTACGTCAGCCGCCTCGCCCGCGAGATCGGCATGAGCCGCCCGCTGCTGCACATGCACCTCCAGCGGCTGGAGGCGGCCGGACTCGTCGTCGGCTCCCTCGAACTGTCCGAGGACGGCAAGGCGATGAAGTTCTTCGACGTGGTGCCCTTCACGTACGAGCTGTCCCCCGCCGCCATCGCCGAAGCGGCCCGCACCCTCAGCGATCCGCAGGCGCCGCAGCACCAGGCGCCGCACGCACCGCAGCAGGACCCCCAGGCACCGCGCACACCGGACGTGCCGCAGGAGCAGGAGCAGGAGCAGGAGAAAGAGGAAGCGACGTGAACGGACAACTGGCCGCCGACGCGGTCACCAGCGCGGCCGACCCGGCAGGGGTCTGGGCCGCAGGGCTGGGCACCGCCGGTGTCTTCGCCCTGATGATCGTGCTCGTCTGGCAGATAGCCGCGACGTGGCGCGCCCGGATGCTGGCGGCCCGCGAGGAGCAGTACAAGCGCCTGGCCGGCAAGTACGCGCAGCTCCTGGAGGACAACGTCGAGCTGCACCGCCGCAGCATCGAGGAGCTGACGGAGACCCGTAAGTCCCTCACCTCGATGGAGAAGATGATGCGCGAGATCGAGTGACCCGTGTGCGTACGCGAGCCGTACGCACACGCACGCACCAGGCGCGCGCGTACGGCCGGGAGCGGCAACTCCCGGCCGTACTCATGAGCGCTCCACGTCCCGCGAGGCCGTCGCAGAACCCGCACTCACACCAGGGAGACTACCCATGCCCGCATCCGGGCCCGTGCCCCGTAAGCGCCCTCCCACCGCGCCCCGCCCTCCCACCGCGCCCCGCCGCCCCGCCGCCCGCCTCGCCGCCCGTATCGCGGCGGCACCCGGCGGGCGGCGCACCAAGTGGCTCGTCCTGGCGGCCTGGCTGCTGCTGACCCTCGCGCTCGGCCCCCTCGCGGGCAAGCTCGGCGAGGTCGAGGAGAGCGGCGCCAACGCCTTCCTCCCGCGCGGCACCGAGTCCGCGAAGGTCAACACGGAGCTGGAGAGGTTCCGCGGGGACGACGAGGTCATGCCCGTCGTCGTGGTCTACTCCCGCGACGGCGCCCCCGTCACCGCCGCCGACCGCGCGAAGGCCGCCGACGACCGCCGCGCCCTCGCCGGAGCCGTCGCCGGGGACGCGCGCGCCACGGGCCCCGTCCCCTCCGAGGACGGCGAGGCCCTGATGCTCATCGTCCCGCTGGCCCACGAGGACGAGCTGGGCAACACCGTCGAACGCGTCCGCGCCACCGTCTCCGCCAACGCCCCGCCCGGACTCGACGTGGCGGCCGGCGGCCCCGCGGGTTCGCTCATGGACTCCGTCGAGGTCTTCAGCGATCTCGACGAGGCCCTGATGCTGGCCACGGGCGCCGTCGTCACCGTCCTGCTGCTGCTCACCTACCGCAGCCCGCTGCTGTGGCTCTTCCCCGTGTTCGCGGTCGGCTTCGCCGCCGTCCTCACGCAGGCGGGCACGTATCTGCTCGCGAGGTACGCGGGCCTGCCCGTCGACCCGCAGAGCGCGGGCATCCTCATGGTGCTGGTCTTCGGCGTCGGTACGGACTACGCGCTGCTCCTCATCGCCCGCTACCGCGAGGAACTGCACCGCCACGAGGACCGGCACGCCGCCATGCGCCTCGCCCTGCGCCGCTCGGGGCCCGCCGTGCTGGCCTCGGCGGGCACGATCGCCGTCGGCCTCGGCTGCCTGGCCCTGGCGGACATCAACTCGTCGCGCTCGCTGGGCCTTGTCGGCGCCGTGGGCGTCGTCTGTGCGTTCCTCGCCATGGTCACGGTGCTGCCCGCGCTGCTGGTGGTCACCGGGCGCTGGGTGTTCTGGCCCTTCGTGCCCAGGTACGGCACCGAGCCGCGCGAGGCCCGCACCGTCTGGGCCCGGGTCGGCGCGGCCATCGCCCGCCGTCCGCGCTGGTCGTGGCTGATGTCCATCGGCGTCACCGCCGTCCTCGCGCTCAGCGCAAGCGGCATCTCCATGGGCCTCACCCAGGAGGAGATGTACCAGGACAAGCCCGAGTCCGTCGTGGCCCAGGAGCGGATCTCCGCGCACTTCCCCTCCGGCTCCTCCGACCCGGCGACCGTCGTCACCCGTACGGAGGAGGCCGACGCCGTCGCACGCGCCGCCTCGCGCGTCCCCGGCGTCGAATCGGCCCGCAAGGGGGACGCGGGGGACGAGGGGCGCAGCGGGGACGGCTCGCTGACCACGCTCTCCGTCGTCCTGCGGGACGCGCCGGACAGCGCGGCGGCCAAGGAGACCGTCGACCGGCTGCGTACCGAGGTCCACCGGGTCGAGGGCGCCGACGCGCTCGTCGGCGGCACCACGGCCGAGGCCCTGGACACCCAGCGCGCGGCGGGCCGCGATCTGACGACGGTCATCCCGGCCGTCCTGCTCGTGGTGCTGCTGGTGCTGATCTGGCTGCTGCGCTCCCTGGTGGCACCGGTACTCCTGCTGGCCACCGTGGTGCTCTCCTACTTCGGTGCCCTCGGCGCCTCGCACCTGCTCTTCACGCACGTACTCGGCTTCGCGGGCACCGACTGGTCCATCCCCCTGATGGGCTTCGTGTTCCTGGTGGCACTGGGCATCGACTACAACATCTTCCTGATGACGCGGGTGCGCGAGGAGGTCGCGGCCCGAGGCCACGCCGGGGGCGTGCTGACGGGCCTGGCCACCACGGGAGGCGTCATCAGCTCGGCGGGCATCGTCCTGGCGGCCACCTTCGGCGTGATCGCGTCGCTGCCCCTGGTGACCATGGCCCAGATGGGCGTGCTGGTCGGCGTCGGAGTGCTGCTGGACACCTTCCTCGTCCGCACGGTGCTGGTCCCGGCCCTGGCCCTGGACGTCGGCCCCCGCCTCTGGTGGCCGAGCCCGCTGTCGCGCCGGACCGCGGAGCGGCGGCCGGACCACGCCGCCGATGGCTTCCCCGTCGAGCACCCGGAGCGGGACCGCACGCCGCACGCGGGGCGCGCGACGCGGCCGTAGCGCCACGCCCCGCGAGAAAGGCGCGGCCCGGCGGTACGTAACCGCCGGGC
>NZ_JBSHAO010000118.1:0-7975 GCF_053611545.1 Streptomyces sp. NPDC054796 | reverse complement strand
TTTCTTCAAAGGAACCCTGCCCCAACCAAAACCGGCTGGAGACGGGGTATCAACATATCTGGCGTTGACTTTTGGCACGCTGTTGAGTTCTCAAGAAACGGACGCTTCCTTTGTACTCACCCTCTCGGGCTTTCCTCCGGGCGCTTCCCTTTCGGTGTTTCCAACCTTACCAGATTCTTTTTCCGGTCCCTTCCGGGCCGATTTCCGAATTCCGGTCAAGGGCTCCCTTCGAAGCGCAGGACGCTCCGGGTTCCCCTTGCGGTGGAGCCGTAAACGTACTGGAGCGGGGCGCCGGGATGCAAATCGAGGCGCCCCGCTCCCTGTTGGTCCCTGCTGGACCTCAGACCTCGACGACCACGGGGAGGATCATCGGGCGCCGGCGGTAGTTGTCGGAGACCCACTTGCCCACCGTGCGGCGGACGAGCTGCTGGAGCTGGTGGGTCTCGGCGACGCCGTCCTGGGCCGATTTGGCCAGGGCCTCGTCGATCTTCGGCATGACGTGCGCGAAGTCCGCGTCGTCGATGCCGGAGCCGCGGGACTGGATGTGGGGGCCGCCCGTGATCTTGCCCGTCGTGCTGTCGACCACCACGAAGACGGAGATGATCCCCTCGTCCCCGAGGATGCGGCGGTCCTTGAGAGAGGACTCCGTGACATCTCCGACCGAGAGGCCGTCCACGTACACGTATCCCGCCTGGACCTTGCCGGTGATCTTGGCCTTGCCGTCGACCAGGTCCACGACGACGCCGTCCTCCGCGATGACCACGCGGTCCCTGGGGACACCCGTCTGGGCGCCCAGCTCCGCGTTGGCGCGCAGGTGGCGCCACTCGCCGTGCACGGGCATCAGGTTCTTCGGCTGGCAGATGTTGTAGAAGTACAGCAGCTCGCCCGCCGAGGCGTGGCCCGAGACGTGGACCTTCGCGTTGCCCTTGTGGATGACGTTGGCGCCCCACCGCGTCAGGCCGTTGATCACGCGGTAGACCGCGTTCTCGTTGCCCGGGATCAGGGACGACGCCAGGATCACGGTGTCACCGGCGACGATGCGGATCTGGTGGTCGCGGTTGGCCATGCGGGACAGGGCCGCCATCGGCTCGCCCTGGGAACCGGTGCAGACGAGGACCACCTCGTCGTCCGGGAGGTCGTCCAGCGCCTTGACGTCGACGACGAGACCCGCGGGGATCTTGAGGTAGCCGAGGTCGCGGGCGATCCCCATGTTGCGGACCATCGAGCGGCCGACGAAGGCCACCCGGCGTCCGTACTCGTGCGCGGCGTCCAGGATCTGCTGGATGCGGTGCACGTGGCTGGCGAAGCTCGCGACGATGATGCGTTTCTGCGCGCTCGCGAAGACCTGGCGCAGCACGTTGGAGATGTCGCGCTCGGGCGGGACGAAGCCGGGGACCTCGGCGTTCGTGGAGTCCACGAGGAGCATGTCGATGCCCTCTTCACCGAGGCGGGAGAAGGCCCGCAGGTCGGTGAGACGCCCGTCGAGGGGAAGCTGGTCCATCTTGAAGTCGCCGGTGTGCACGACCATGCCGGCCGGGGTGCGGATGGCGACGGCCAGCGCGTCCGGGATGGAGTGGTTGACGGCGACGAACTCGCAGTCGAACGGGCCGATGCGCTCGGTGTGCCCCTCCTCCACCTCAAGGGTGTAGGGCCTGATCCGGTGCTCCTGAAGCTTGGCCTCGATCAGGGCGAGGGTCAGCTTGGAGCCGATCAGCGGGATGTCGGGCTTCTCCCGCAGCAGGTACGGGACGCCGCCGATGTGGTCCTCGTGCCCGTGTGTCAGGACGATGCCGTCGATGTCGTCGAGGCGGTCCCGGATGGAGCTGAAGTCGGGAAGGATGAGGTCGATGCCGGGCTGCTCCTCCTCGGGGAAGAGGACGCCGCAGTCGACGATCAGCAGTCTGCCGCCGTATTCGAAGACCGTCATGTTGCGGCCGATCTCGCCCAGGCCGCCCAGCGGGGTGACCCGCAGGCCGCCTTCGGGGAGCTTGGGCGGCGGGCCCAGCTCGGGATGCGGATGACTCAAAAGACTCTCCTTTTAGCACGCGCGCCACGCGCCCCTGGCCTCCGGCGTGGGGGACCGCGTGGGACACGTGGCGCGCGCGATGTTCGTGTGGCGATTCGTCTTGTATCGAAAGTGCGTGACGCGTGAGGTCATGCACGAGCGGTGGTTCTCGGTATTCAGTTGTGAAGTCTGTGGGCTAGAGCTGTACCCCGCCGTGCGAGAGATCGTGCTTGAGCTGTTCGGTCTCCTCCGGGGACAGCTCCACCAGCGGCAGGCGCAGCGGCCCGGCGGGGAGCCCCTTCAGGGCGAGGGCCGCCTTGGTGGTGATGACGCCCTGGGTACGGAACATACCCGTGAAAACCGGGAGCAGCTTCTGGTGGATCTCGGTCGCCTTGCTGACGTCGCCCGACACGTGCGCCTCCAGCAGGGAGCGCAGCTCGGGGGTGACGAGGTGGCCGACCACCGAGACGTAGCCGACCGCGCCGACGGACAGCAGGGGGAGGTTCAGCATGTCGTCCCCGCTGTACCAGGCCAGTCCGCTGGTCGCGATGGCCCAGCTCGCGCGGCCGAGGTCGCCCTTGGCGTCCTTGTTCGCGACGATGCGGGGGTGTTCCGCCAACCGGACGATGGTCTCGGTGTTGATCGGGACGCCGGAGCGGCCGGGGATGTCGTAGAGCATGACCGGCAGGTCCGTGGAGTCCGCGATGGCGGTGAAGTGCCGCAGGAGACCCTCCTGCGGGGGCTTGCTGTAGTACGGCGTCACCGCGAGGAGGCCGTGCGCGCCCGCCTTGGCGGCGTCGCGGGCCAGTTCGAGGCTGTGTGCCGTGTCGTTCGTGCCGGCTCCGGCCACGACGTGGGCACGGTCGCCGACCGCTTCCACCACTGCCCTGACCAGTTGCGCTTTCTCCGCGTTGCTGGTCGTCGGGGACTCTCCGGTCGTGCCGTTGACGACGAGGCCGTCGTTGCCGGAGTCCACCAGATGGGCGGCGAGCCGCTGCGCGCCGTCGAGGTCGAGTGCGCCGTCCGCTGTGAACGGCGTGACCATCGCGGTCAGGACCCGCCCGAAGGGCGTCTGCGGTGTGGAGGTCGGAGCCATGGGGTCCACGCTACTCGCAGCTCACCTTCGTGTGCTCCCTCGGGGCGCTTGTGGCCCGCTGATCAGGCCAAAGAGGCGGGGAGGGAGGGCCCGGCACTGCCTGCTCGGGGGTTCAAGCAGTGCCGGACCCGTTTGTTCAGGCTAGATGAACTTCTTGAAATGGCGCAATACGGACACTACGGAGCGACACGGCCGTTGGCGTTGAACGCGGCGTACGTGAGCGGCATCAGCCGGGCCCACTGCTCCTCCATCAGCTCGCCCACCATCTCGATCTCGCGCTGCGGGAAGGAGGGCACCTTCGCCTGCTCGTGTTGGGTGCGCAGGCCGAGGAAATGCATCAGGGAGCGGGCGTTGCATGTGGCGTACATCGAGGAGTAGAGGCCGACGGGGAGGACGGCGCGGGCGACCTCGCGGGCCACTCCGGCGCCGAGCATCTCCTCGTACGTCTCGTAGGCCCTGCGGTAGGACTCGCGCATGGCCTCGCTCGTCAGCTTGTGCTGTTCGGGTGTGCCCTCGACGAACTCGTACTTCCCCGGACGGCCCTGCTGGACGAGCTTGCGATCGGCCTCCGGGACGTAGAAGACCGGCTGGAGCTGGCGATAGCGGCCCGACTCCTCGTTGTACGACCAGCCGACGCGGTGGCGGTGGAACTCGCGGAAGACGAAGAGGGGGGCGCTGATGAAGAAGGTCATCGAGTTGTGCTCGAAGGGGCTGCCGTGGCGGTCCCGCATCAGGTAGTTGATCAGGCCCTTGGAGCGCTCGGGGTCCTTGTGCAGCTCGTCCAGTGACTGCTCGCCTGAGGTCGAGACCCGGGCCGCCCACAGCACGTCCGTGTCAGCGGCGCTGTGCTTGATCAGCTCGACGGTCATGTCACCGCGGAAGCTGGGCGCGCTCTGGTCGGGGTTGTCGGTCACTGGCGGTCCTCCACATACGTACGTCTGCCAGGGCGCGCCCAGCCTACGGCGCGCCACTGACACTCCCCCGCGACGCGCAGATGGCGCCCGCACTGGCCCAGTTGGTCCACTCTTGTTGCGACAAAAGGGACTCTCCTTGGCCATAAGTGACCCCCGGTGCCAAAGGTCGCCTTGCCACTTGATATTTTTCACACACGTCCGGTGAGCATGGGCACTCTGCCGCAGGCCCGGACGTTCCCCCCATGAGACACATCCAGATCGATTCCCTCAGGAGCCCCTGCCATGTTGCGCCGCGGAGAGACAGTCCCGTTCACCTTCCTCGCGGAGGCGGAACGGTTCCGCAGCAATGTCACCCCGCCTCCCCGGCCCCGCCGCAGCTTCGCCGAGCGAGCGGGCAGCGCCCTGTTCGGCCTCACCGTCGTCGCGGGGCTGGTCGGGTCGCTGATGCTGGGAGTGCCGGCGCTCGATCCCGAGCAGCAGAACCCGCAGGGCGGCCCTGCGGCGGCCGAGGGCCGCTGACGCCGCTGACGACCGAAGGACCGGGCCGCCCGGGGTGATCACCTACCCGGGGGTGGCCCGGTCCCCGGGGCCTCGCTAACCTCACCGCTCACAGAACCAGTCGCGAGCGAGGACAAGCCGTGCCCCTGCCCTTCCTGACCGCCGACCGTGAGTCGAGCGCTCCCGCAGCCGCCGCGGACGAGACCCCGCTGCCCTACGAGGACCGTGACCACTGGCGACGCCCCTACCGGCCTGGGCCCTGGCGGGTCGCCGGAGGGGCGCTGCTGCTTCTGCTGGCCTCGTACGTGCTGATATCTGCCGTGCTCATCGGCGTCGCGGGGAACGTGTCGGGAGCCGCGGTCTGCCTGGGCATCGCCGCCCTGGTCATCGCCTTCGCGCTGCGGCTGCTGCGGATCGGCGTATGGGTCAGCGCCCACGGGCTGCGCCAGGTCGGCCTCTTCTACACCGTCACCCTCCCCTGGGCCTCGATCGCCGCCGTACGGACGGCTCAGCAGCCCGTGAAGTGGCTCGGCCTCCCCCGTACGCTCCAGGGCCAGGCCCTCACCGTCGTGCGGACCCGTGACGGCGGCAAGGACGCGGGCGAGGACAAGGGCGGGGGCAAGGCCGAAGGCACGGGCGCGGGTGAGGGCGAGCCCCTGCGTACGCTGCTGACCGACCACAACGCGGACTTCCTCGGCCGCCGCGAGGCGTTCGAGCAGGCGGCGGACGTCATAGAGGCGTGGGCCGCCGAACCCCGCTGAGACGGCGCCCGTACGGGACGCCGCCCGTACGACGCACCGGAGGGCCGGGCCATGTCACGTGGCCCGGCCCTCCGTCGTCCCGTCGTCGTCCCCTCAGCCCTCCCGGCGCCGCAGCGTGATCGCGCGCTGCATCGCCTTGCGGGCCCGCGGGGTGTCGCGGGCGTCGTGGTAGGCGACGGCCAGCCGGAACCAGGAGCGCCAGTCCTCGGGGGAGCGCTCCGTCTCCGCGCGGCGCCTGGCGAAGACCTCGTCGGCCGAGTCCCTGTCGATGCGGCCCGCCGGAGTGCGGCGCAGCTCGTCGACGGGCAGGCCGCCCTCGGCCTCCAGCTCGCGGGCCAGCCTGCCCGCGTCCCGCGCGAAGCGCGTGGTGTGCCACAGGAACCAGACCCCGATGACGGGCAGCACGAGCACGGCGACGCCCAGGACGACCGTGACCGCCGTGCCCTGCTTGATGAGCAGCACGCCGCGGCTGCCGACCAGGACGAAGTAGACGACCAGGACGGCGGCCAGCGTGAAGTAGGTGAGTCGCGCGCGCACGTCAGTCCAGGTCGAGGAAGTGTTCGAGGCCGAACGTCAGCCCCGGTTCGGAGACGACGCGGCGCACGCCCAGCAGCACGCCCGGCATGAAGGAGCCGCGGTGCAGCGAGTCGTGCCGCACGGTCAGCGTCTCGCCCTCGTCCCCGAACAGCACCTCCTGGTGGGCGACGAGGCCGCGCAGCCGCACGGAGTGCACCGGCACGCCGTCGACGTCGGCGCCGCGCGCACCCTCCAGTGCCGTGCTGGTCGCGTCGGGCTGCGCGCCCAGGCCCGCGGCCTCGCGGGCGCCCGCGATGAGCTGGGCCGTACGCGCCGCGGTGCCGCTGGGCGCGTCGGCCTTGTTCGGGTGGTGCAGCTCGACGACCTCGACGGACTCGTAGAAGCGCGCGGCCTGCTGTGCGAACCGCATCATCAGGACGGCGCCGATGCCGAAGTTCGGGGCGATCAGCACGCCCGTGCCCGGCGAGTCCGCGAGCCATCCCCGCAGGGCCGTCAGGCGCTCGTCGGTCCAGCCCGTGGTGCCGACGACGCCGTGGATGCCGTGGGCGACGCAGAACTCCAGGTTCTCCATCACGGAGTCGGGGGTGGTGAGGTCCACCGCGACCTGGGCGCCCGCCTCGGTCAGCGCGGTCAGCGAGTCGCCGCGGCCCAGGGATGCCACCAGTTCCAGGTCGTCGGCGGCCTCCACGGCCCGTACGGCCTCGGAGCCCATCCGGCCCCTGGCGCCGAGGACGGCTACGCGCAGCTTGCTCATGGAATCGTTCCTTCGGGGAGGTGCGGGAAAGGTGAGGCGGCGGGGCGCGCTGCGGCCCGCGCGCTCAGGCGACCGCCTCGTGCAGATGGGCCGACTGGCGGTCGCTGAGCGCTCCGATCGCGGCGACGGAGGGGCGCTGCCCCAGCACATCGGCCGCGACGGAGCGGATGTCGTCCGGGGTGACGGCGGAGATCTTCGCCAGCATGTCGTCGACGCTCATCTGCTCGCCCCAGCACAGCTCGCTCTTGCCCAGCCGGTGCATCAGCGCCCCGGTGTCCTCCAGGCCGAGGACCGTCGAGCCCGAGAGCTGGCCGACGGCGCGCCGCAGCTCGTCGTCGGTGATGCCGTGCGAGGCGACCTGGTCCAGTTCCTCGCGGCAGATCTTCAGCACGTCGGGGACCTGGCCGGGGCGGCAGCCCGCGTACACGCCGAAGAGGCCGCAGTCGGCGAATCCGGAGGTGTAGGAGTACGTGCTGTAGGCCAGCCCGCGCTTCTCGCGGATCTCCTGGAAGAGGCGCGAGCTCATGCCGCCGCCGAGGGCCGCGCTCAGCACGCCGAGCGCCCAGCGGCGCTCGTCGTTGCGGGAGACGCCGGGCATGCCCAGCACGATGTGGGCCTGCTCGGTGCTCCGGTCGAGCAGTTCGACGCGCCCCGATGCCCGTATAGCGCGGCTGCCGGAGCGGGGCCCCACGGGCTCGCCCTCCGTACGGTCCAGGGCTCCCGCGCGCTCGAAGGCCGCGCGGACCTGGCGCACCACGGTGGCGTGGTCCACGTTCCCGGCCGCGGCGACCACGAGGTGCGTCGGGTCGTAGTGCTTCTTGTAGAAGCGCGCGATGCGGTCGCGGGTGAGCGCGTTGACGGTGTCGACGGTGCCCAGGACGGGGCGGCCCAGCGGGGAGTCGCCGAGCATGGTGCTCGCGAACAGGTCGTGGACGCAGTCGCCCGGATCGTCCTCGGTCATCGCGATCTCTTCGAGGATGACGCCGCGCTCGGCGTCCACCTCGGACGGGTCGATGACGGATCCGGTGAGCATGTCGCACACCACGTCGATGGCCAGCGGCAGGTCGGTGTCCAGGACACGGGCGTAGTAGCAGGTGAACTCCTTCGCGGTGAAGGCGTTCATCTCGCCGCCGACAGCGTCCAGCGCCGCCGAGATGTCCAGGGCGCTGCGGCGCTCGGTGCCCTTGAAGAGCAGGTGCTCGAGGTAGTGCGTGGCGCCGTTCAGGGACGGGGACTCGTCGCGGGAGCCGACGTGCGCCCAGATG
Source organism: Streptomyces sp. NPDC054796 (assembly GCF_053611545.1). NCBI lineage: Bacteria > Bacillati > Actinomycetota > Actinomycetes > Kitasatosporales > Streptomycetaceae > Streptomyces > Streptomyces sp. NPDC054796. The sequence goes on along the minus strand of NZ_JBSHAO010000118.1, from coordinate 145 downwards.
CCGAAGGTGGCCGAGCGCACCGTCGGCAGGGTCTCGGTGACCACGCGCAGGCCGCCGGGCAGGACGGTCTTGCGGACGGTTCCCACGCCGTTCTCGCCCTTCAGGAGCGTCTTGGTACGGGCGACGGCCCGCCCCTCCGTCGCGG
>NZ_JBSHAO010000117.1:0-8041 GCF_053611545.1 Streptomyces sp. NPDC054796 | reverse complement strand
CGCCCGGCGCGCGCGGACGGGGGGAATCTTGTACGCAATTCGGGCACATGCTCCCCACGTTCCCAGGGGCGGCCCGGAGGGGGCCGCCCCTTCGGCGGGGCTCACACGATCGGGGGCGGCCCCTCGATCGGACGTCCGAGGATGCCGGGGCGCCGCTGCCAGGGCCTGGGCCCCGACGGCGGGCGGTAGTCGACGCCCAGCGCGTCGAGCCGCGCGTAGTGGCCCCCGGTCATGCGCCGCTCGAAGTCCGCGAAGTCCCGCTCGGCGGGCGCGGGGAGCGGCGACCAGGCGACCTCGGCCAGCGCGGCGAGGCGGGGGAAGACCTGGTAGTCGACGCGCTGCTGGTTCTCGGTGCACTCGGTCCACATGTTCGCCTGGGTGCCGAGCACGTGCCGCTCCTCGGCCGTGCCCGCCAGCTCGGGCGGCACGGGTTCAAAGTGGTAGACGTCGCGCAGGGTCCGTACGAAGCCGATCGGCACGGGCTCGTCGGCGCCGCCGTCCTGGCGGTGGTCGAAGTAGACCTGCTGCTCGGGGCACATGACCACGTCGTGTCCCGCCCGCGCGGCGGCGATCCCGCCGCGGTAGCCGCGCCAGGAGGAGACCGCCGTGCCCTCGGCCAGGGCGCCGCCCTCCAGGATCTCGTCCCAGCCGATGAGGCGCCGCCCGCGCTCGGCGAGCCATCCGGCGAAGTGCCCGGTGAACCAGGACTGGAGGGCCTCCTCGTCGGGCAGGCCGAGGTCCGCGACGCGCTTCTGCGCGGCGTCGGATTCACGCCACTGGCTCTTGGGGCACTCGTCGCCGCCCAGGTGCACATAGCGCGACGGGAAGATCTCCAGCAGCTCCTCCAGCACACCCTCGTAGAAGCGCAGGACGGTGTCGCTGGGGGCCAGCACGTTCGGGCTGACGCCCCATTCGGCCCACACCTCGAACGAGGTGGTGTCCACCACGTCGGTGTTGCCGAGTTCGGGGTAGGCGGAGATGGCCGCCTGGGAGTGCCCTGGGATGTCGATCTCGGGGACGACGGTGATGTGGCGTTCGGCCGCGTACGCGACGATCTCGCGCAGGTCCTCCTGCGTGTAGAAGCCGCCGTGCGGGCGCTCGTCCCAGATGTCGGAGGCCCGGTGGCCGACCTTCGTCCTGGCCCGCCAGGACGCCGTCTCGGTCAGCTTCGGGTAGCGCTTGATCTCGGGACGCCAGCCCTGGTCGTCGGTCAGGTGGAGGTGCAGCACGTTGAGTTTGTGCGCGGCGAGCAGGTCCAGGTAGCGCAGCACGCCCGCCTTGGGCATGAAGTGCCGGGCGACGTCGAGCATGAGGCCGCGCCAGTGGAAGCGGGGCGCGTCCTCGATGACGCAGTGGGGCAGCGGGCGCGCGGGGGCCGCTCCGGCGCCCTCGCGGGGCGCGCGGGTGGTGAGGCGGAACTCCTCGGGCCCGAGGAGCTGTTTGAGGGTCTGCCGCCCCCAGAAGACCCCGGCCTCGTCGCCGCCGGTCAGGGTGACGCCGTCACCGTCGACGGTGAGCCGGTACGCCTCGGGGCCCAGCGCGCTGTCGGTGCGGGTGCGCACCTCGCCGGGGCGGCCCTCGTACGGGTACGTGCCGCCCGGGTAGCGGGCGCTGCGGGGGGCCGGGAGCAGTGCGGGTTCGGCTGTTTCCGGCATGCGATCACCTTCGTCTCTCGGGGTGGTGTGGGGTGGTTCGGGGGCTCGGAGGGGACGTCAGTCCTTGACGGCGCCGCCGAGCCCCGAGACCAGCCTTCTGTGGACGAGTACGAAGAAGACCAGGACGGGAATCGTCATCACCGTGGAACCGGCCATGACGCCGCCCCAGTCGGGGGTCTCCGTGTCGAAGAAGACCAGCAGGGCCATGGGGAGGGTGGAGTTCTCGGTCGCGGAGATGATGAAGGACTTGGCGAAGAGGAAGTCGTTCCAGGTGGAGATGAAGGAGAACACGCTCGTCGCGACCAGTCCGGGAAAGACCAGCGGAAAGAGGATCTGCCACAGGAAGCGGGTCCTGCTGGCCCCGTCGATGAACGCCTGCTCCTCCAGGGATTCCGGGACCGCCTTCACGAAGCCGCGCAGCATCCACACCGCGAACGGCAGCGAGAAGGCGAGGTGCGGAAGGATCAGCGAGACCAGGGAATTGAGCGCGCCGAAGTCCCGCATCAGGAAGAACATCGGGATCGTCAGCGCCTCGACGGGCACCATCTGCGCGGCCAGGAACATGATGAGCAGCGTCGTACGGAACCGGAAGCGGAAACGGGTCACCGCGGTCGCCGCGAGGAACGCGATCAGCGCGGAGGCGAGCACCACCGTTCCGGCCACGAGAAGGCTGTTGAGGAAGTAGCGGCCGAAGTCCTGCTGCTCGAAGACCCGGCGGAAGGCGTCGAGCGACGGATTCAGAGTCCAGGGCACGGGGCGGTCGGACTGGATCTCTCCCGCGGGTTTGAAGGCGGAGAGCACCATCCAGTAGAGCGGAAAGGCGACGACGAGCGCGACGAGGAATGCGGCGCCCTCGGCCGCCAGCCGCCAGGGCTTGCGGACCCACCGACGGCCGGTTCTTCCCCTCGTTCCGCCGACGGCCGCAGGCAGCCGCTCCGTAGCGCTCACAGTTCCTCCCCCTTGCCCCGCAGCAGCCGGAGATGGACGAGCGTGACGGCCAGCAGAATCAGCAGCATCACCACTCCGATCGCCGAACCGAGGCTGTACTGGGAGGAGGCGAACGCCTTCTGGTACGCGTACACGTTGAGCACCAGATTCTGTTTCGCGACGCCTCCGCCGCCCGTCATCACATAGATCTGCGTGAACACCTTGAAGTCCCAGATGACCGACTGGATGGTCACTACCACGAGAAGGGGCCGCAGCATCGGCGCCATGATGCTGCGCCAGGTGCGCCAGACGCTCGACCCGTCCAGTGCGGCGGCCTCCAGAACCTCTTCCGGAATGGCCTTGATTCCCGCGTACATGGTCACCATGACCAGCGGAAAAGAGCACCAGACCACTTCGAAGAGCACGAGCGCGAAGGCGCTCATCCGGCCGTACGTCCAGGAGAAGTCCCCCAGGCCCAGCACCCGGTTGACGGGGCCGAAGTCGGGGTCGAAGAGAAACACCCACACCGTCGATCCGGTGATGGCCGGAGTGGCCCACGCGCCGAGCGCCGCGAGCATCAGCGTCAGTCTCGGCACGGCCCGTATCCGCGTGAGCAGGACGGCGAGCGAGCAGCCCACGGCGAGGGTGCCCAGAACGCATGCGGCGGCGAACAGGACGGTCGCCAGCAGCACGTCCCAGAACTGCGGGTCACCGAACAGCTCCGCGTAATTCCCGAATCCCTGGAAGGACGTCGGCTTTCCGCCGCTGACCTGCGCCTGGGTGTATTCCAGGAACGAGATCAGGCCGAGCTGGTAAACGGGATAGACCAGCAGTCCGCCCAGCACCACGAGGGCCGGGGCGAGATAGAGCCAGGGGGTCCACCGTCCGCCGCGCGCGGCAGCGGCGGACGGGCGCGCGCGTGCGCCGTCGCGAGGACGCCCGTGCGTGCGCCGCCGCCCCTGCCCCGGCCCCGTCCCCGGGGGCGCCCCGCCGGGCCCGGCGGCAGGGCCGGCCCCCGCGCCCTTCCGGGGAAGGGCCGCGCCGATCACCTCGGAGCCGCTCACTTCGCGAACGCCTCGTCCATCTTCTTCGCGGCGCCCTCCGCCGCCTCGTCCACGGACTTACGGCCGCTGGCGACCTCCTGGAACATCGTGGGCAGCACGAGCCCGGCGTCGATCTCGCCCCAGGCGGGCGACACGGGCACGAACTTGGCCCCGGCGTCGAGGGTGCGCACGAACGGCTTCACGAAGGGCTCGTCCTCGGCCACCTGGGCCCGCGTGTCGGTGAACGTCGGCAGGAAGCCCATCGCGTCGAAGAGCCGCCGCTGGGTCTCCTTGCCCGCCAGTTCCTTCATCAGGTCCACGGCGAGGCTGCGGTGGTCGCTGCTCCTGAGCACGCCGACGTTGTTGCCTCCGGCGAACGCGGGCGCGATCTCGCCCTCGTCGGTGCCGGGGAGCGGGACGACGGCGTAGTCGCCCTTCACCTTCCCGTCCTCCATGGCCTGACGGTTGAAGTCGCCGCCGATGACCATCCCGGCCTTGCCCGCCGTGAACGCCTCGACGCTCTCGTTGCCGCCCATCTGCGCGCACTTGCCCGCCGGGCAGTTGTCGGCACCGAAGAGGCCGGTGTACGCCTCGATGCCCTTCTTGGCGTCCGCGCTGTCGATGGCGGCGCTGTAGCCGCCGTCGCCCTTCTCCGTGGCCAGTTCGCCGCCGTTGGCCCAGATGAAGGGCATCGCGCCGTAGGTGTAGGCGCCGCCGACGGCCAGCCCGTACAGCGAGGGACGCTCGGCGCGGATCTTCTTGGCGGTGCGCACGACCTCGTCGAGGGTCTTGGGCGCCTTGAGGCCGAGGTCGTCGAAGACGTCGGTGCGGTAGTAGAGGGCGCGTACGCCGACGAACAGGGGCGCGCCGTAGACCTTGCCGTCCACGGTGACGGACTCCTTGGCCGCCGGGTCCATGTCCCCGGCCGCCTTCCACTTCCCGATCTCGCCCGTGACGTCGGCGAGTCCGCCGTCCGCGACGTATCCGGCGGTGTCGGTGTTGCCGTACTCGATGAGGTCGGGCGCGGACTCGGGGTCGTTCAGCGCGCCCTTGATCTTCTCGGCGCGGCTGTCGATCGGGATGTACTGGACGTCGACCTCGACGCCCTCGTGCTGCTTCTCGAAGTCCTTGACGACCGCGTCGACCACCCGCTCCTTGGGCTTGTTGCCGACCTCGCGGAAGAGCCAGACGCGTAACGTCCCGCTCTTCTCGTCCTTCCCCGACCCGTCCCCCGACGTCGACGGAGCGCACCCCGCCACCGCCACCCCTGCCATGCCGAGTGCCACTGCGGACACGGCGAATCGTGCGAATCGTGCGGCCATTCTCACGGCGAGACCCCCAAGACTTGGGCGTTGCACCATACGCAACGCAAGTTTCGCTACGCACAACTTCGCAGGAGGCTACGAGCACCCACGTCGCGCGGCAATAGGTCTCGACCAATTCGCGTCCACGGCGTGCGCGAGACGAACCGGGCCGCACACACGACGGCGCGCCCCGCCCGCTCCCGTCGAACGGGAGGGGCGAGGCGCGCCGAGGAGCCTTACGCGGAGCCGCGGGGTGCGGGTGCGGGCGAGGAGGGGGGAGCGGGCGGGCTACTTCTTGCCGTCGCCCTTGCCGCCCTTACCGTCCTTGCCGTTCTTGTCCCCGCCTGCGCCCATGGTCTCGTAGATCTCCTTGCACATGGGACAGACCGGATACTTCTTGGGATCGCGCCCCGGTACCCAGACCTTGCCGCAGAGCGCGACGACGGGGGTCCCGTCCATCGCGCTCGCCATGATCTTGTCCTTCTGGACATAGTGGGCGAACCGCTCGTGGTCGCCGTCGCCGTGTGACGTCTGCGGGGTCGGTTCGACGAGTGTGCCGGTGCCCGCCCCGCGCTCGGGCTCAAGAGTGCTCATGCATACCAAGCCTAATTCAGAGACGGATCGTCCGGATACGTGGCCACCATGGCCAGTTCGCTGCGCTGACGCCTCAGCACGGAACGCCACAGCCCCTCGGGCGAGGGCGAGGAGACATCGCCGGGCTCCGACTCGACGACGTACCACGCGCCCTCGGACAGCTCGTTCTCCAACTGGCCGGGGCCCCAGCCCGCGTAACCGGCGAAGATGCGCAGCGAACCCAGCTCGGCCGCGAGCAGTTCGGGCGGCGCCTCCAGATCGACGAGGCCGATGGCGCCGTGCACCCGGCGCCAGCCGAGCGGCCCGTCGCCGCTCCCGGAGACGGCCTCCCCGCCGAGGGCGCCGTCCGCGTCCCCGTCCACGTCCGCGTCCCCGTCCCCGTCAGGGTCGAAATCGGGGTCGAAATCAGTGCCGGGGTCGGGGTCGGCGCCGGATCCGGCGTCGCGACGTGGGCCGGCGCCAGCTCTCCCCGCCGCCTCCACCCGGTCGGCATCACCGTGCCCGGCGGGCACGACGGCCACCCCGAGCGCCGCGTCCAGGGACACGGGCCCGCCCTGGAAGACGACGCCGGGCTCACCGGCGAGCGCGGCCCAGGGTTCGAGGATGTCGCCGACACCCACGGGCGTCGGACGGTTGAGGACCACTCCCAGCGACCCCTCCTCGTCGTGGTCGAGGAGGAGCACTACCGCGCGGTCGAAGTTCGGGTCGGCCAGCACCGGCGTGGCCACGAGCAGCCGCCCGGTGAGCGAGGACACCTCGGTCATGCGCCAATGATCCCCCACCCGCGGCGCCCGCGGGGACCCAACCGCCATATCCGCCCGGCCGCCGTACCCGCCCGGCCACTCGGCATCCGCCCCCCGGCAACTCGACGGCGCCCCTGCCCCGGTGACAGCACGCACACGCACGGGAACCGTGGGCGATATTGCGTATCCGTGACGCGCTCACGAGGATTCCGGCCTTACGTAAACGGACCCACGTCCCCTTACGATTACCTTTTGTCCCAACCCGTCTTCAGGAACGCGGAGATCCATGACCGACGACGTCCTGCTTGTCCACGGCGGCACCCCGCTGGAGGGCGAGATCCGTGTCCGTGGCGCGAAAAACCTCGTGCCGAAGGCCATGGTCGCCGCCCTCCTCGGCAGCAGCCCCAGCAGGCTGCGCAATGTGCCCGACATCCGCGACGTGCGCGTCGTACGTGGCCTGCTCCAGCTTCACGGCGTGACCGTACTCGCCGGGGACGAGCCCGGTGAGCTGGTGCTCGACCCCTCGCACGTCGAGAGCGCGAACGTCGCCGACATCGACGCGCACGCGGGCTCCTCGCGCATCCCGATCCTCTTCTGCGGCCCCCTGCTGCACCGTCTCGGCCACGCCTTCATCCCGGGTCTTGGCGGCTGCGACATCGGCGGGCGGCCCGTCGACTTCCACTTCGACGTGCTGCGGCAGTTCGGCGCGACGATCGAGAAGCGCGCCGACGGCCAGTATCTGGAGGCCCCGCAGCGGCTGCGGGGCACCAAGATCCGGCTGCCGTACCCGTCCGTCGGCTCGACCGAACAGGTGCTGCTCACGGCCGTGCTGGCCGAGGGTGTGACCGAGCTCTCCAACGCCGCCGTCGAGCCCGAGATCGAAGATCTCATCTGCGTCCTCCAGAAGATGGGCGCGATCATCTCGATGGACACGGACCGCACGATCCGCATCACCGGCGTCGACAAGCTCGGCGGCTACACCCACCGCGCCCTGCCCGACCGCCTGGAGGCGGCCTCCTGGGCGAGCGCGGCGCTGGCGACCGAGGGCAATGTGTTCGTCCACGGCGCGCAGCAGAAGTCGATGATGACCTTCCTCAACACGTTCCGCCGGGTCGGCGGCGCGTTCGAGATCCTCGACGAGGGCATCCGCTTCTGGCACCCGGGCGGCCCGCTGAAGTCCATCGCGCTGGAGACCGACGTCCACCCCGGCTTCCAGACCGACTGGCAGCAGCCGCTGGTCGTCGCGCTCACGCAGGCGACGGGGCTGTCGATCGTGCACGAGACGGTGTACGAGTCGCGCCTCGGCTTCACCTCGGCGCTCAACCAGATGGGCGCGCACATCCAGCTCTACCGCGAGTGCCTCGGCGGGTCCGCGTGCCGGTTCGGGCAGCGGAACTTCCTGCACTCCGCCGTGGTGTCGGGGCCGACGAAGCTCCAGGGCGCCGATCTGGTGATCCCGGACCTGCGGGGCGGGTTCTCGTACCTCATCGCGGCGCTGGCCGCGCAGGGGACGTCGCGGGTGCACGGGATCGATCTGATCAACCGTGGCTACGAGAACTTCATGGAGAAGCTCGCCGAACTCGGCGCCAAGGTCGAACGCCCCTGACGGGCCTCCGCCCCGACGCGTGCCGCCCGTCCCGCCCGTGCAGGTGGGGCGGGCGGCACGGCTTGGGAGCCCCCGCGCCGCGTGAGCGGGCCTCGTGGCCCACGGCCGCGTCCCGGCCGCATACAGGGCCGCGCGGAGTGCGCGAGGCCCGTGCGAGGGCCCTCAACGG
>NZ_JBSHAO010000116.1:0-9127 GCF_053611545.1 Streptomyces sp. NPDC054796 | reverse complement strand
CGCGGGCCCGGTGGCGAGCCCGAGTCCGCGTATGCGTGGGGCGGCGCCCCGGTGTGCTGGGGCGCCGCACGTGGGGCGTTCGCGTCTGCTCCGGGCTCCCCGTAACCGTCCAGCCGGTCCGTCTCCCGGCGCGAGCGGGACGCCGGGACGCCGGGACGCCCCCTAGCCCTTCCAGCAGCGCACGACGGTGCCGTCCTCGACGGCGAGGTTCAGGCGTCCCGTGAGGTACTCCATCGTGATGATGGCGTCCGGTGCGAGCGTCCGTACGGTCGTCCACCCGTGCGCGTACGCACGCTGTTCCGCCTCGGCGCCGGTGAGCCCCACATAGGTCTCGGGCTCGTCCTGGGCAGGGTCTTGGGCTGCGGATTCTGGTGCCATGGCAGCAACCGTACGGCCTGCCCCATACAGCCGGAAGTAGTGACCGGATCCTTGCCGCGTCACACTTGTGTCACAACGCTCCCCGGGTGGTTTGACGTTACCCGTGTCACTCGTACGTGCCTTCTGTGCCCGGCCCTTTTCCGCGCCTCGCACTTCCCCGATTTCCCGTCAGGAAACGCCTGTCCACCACCTCTACAAGAATTCTTCCTGACATCCAATTCCGCCGTTTGGTTCGTCCGTTCGGGGTACTCGCGGCGCCGGGGTAACTCATGGCAGATGAAGAAGACATCGCACCGATCGAAGTGATGCGAGCGGCTCGCGACGAACTCACCGAGCTGACGGGCCTGAAGGCGGAGACGGTCTCGCGCCTGGAGTCCACCGAGGACGGGTGGCTCGTGCAGGTTGAGGTACTCGAACTCGCCCGCATCCCCGAAACGATGAGCCTGCTGTCCACCTATGAGGTGACCCTCACCAAGGACGGACAGCTCAGTGGCTACCAGCGCATCCGGCGCTATGAACGCGGCAAAGCGGACAAGTCCTGAGCGCTGAAGCCCGCGCCCATCGTCCGAGAGAAGCGCACCCAGGAGGGGTGACACAGCGACATGACCGTAGTTCCCGCACAACAGCAGTCCGGAGGCGGCGGCACCAGTGGCTTGTACGACGTACTGGAGCTGATCCTCGACCGCGGCCTGGTGATCGACGCGTTCGTCCGCGTCTCGCTCGTGGGCATCGAGATCCTCAAGATCGACATCCGTGTCGTGGTGGCGAGCGTGGACACCTACCTGCGCTTCGCGGAGGCGTGCAACCGCCTCGACCTGGAGTCCGGGCCCAACAAGGACCCCGGCCTCCCCGACGTCGTCGGCCAGATCACCGAGTCCGGCGCACGCGGCAAGTCCAAGGGCGCGCTCTCCGGGGCGGCCGAGACCCTCTCCGACGCCTTCAAGCAGGGCCGGGAGGGCGGCGAGAGCCGCGAGGAGAGCCGCGAGTCCGCGCCGCGCAAGCGCCGCAGCAGCACCTCGGCCACGCGCAGGAAGGAGGAGTCCGAGTAATGAGCGTCTACGTATACGGCATCGCACGCGCCGACCACCCCGCGCTGCCCGACCGGATGGACGGCGTGGGCGACCCGCCCCGTCCCGTCCGCTCGCTGCGCGAAGGCGGCCTCGCGGCCGTCGTCAGCGACTGCCCGCCTGACCTGCGGCCCAAGCGGCGTGACCTGCTGGCGCACCAGCAGGTGCTGTCGGAGGCGAGCGCCTCCGACGTCGTGCTCCCGCTGCGCTTCGGCAGCGTCTCCGAGGACGAGGACGCGGTGCGCGAGGTCCTCTCGGAGCACGCCGACCACTACCGCGACCAGCTCTCGGAGCTGGAGGGGCGGGTCGAGTACAACGTGAAGGCGGCGCACCGCGAGGACGCCGTGCTCCACCAGGTCGTGATGGAGGAGCCGGAGATCCAGTCCCTCAGTGCGGCCAACCAGGCCGCGGGCGGCGGCTCCCACCAGGACCGGCTGCGGCTGGGCGAGATGGTCGCGCAGGCGATCCGGGACCGCGAGGTCCGGGACGCGCGCAATCTGGAGGAGGCGCTGGCGCCGCACGCCGAGCGCTACTGCCCGGGCCCCGAGGGCACCGGCTGGCTGGTCAACCTGTCCTACCTGGTGGGCCGGGAGGCCACGGAGGACCTGCTGCTGGCCGTGGAGGAGTTGCAGGAGCGCAACCCCCACCTGGACATCCAGCTCTCCGGCCCGCTTCCCCCGTACAGCTTCGTCACGGCGCCCGACGACGCGGCGGCGCCCGCTCCGGAGAACGCCCCGCGGCCCGCTCCGCAGAACGCGGAGTAACCCTGATGGGCCTCATCAGCGAAATCCTGCTGCTCCCGGCCGCTCCCCTGCGTGGGACCGGCTGGGTGCTGCGGCAGGTGGTGGCGGAGGCGGAACGGCAGTACTACGACCCGGCGGCCATCCAGCTCGAACTCCGCCGCCTCGTGGAGGACCTCGAAAACGGGGCCATCGACGAGGAGGAGTTCGACCAGCGCGAGGACGCCCTGCTGGAACGCCTGGAGGACGCGCGCAGACGACAGACACAGCAAGGAGCTCACTGAGATGACGAACCGGCTGGCACTCACACTGGCCGTCGCGGGCGGCTATGTGCTGGGCCGCACGAAGAAGGCGAAACTGGCCATCGGGATCGGCGGCATGGTACTGGGCAAGCGGCTGAATCTGAGCCCCCAGCAGCTCACCAGGCTGGTGAGCGACCAGGTCAAGGCCAACCCGCAGCTCGCCGAGCTGGGCGGCCAGCTCAAGGACGACCTCTCCGGGGTGGGCAAGGCGGCCACCGGCGCGCTCATCAACCGCCGCCTGGACGCCCTCGCCGACTCACTGCACGACCGCACCCTGGACATCCAGGACCAGCTCGACCCCACGCGCCTCGCCCGTCGCGACGAGGAGGACGGCGAGGACGAGTACGAGGACGACGACCGCGCCCCACGCGACGAGCGGGCCGAGGACGAGCGGGCCGACGACCGGACCCGTCGGGACGGCGGGGCCGACGAGGCCGACGAGGAGCGGGACGGCGGCCAGGACGGCCGGAGCGGCAGGTCCGACGGCCGCAGGTCCGCCACCAAGACGGCCGCCTCCCCGAAGCGCACCACGACGCGGGGCACGAAGACGGCCAAGTCCACGGCCTCGTCCAAGGGCGCGAAGTCGTCGGCGAAGAACGCCACGTCCAAGTCCACGTCGGCCGCGAAGAGCACGGCCAAGACGGCCAAGAGCGCCAAGAAGGCCGGTACCGCGGGAGCGGGAGGGGGTGGCGGCCGTGGCTGAGCAGCAGCGCGACGGCGGTCCCGTCAGCGGGATCAAGGAGACCCTCACCAACAGCCCGGCGACCGGACGGCTCAAGGAGGCCGCCGCCTCCTACGCGGCGGCCCAGGCCCAGCGCCTGCTGGTCTCGACGGGCAGGAAGCTCGGCGAGACCACCAACCTCCTCAACGACGTGGCGGAGGGCCGCAGCCCGGGCCTCACCAAGATGGCGAGGGAGGGCGGCAAGAAGTTCGCCGAGGGCAAGGGCCCGCTGCGCTCCGTGCTGGAGATCGGCGCCAGCGGCGTCAAGGACAAGGCCAAGGACGCCTTCCAGAACCTGACCGGCGGCGGCAAGAAGAAGGGCGGTGGCGGCAAGGGCAAGTTCGTCACCATCGTCGAGCAGACCGACGTCGGCGTCCCGGTGCGGGAGGCGTACAACCAGTGGACGCAGTTCCAGGAGTTCAGCACGTTCGCCAAGGGTGTGCAGGGTGTGGAGGCCACGGACGACGTGTCGTCCAACTGGCGCGCCAAGATCTTCTGGTCCAGCCGTAGCTGGCAGGCGAACACCACCGAGCAGGTGCCCGACGAGCGGATCGCCTGGACCTCGGAGGGCGCCAAGGGCACCACGCGCGGCGTCGTCACCTTCCACGCGCTCACCGACACCCTGACGCGGGTGCTGCTGGTCATCGAGTACTACCCCAAGGGCCTGTTCGAGAAGACCGGCAACATCTGGCGTGCGCAGGGCCGCAGGGCCCGGCTCGACCTCAAGCACTTCCGCCGCTTCGTGATGATGCGCGGCGAGGCCACCGGCGAGTGGCGCGGCGAGATCCGCGACGGCGAGGTCGTACGGACCCACGAGGAGGCCCTGGAGGACGAGGACCGGGGCACCCACGAGGAGGCCCCGGAGGACGAGGAACCGGAGGACGAGGAACCGGAGGACGAGGACCGCGGCGCCCACGAGGACGACGTCTATGAGGACGAGGAGGAAGAGGAAGAGGAGCCCGCCGAGGACGAGGACGAGGAAGCGGAAGCCGAGGCGGACGAGCGCGAACCCGAACCGGAGCGTGTGCGATGACGACTGTTCCCGAACGCTATGCCTCCTCCAACGGCGGCTCGAACCTCGCGGACATCCTGGAACGCGTCCTCGACAAGGGCATCATCATCGCGGGCGACATCCGCATCGACCTGCTCGACATCGAGCTGCTGACCATCAAGCTCCGGCTGATCGTCGCCTCCGTCGAGCGTGCCGAGCAGATGGGCATCGACTGGTGGCGCGACGACCCGTCCCTGTCCTCCAACGCCCGCAGGAACGAGCTGGGCAAGGAGAACGAACGGCTCCGCGAGCGCATCGCCGAGCTGGAACGGAAGGAAATCGAAGAGTGAACGCGCGACTCACCTACGTCTACGGGGTCGTCCACGAGGACGCCGTCCTCACCGGCACCGGGACGGGGGGCGGGCCCGCGGCTGCCCCGGCGGAGCTGCGCGGGGTGACCGGAGTGGCCGGAGCGCCCGTGCACACCGTGCGGCACGCGGGGCTGGCCGCGCTGGCCAGCCCCGTGCCCGCCGAGGACTTCGACGAGGCGGGTCTGCGGCGGCACCTGGAGGACATGGCGTGGCTGGAGGCGGCGGCCCGCGCCCATCAGGGCGTGGTCGACCACGCGGCCCGTACCGCCTGCGTCCTCCCCCTGCGGCTGGGCACCGTCTGCCACGACGAGGAGGGCGTCAGGCGCCTGCTCGACGAGGGCCACGACCGGTTCACCGCGGCGATCGCCGCGCTGGAGGGGCGGGTCGAGTGGGGCGTCAAGGTCTTCACGGAGACAGGACCGGAGACACAGGAGCCCGCCACCCCCGCAGCCCCCTCCCCCACGACGGGCGACGGCACCGGCGCGAGCGGCAGCGGCAGCGGCAGCGGAACCCGCACGCGCACCGTCCCCTCGCGCGGCGCGGGCCGCGCGTATCTGCGGCAGCGCGGCCAGGCCCGTCGCACCGAGGAGGAGCGCACGGCACGCGCGGACGCGTGCGCGCGGGGCGTCCACGACATCCTCGCCGGCCTTGCCGAACGCCACAGGCTGCACCGCCCGCAGCACCCCGAGCTGTCGGGCGAGCGGGCCGAGAACCTGCTCAACGCGGCGTATCTCGTGCCGGACGGGCAGTCGTCGGCCGAGTTCGCGCGCCGCGTGACCGAGCTGGCCGAGAGCACGAAGGGGGTGCGGATCGAGCTGACAGGCCCATGGGCCCCGTACTCGTTCGCCGAGGTGGTGACACGTGACGCGCCCGCACACGGCTGACTCCGGCACCGGCCCCCGCGACGGCTCCGGCGCCCCGGCCGCCACCGCCCGCGGCCGCCCCGGCCCCCGCGACGTGGACCCCGTCGAGCGGGCACTCCAGGAGCGGGGGCCCACTGTCGGCGCGGGGGCCAGGCGGCGGCCCGATCCCGAACTCCACGAGCCCGTACCCGGCGAGCCGTTCGCACAGCGCCAGGTCGCCCTCGTCGACCTGCTGGACAGGCTGCTGGCGGGCGGCGCGGTCATCGCGGGCGACCTGACGCTGCGCATCGCGGACGTGGACCTGGTGCGCATCGATCTGCGCGCGCTGATCAGCTCCGTCAACGAACGAGTGCCCTCTCCCTTCACCGATGTGAAGCCGCTCGACGATCCGCGCACCGCCCAGGACCCGCCGCGGGAGCGCCCGCTTGACCACCCGTACGACGACGACCTGGACCACCCGTACGACGACGACGCGACCGAGGAGCCCCCCTCATGAGCGACAGCGAACGGACGCCGCACCGCACCGTGGAGCTGGACCGGGACACCGTCGAGCGCGACCTGATGAAGCTGGTGCTCACCATCATCGAGCTGCTGCGGCAGCTCATGGAGCGGCAGGCGCTGCGCCGGGTGGACGTCGGCGATCTGACGGAGGATCAGGAGGAGCGGATCGGGCTGACGCTGATGCTGCTCTCGGAGCGCATGGACGAGCTGTGCGAGCGCTACGAACTCGACCCGCGCGATCTCAACCTCGACCTCGGGCCGCTCGGGCCATTGCTGCCGCCACGGTGACGCCCCATCATGGCGTGAGCCCGTGTAAAGGCCCCGTGTCCGTGCCGTGCGCCGCATGCCGCGCACGTCCACGCCCGCCGTGGCCCGCACGGGCGGCGCAGCCCGTTACGCACGCACAGCGGAAGCGAGGGGGCAGGGATGGCGACGCAGACCACTGAGGCGAGCACGGGTCCGGGAGCGTTACGGCGCACCCGGCGGCCCGGCAGCGTCGTCGTGGACTGGCTGACGACCACCGACCACAAGAAGATCGGCCACCTCTATCTGGTGACCTCGTTCGTATTCTTCCTGGTCGGCGGCGTGCTCGCGCTGATGATGCGGGCCGAACTCGCGCGTCCGGGGCTCCAGTTGATGACCAACGAGGAGTTCAACCAGGCGTTCACGATGCACGGCACGATCATGCTGCTGCTCTTCGCCACGCCCACCTTCGCGGGCTTCGCGAACGAGATCATGCCGCTTCAGATCGGCTCGCCCGACGTGGCGTTCCCGCGGCTGAACATGCTCTCGTACTGGCTGTTCCTCTTCGGCGGCGTCATCGTGATGGGCAGCTTCATCGTCCCGTCAGGGCCCGCCGCCTTCGGCTGGTTCGCCTACGCGCCGCTCAACTCGCTGACCCGCTCGCCCGGCATCGGGGCCGATCTGTGGATCATGGGCCTGGCGCTCGCGGGCTTCGGCACGATCCTCGGCGCGGTCAACTTCCTGACGACGATCATCGGGATGCGCGCGCCGGGCATGACGATGTTCCGGATGCCGGTCTTCACCTGGAACACCCTCTTCACCTCGATCCTCATCCTGATCGCCTTCCCGGTGCTGGCCGCCGCGCTGCTGTGCCTGGAGGCGGACCGGCGCTTCGGTGCCGTCGTCTTCGACTCGGCGAACGGAGGGGCGCTGCTGTGGCAGCACCTCTTCTGGTTCTTCGGGCATCCGGAGGTCTACATCATCGCGCTGCCGTTCTTCGGCATCGTCACGGAGATCATCCCGGTGTTCTCGCGGAAGCCGATCTTCGGCTACGTGATGCTGGTCGGCGCCACGATGGCCATCACGGGCCTGTCGGTCGTGGTCTGGGCGCACCACATGTTCGCGACGGGGGCCGTGCTGCTGCCGTTCTTCGCGTTCATGTCGTTCCTGATCGCGGTGCCGACGGGGGTGAAGTTCTTCAACTGGATCGGCACGATGTGGCGGGGCTCCGTCTCCTTCGAGACGCCGATGCTGTGGTCGGTCGGCTTCCTCGTCAGCTTCCTGTTCGGCGGCCTGACGGGGGTCCTCCTGGCGTCTCCGCCGCTGGACTTCCATGTGACGGACACCTACTTCGTGGTGGCCCACTTCCACTACGTGGTCTTCGGCACCGTGGTCTTCGCGACGTTCGGCGGCTTCTACTTCTGGTGGCCGAAGTTCACCGGGAAGATGCTCGACGAACGCCTCGGGAAGATCCATTTCTGGACGCTCTTCGTCGGCTTCCACACCACCTTCCTGGTGCAGCACTGGCTGGGCGTCGAGGGCATGCCGCGCCGCTACGCCGACTATCTGGCCGCCGACGGCTTCACCGCGCTCAATACCCTCTCGTCCATCGGCGCCTTCCTGCTCGGTCTGTCCACGCTGCCGTTCCTCTACAACGTCTGGAAGACCGCCAAGTACGGGGT
Organism: Streptomyces sp. NPDC054796; assembly: GCF_053611545.1. Taxonomy (NCBI): domain Bacteria; kingdom Bacillati; phylum Actinomycetota; class Actinomycetes; order Kitasatosporales; family Streptomycetaceae; genus Streptomyces; species Streptomyces sp. NPDC054796. The sequence goes on along the minus strand of NZ_JBSHAO010000116.1, from coordinate 1,268 downwards.
GCGGGTCGAGATGGACGACCCGTGGGGCTTCGGGCGCTCCCTGGAGTGGGCGACGTCCTGCCCTCCGCCGCGCCACAACTTCACGACCATGCCCCGCATCCGCTCCGAGTCCCCCGCCTTCGACCTGCACCACCCGGAGATCCCCGCCGAGTCCCAGGAACCGGGCCTGGTCAGGTCGGCAGGCCCGGCCGGTCCGTCGGGTCCGACCGGTCCATCGGGTCAGGCAGCGCGCGGGAGAGACGGTCGCGCAGAGCCGTGACGTAGGCGTCGAACCCCTCCGGTTCGCGCACCTCGAAGTCGAAGCCGAGCAGCAGGATGTGCACGACGAGCGCCTCCGGCGAATGTCCGCCCGTGCGCAGCAGGCAGCTCTCCGCGTCGACGGCCTCCAGCGTGCCCGTCGAGAGCGAGATCCGCTCCGCCGCGCGCTCCATCGGCGCCCGCAGCAGCACGGTCGCGCTCACGGCGTACGCGTGCGTCGAGACGCCCTCGGACACCCACGCCGCCAGGTCCTCGGCGGGCGGCGTACGGGGAGCGAAGCGCGGCCCGTGCGGCGGTGTGAGGGTGATGCGGTCGACGCGGTAGGTGCGCCAGTCGGCGCGGTCCAGGTCCCAGCCGACGAGGTACCAGCGCCGCCGCGTGCTCACCAGCCGGTGCGGTTCGACGCTGCGGCGCGACGCGCTCTTGTCGTGCGACTCGTAGGCGAAGCGGACGCGCTCGTGGTCCCGGCAGGCGTGCGCGAGCTGGGTCAGCACGGCGGGATCGACGGAGGGGCCCGTGTGCGAGCGGGTCATGGGGACGGTGTACTCGGTGAGCGCCGCGACCCTGCGGCGCAGCCGGTGCGGCAGCACCTGTTCGAGCTTGGCCAGCGCCCTGACGGAGGACTCCTCGATGCCGCGCACCGCGCCGTCGGCCGCGCCCTGGAGACCGATCGCGACGGCGACGGCCTCCTCGTCGTCGAGCAGGAGTGGCGGCAGCTCGGCACCCGCGCCCAGTTGATAGCCACCGGCGGTGCCGGTGGCCGAGTGGACGGGATAGCCGAGGCCGCGGAGGCGGTCCACGTCCCTGCGGACGGTGCGCGCGGTCACCCCGAGCCGGTCGGCCAGCTCGGCCCCCGACCACTCGCGGTGGGCCTGGAGGAGCGAGAGCAGACGCAGCAGCCGTGCCGAAGTCTCAAGCATGGCGTGAGTGTGCCACCGGTCGCGGACAGCTTCTGTCCGCGGCCGCTTGGACAAGTTAACTGGGTACCCACGGTTTGGTCACAAGATTTT
>NZ_JBSHAO010000115.1:0-9226 GCF_053611545.1 Streptomyces sp. NPDC054796 | reverse complement strand
GGCCGTTCGCAACGGCGGCGTGCACGAAGGTGGTCCCAGGCGCTCGACCTGACACGTTCACCCAGAGCTCTGTCTGCTCAGAGCAGGCGGTCGAACTCGCCATCTCGCACGCCCAGCAGGAATGCGCGGATTTCCGACCTCGTGTAGATCTGTGGAACTCGGCCGGGATTCTTCGTGTCGCCGATGAGGACGTAACCGTCCTTCTCTCCGACCCTGACGCATTCCCCTCCGCCTCCAGTGTAGGAGGACGTCTGCCAGTCGACGGTCGTGAGGTCGAGCGTGGACGGGTCGGGCTTCGCTTCCACTACTGCTCCTTGATCAAATTCTTGAGATGACTGCGCGTCTCGGCGGGCTCCAGCGCCCGCTCCCACAAGCTGTCGAAAACGTGGGAATAGGCATCCAATTCTGAGGCGTCCTCCAAGAAGATTTGGCGGTTCATGGTCTCCAGCCACACGACATCGCGAGTGGCGTCGGGAAAGGTCATGATCACGAAGGGGCCGGCGAGCCCAGGGTGGCTGCCGACCGCGGTGGGCAGCACGCGGATCGTGTTCTGAGGAGCTTCAGTAGCGGCGAGCAGATGTTCGAGCTGACCGCGCATCACTCCGGTGTCGCCCACTTTCCGCTGCAAGGCGCCCTCGTCGAGGAGCGCCTGGAAATCGCGGAGGGCCCCTTCGGTAATTCTTCGCTGCCGGTGAATACGGACATCGACGAGGGCGTGAACCTGGGCGGGTGTCAGGTCTTCGCGCATGCTCGCGATGACGTGATGTGCGTACTCGGGAGTTTGCAGCAGGCCATGGATGAGGGAGGGTTGGAAGTTGCGCAGCGTCGTGGCGTGCTGTTCCAAGGAGAGGTACCCCTCGAATTGCATGGGGCCGAGGAGGGCGGAGTGCTTGCGCCATAGCGCCGGTTTTCTGCGCCGAGTGGTGTCCACGCTGAGATAGGCCAGGATCTGCTCGCGCGTCTCGGGATCAGCTTCGTAGCAGGCGAGAAGGGCTTCCGCCTTCTCACGCGAGGGGCGTCGCTTGCCCCTTTCGATCCGGCTCAGTGCGCTTGGATCGATACTGACGCCCTGCGCATGGAGCGCTGGATGCTGCGCGACCTGTTCCTGGGTCAGTTCGGCCAGGTCGCGCAACTCCTGCAAGCGGGCACCGATTTCACGTTGCGTCAGTGACCACGGTGCTCCGTTCGTTTCCGGCATGGTGTCAGTCTGCCCGGCCGGTGACCTGTCTACAAGCAAACCGATGAAGCAAGTTGCGCCTTCATGTTGCTAAGTATGTGGGTGAGGGAGCATCCTAGCGAAGGTCACGATGCGTACCGACCGCATCGCGCCCTGTGGCGCATGGCGGGCGCGCACCTATGCGCCCGCGATCATCGCCTCTGGGAAGCCGATCGCGGCTCCGCACCGGTTGGCTCGACAGTCACAAGTGGTGTGACCACACGCGAGAAGGTCATCATGACGATGCCGACGATGCCGAAGACGTTCTTGAGCCAGCTGGTTCAGGAGCGCGGCTGGTCTGAACATGCGGCTTTCACCATCCATTTCGAGAGAGCCGCTCAAGAGCTCGCGAAGCAGACCGGCGAGCCTGAACTTGCGGCCATCACCGTCTCCCGGAGAACCTTTGAACGCTGGCTGGGGGGGAGCAACCGGCCGAACCCAGATGCCCGCCGCGTGTTGCATCACTTGTTCGAGGCGCCCGCCGACAAACTGTTAGGCCCCGCTGAGTCGACCGCCGCCCGGAAGCTGGAGCGGAGCGGTCTCCTGCCCAGCGTTGGCCCGGTGAACACGTCCGTCGACGTCGGCCCGGAAAGCACGTCCGTGGACCCTGCTCTCGTGCCGCACTGGGGCAACATGCTGCACATTCTCTCCGCAGCGCACAACGCTTTCGGGCCCATGCACATGTACACCACCGTCACCCGTGAGCTGGATGTGATCCGCAGCTGCCGGCACAGCGCGGAGCGGGGCGTGCGCAGGGGACTGCTCGGGGTCGAGGCGCGATGGGCCGAGTTCGCGAGCTGGTCGGCGGAGACGCTGGGGCGCAGGTCGGACGCCACGTACTGGTTGATGCACTCACGTGATCTTGCCCGGGAAGCCGCAGACGACTCCCTGGAAGCGTACGTGCTGATGCGACTGGCACAGCAGGCTACCGAGCGCCGGGATGCCCACGCGGCTCGCGACCTCGCCGAGGCAGCGTGGGAAGCGGCACGCGGAGGTGAACGCGATCGGGCCCTGTGTGCCGTTCGTCTTGCCCATGGGTATGCCCTGGCTGGGGACGACCGCTCCTCCGCCCGCGTGCTGAAGACAGCCCACCAGCTCGTCGACCAGGCAGACCAATTCGCCTGCGATGACGATCCCGCCACCATCGGACATCACTGTGTCCGCGCGTACGTCCAGGCCCATGAGGCGTACTGCCATCTCCTTCTGGGCCATGCCCGCCAGGCAGTCGTCCTGCTCCACGAAGCGATCGACGGCTGGCCGTCCGAGTACCGGCAGGACGTGCAGCTCGCTCGGGCGTGGCTGGCCCTCGCCTATGCCGCGGACGGTCGTGTGCCTGAAGCGGCGGTAGAGGGAGCCACGGCTCTGGCTCTCACCACCTCCGGCGGTTCTGTACGTGTGTTGCGCGTGCTGCGCAGCCTCGACCGTCGGCTGCCTGCCCAGGCTGGCAGTCACTCCGAGGTTGCGCAGTTCCGTTCCGCTCTGGCACTCACATCCGCGAGGATGTGATCATGGACGTACTGACTACCGCGACGATGACCGACGAAGCCAAGCGCGAGGCGACGGTGGCCGTGCTGCCGGTCGGCAGCTTCGAGCAACACGGCGCCCACCTCCCCTTGACCACGGACACCCTCGTGGCCAGTGGCATCTCCCAGGCTCTGGCCGCGGCGTATCCACTGCTGCTGCTTCCCCCGATCACCATCGCCTGTTCACACGAGCACGCCGGATGGGCGGGAACCGTCAGCATCAGCTCCCGGACCCTGTCCGCGGTCATCACCGACATCGCCGAGTCCTTGGCGCGCTCCGGCATCCAGCATCTGGTGCTCGTCAACGGTCATGGAGGCAACTACGTGCTGTCCAACATCGTCCAGGAGGCCAACGTCGGCACCCCGCGTATGGCGCTCTTCCCCCGACGAGAGGACTGGGAGCTCGCCCGTGGGACCGCGCGGTTGGACAGCAGCGGACACGACGACATGCACGCAGGTGAGATCGAAACCTCACTGCTGCTCCACCTGTGGCCAGAACAGGTCCGTGACGGCTACGCCGAAGCCGACCACCTCGCCGACCGGCCGCATCTACTCGTCCACGGCGTCACCCCGTACACCAGCACCGGTGTGATCGGACAGCCGTCGCTGGCCACGGCGACGAAGGGCCAGGCCGTACTCAGCGTTCTCACCAGCAGCTTTGCTGAGACCCTGACCGCTTTGCAGAAGGCGCCGGACACCGGCCCCCGGGACAGCTGTCAGGGCTGACCCGGGCGGACACGACCGCAGGAGGCACAGCTCCCTTGTCCACCGCAACACGATTCCAGCTCTTGGTCCGGGAGAGGGGCTGGGCCTCCTTCGCCACGTTCAGCATGCACTTCGCCAAGGCGGCGCATCGAGCAGCGGAGCAGGAGGGCGACCCCCGGCTGGCGCGGGCTGCCCCCTCCAAGCGCAGTTTCGTCCGATGGATGAGCGACGATTTCACCGGCAGGCCCCAGGGCCCGTTGGCGCTCGTACTGACCCACCTGTTCAACATGTCCATCGAGCGGCTCTTCGCCCGCGTCGACCCCGGCTTGGCGGTTCGAAGGAGTTCCACCGCCCTTTCGGCGGAAGAAGCCGCGCGCGCCGTGCATCTGGAGTTCGATAATCCGCTCCAGGTCGCCTCGCAGACCGAGAAACTGACCATCTCCAGCGCTGGCGCCGAGCTGATCGAGACACTGACCCGGTCGATGCACAGCATCGTGGCCCGCTACGAGACACTCGGCCCACAGCAGCTCTCGGGCGAGGCCAGGCTGATGAGGAGCATGCTGCACAGCGTCCTGGGCGGACAGCAGACACCGCGCGTACGGTCGGAGCTGTTCCAGCTGGCCGGTCACGCCGCCGGTCTCCTGGGCTACATGGCAGTCAATGCTGGGGCCGATGCTCATGTGTCCGAGGCGTATTGCACAGAGTCCGAGGCTCTGGCCCGGGAGGTCGGCGACACGCATCTGGAGATGTGGGCCGCTGGAACCCGCTCTCTCGGCCTCTACTACCACGGCCGTTACGTCGAGGCGGACGCTGCGGCGAAGGCGGGCATCGCTCTCGCCCCGCACAGCCCCCATGCCATCCGACTCCTGGCAAACGGCCGTGCCCGCGCCCTGGCACGCATGGATGACCGCCGCGGCGCCGAACGCGCCATCGGACAGGCGCTGGAGATCTCAGAACAGCAGGCATCGCTGCCGGGAGGGCTCACCCCCTGCATCGCCTTCTCCCCCTACAGCCCCGCGCGCACCCTGGCCAACGTGGCGACCGCGAGGCTCTCCCTCCGTGACACGCGCGAGGTGCTGGCCTGCGCCAACGAGATCGACGCCCTGCTTGAAGAGTCCGATTCGGAGTGGAGCAGGGCACTGGTCGGGCTCGACGTGGCCACCGCGCTGCTCCAACAGGAGTCACCCGAGCTCGATCACGCGATGGCTCTGGGCCGGTCTGCCCTGCGAACCGGTACTTCTGCGCCCATCCGATCCGTGTGGCAACGAGCACGGGAGCTGTATGTCCACGCCGGCCGTTGGCACAATGAGCCGGTCGTGGGGGACTATGCGGAAGAGCTGTTGGCGTGGAAGTCTCTTCCGCAGGCTGAACCGATCGTGACCGGCGTCCGTGCGGCGGAGGCGTCGTCGTAGCAAGGGAGTCCCGTGGCGCCGGAGCCGGAACTACTGGTACCCGACAGCCGGGCGTTCCCAGTAACTCCCCCTGCGGACCTGGACGATCACGTCGGCATCGTCGACCACGACTGGCGGGCATTCAGCAGTATCGGACGGATGTCGAACCACTGGGACCGGCCGGACTGGCCCAGTAGTCGGCGGGCCTACTACTGGATGCTCACCTTCCCCGCCGCCCCGCATCTGATCGCCTGCGCATGGCGATGCCAGAAGACTCTCGCCGACCTGGGCATGGACCCGGTGCCCGACGACGGACTCCACGTCACGCTGACCCGTATCGGCGAATGCGGTGACCTCACCGCACCCGACCTCGACCGTCTGGTGCGCCGTACCGAGCTGGCGTCGCTGCCCCGTTTCGAACTCCTCGCGCACCCCCTGGCCGGATCCCGGGGGGCGCTGCGGTTCTCCCTCTCCCCCTGGACACCCCTGGTACGTCTTCATGCCTCGCTCACCGCGGCGAGCGAGGACACCGGCATGCCCGGCGGCAAACCCACCGCCCTTCACCGCCCTCACCTGGGCATCGCCTACAACAACTGCGACCGCCCCGCAGGGCCTGTGATCGAGGCCGTCAACGCGCTGCGCACGCTTCCTCCCGTCCTGCTGGATGTGACGGCCGTCGACCTGGTCGAGCTGCGCCGGGAGAAGTCCGCCTACCGCTGGGAGACCGTCCACCGCCTCCCGCTGCGGTAGCTGGAGACCCCGTTAGCCTGCCGTTCTGAGAACGCGGGCCCTTCCCTCGGTCCCGTCGGTCTGGAGCTGAGCACCGGGAGCGGCTTCTTCGATGGAGCGGTCCACGTTGGTGACGCAGGGAATGCCTAGCTCTCGGGCGAGGTGAGCCGTGAGCGACAGTGGGCTGCCGGTCGTCGAGACGATGGCGGCCGGACGTTGCCGGAGTGCTTCTGCGACCTGGGTGTCCAACGTCTCGCAGATCAGGACTGCCCCTGTGAGGCGGGTCTCGGGGCGGAGCCGGACCGCGGGGCCCGTCGCGACCCCCGGAGCAGCCGGTGTGCCACTCCAGCGGCTCTCACTGGGGCTCTCGGGCCCAGAATGCCCGGGCAGCGGGTGCGTGAGACGAATAGCTTGCAGGAGCACCACGTCCTGGGGCGTGACGGCCCACTCCAGTCCGATGCGGTCGCACTCCAGGACGGCCGCCGCGGCGAACGCCTGACTCAGCAGCACAGTGAGCTGCCGTCGATCGAGCAGAGGGGTAGAAGCCCATTCCTCCGGGCGAAGCAGATGAACGGCTCCCCCCTCGGAGAGCGCTACACGGGCGGCGACTTCCCCTCTGGGGCCTGGCACCATCGCGCGTGCGCCGGGCGGCAGGAGCAGTTCGTCGCGAGTCCCCGGTACCAGGATGACGCGCTGGTCCGTCGGTGTCACTGGGTCGCTGTGATGACGTCGCCCCGTATGGATCTCCCCGGTCTGCGTGCCGTCCGCGAGGGATGCCGCAAGCCCGCGGACAGCTTCAATACGCCAGCGGGCGCACCGGCCACCCGCTACCTCTGCCATCAACACCCCGGACAGGACGGGGCGAAGCGCTGGCTGTACGAGCACGGCTACCCGCTCTTCCCCACGGGCATTGTGCCGATGGAAGCTGCCAGCGGCGCGGCGGGTCTCCCGCACGAGCCGCAGAAGCGCCTCCTCCTCGGGCGGGCAGAAGCGAGAAGTGTGCAGAAGGGGCAACGTCACTGAGCTCGGGAGCACCGTGGACGGGCGGGTGACGAACCCATAGGGCGCCCGGCCTTCGGCCGACGTCACAAGAGCGCTGAGCATCCGAGGCAGCATGGGGTCGGGGGTATCGGTCGGAATGACGAACCCGGCCGGTACCGCGAGGCCCGCCGCGCTCAGCAGGGCCAGGGCCTCGGCGATGTCTCCGTACTGGCCAGTGGGCTCAGCGGGCGTGGGAAGCGGCGTGTCCATCACAGGGGTTCCTGGGCGGGGGGCGAGTTCGGCTGTGCTGCGGACGAAGCACGTGACCGTATGGGAGCCGGGTGCGACTGTGCCGCGTACCCCGCCCTCTGGTCTGCGGGCGACCTCACCACCCGCTCGTCCGAACGTACCGCGACCGCCCTTGTCGAAGGGCTGCTCGGATACGGGCGTAGACCAGGTCGAGGCTGACCAGTTCCTCGCTGGTCAGGGCAGCCCTCAGAAATGATTGCGCTTCCTGGACGCACTCTGGGCTTGTCGTATCGCACAGGACGACACAGTTGCCGCGCTGCTGCACACATGCCCGCAGAGCCAGTCCCGTCAAGGTGCCGGGCGCATTGCCGAAACGCCGCAGGGGTTGCCATTCGGCGAGCGCGTCCAGGCGGTGGGACGTCACCTCGCTGAGCGCTGCAACGTTTCCAGGGCGGTGCTGGAGTGGTGAGGGGAGAAGGAGCAGCCCCACGCCGTGACGTGCCGTGAAGTCCAACAACGTCTCCCTCTCCGTCAGCGGCATGACAGGTGTCAGCATGTCGAAGCGTGTCCAGACGACATCGGGCCTGATCAGGTCGAACAGGGTAAGGAAGCGCTGGGCAAGCGCCTCCCGCTCCTCGGCAGGCGCACCGCGCCGGGCGTGGGGACCGCGCATTCCGATGGCCGTGATGTCGCCCAGGTCGCGCAGCGTGCGCATCTGATCGATCACAGTGCCCAGGTAGCGATCACCAGGGCCGAAGTCGAAACTCTCAAGGGAGTAGAGGTCTACGTGATCGGTCTTGAGGTTCTCCTGCGTCTGCTGGAACTGATGGTGGACTCTTCGGTCCGCATACGGATGTGGCGCGGACCCGCGCAGGAGACCCACCTTGCTGCTCAGCAGCAGCCGGCCTTCGGGATACTCCGGCAAGAGGCGCCCGATCAGCCGCTCCGAGTGGCCGTCGCCGTAGGAGTCGGAGGTATCCACCACCGTGCTCCCGATGTCGATCATGCGACGAAGGTTCTCAAGGAAGTACACATCGCCCGCCGACCTTGGTCCGTCCGTTGCTGCTCCGTGGGGAAGTGCACAGTGCGCCCCGAGCGGGGAGGAGAGAAGACCGCGCCCCAAGGACTGCGGGCCCACGTCCGTACCTGCTGTCACTGCCCATCACCGGTGAGAACCACGGCTGTTACCACCTTGCCGAGACGCGACTTCTCCACCGTCCAAGCCACTGCGAGGAGGGCTACAAAGAGCAGGCCCCGGCCGTTTTCGGAGATCTCGTCGATGACGATCTCTTCAGGTTCCGGTAGAAGCGGAGCCGTGCACAGCTCGGTGAGGTCGGCGGGAACTGCCTCGGTATCGGTGCCCCGATCCGTCACCCTCACCGCCGCGCCCTTCTCGTAGACGTCGAGCGTGAGGGCGACCGGGCCGCCCGCGTGCTGCATCGCGTTCCCCACCAGCTCGTCGGCGACCAGAACAGCGCGGTCGATCGCATCCTTGCTCGTACGGCCGCCCAGCACACTCCGGACTCTGCCACGAACTACTTTCTGGGGGGCCTTCATGGCGACGAGGGACAGGTCATGGTGGGCGACCAACTCCCCCAGCCCCTGATCGTGGATCAGCTCGGCGGCGGTAGTGGGGGGCACCCTGGTCTCCCTGTGCTCAGGCGCCCTGCGGCGCGGGCCAGCATCGGTCTCAGCTCCACCACCGTGACGCACCCCCCTCGGCATCGGTACGCCAAATCGACGCCATATCTGCGCCACTTCTCGTCAACTCCTCCGCCCACACGCCGAAATAAGACTCACATATATGGGCAAAGCACTGCGCGATTTGATGCGTCCCTCGCCCGTCCCGCCCGGAAATGGCGCAAGTTTGGCGTCGGTTTGGCGTACCAATGCCGCCAGAACGGAGCGAGCGTGTAGGGGCGGCGCCGACCTCTGCACCGGTCAGATGGCTTCGCAAGCCCTTCATTCGTCAGCTCTCCGGAACGGGACGCCATCTATGACCAGCCTCGCCATCGAGGACTACGCGCTCATCGGGGACATGCAGACCGCCGCTCTGGTCGGCCGGGACGGCTCGGTGGACTGGGCATGTTTCCCGCGCTTCGACTCTCCCGCGGTCTTCGCGGGGCTGCTGGGGACCGACGAACACGGCTGCTGGCGGATCGGTCCCGCCATCGCCGACGGTGAGCAGCCGCCTCCGGCCGACCGGCGACGCTACCGCGGAGACTCGCTCGTCCTTGTGTCGGAGTGGGACACGCTGTGCGGCACGGTGCGGATCATCGACTTCATGCCGCCGCGCGGACAGCGCACGGCCGCCCGGCTGGTGCGCATCGTGGAAGGTGTCAGCGGTCGGGTGCCGATGCGCTCCGTGCTCAGCCCCCGCTTCGACTTCGGCCGGGTGCTGCCGCGATGGGAGCATCTGGCCACGGGCAGCA
>NZ_JBSHAO010000114.1:0-9241 GCF_053611545.1 Streptomyces sp. NPDC054796 | reverse complement strand
CGTCTCGCGCTCACGGGCCGCCGCCGTCACCTGTCGTCGCTGGGGTCTCAGACGCCCGCCGGCTCCCGCGCGGGCGTGCCGCCCTCGGGACCGCCCTCGCCGGAGGACCCCTTCTCGGCGGCCTCGGCGGCCTCGGCCGCCGCCTCCGCCGCCATCTCCTCCTCGATCCGCACGAGCGAGGGATTGCGCCAGGCGCTGCGGATGCCCCACCAGTAGAAGGCGAGCCCGAGGAGGGCGACGACCAGCAGGTCCCAGCCGGGTGCGAGGTAGCCCTTGCCGCCGAACTCGGTGCCGCCCGCCCAGGAGACCAGCGCCATCACGAGCAGGTACGCGACCATCCACGCGCCCGCCTTGAGGTGCGGCTTCAGCTCGGCCCACGGCTTGCGCAGCTCGTACCAGGCCCAGACGGGCAGGCCGACGGCCATGATCAGGATGACCTTGCCGGTGAGCGGCCAGCGCCCCCAGTAGAGGACGAGCGAGCCGAAGACCATCGCCAGCGGCGCGACGACGGGCATGGCACGCAGCCGTACGGGCCGCGCGAGCCCCGGCGACAGGCGGCGCAGCGACATCACGGCGACGGGGCCGGTGATGTACGAGATGACCGTCGCCACGGACACGATCTCGGCCAGCGAGCCCCAGCCGCGGAAGACGGCGAGGAAGAGGAACGAGATCACGAGGTTGAGCACCAGCGCGGGGCGCGGGATGCCCGTCTTCTTGTCGACGCGGCCGAAGACGCCGGGCAGGTGCCCGTTCTCCTGGACGCCGTGGATCATGCGCGACGTGGTGGCCGCGTAGATCATGCCGGTGCCGGACGGCGAGATGAACGCGTCGGCGTACAGCAGCATCGCGAGCCAGTTGAGGCCCCAGGCCAGCGACAGGTCGGCGAGTGGCGAGTCGTAGGAGAGGCCCGCCCAGCCTTCGCCGTTGCTGAGGTCGGCCGCGGGCACGCCGCCGAGGAAGGCGACCTGGAGGGCCAGGTAGATGAGCAGCGCGATCACGATGGAGCCGATGACGGCCTTGGGCAGCGAACGGCCCGGGGTGCGGGCCTCGGCGGCCATGTTGATCGGCGACTGGAAGCCGTTGTAGGCCCAGACGATGCCGGAGACGGCGACGGCGGTGAAGACGGCGCTCCAGCCGTTGGGCGTGAAGCCGCCGTTGTCCTTGATGTTGCCGGTGTCGAAGTGCGCGGCGATCAGGGCGCCCGCGGTCAGGACCGGGACGACGACCTTGAAGACGGTGATCGCGGTGTTGGTCTTCGCGAACAGCGTGATCGCGAACCAGTTGAGGAAGAAGTAGAAGACCAGCAGCACACTGGCGAGCGCGACGCCCGTGCCGGTCAGCTCCTTGCCGTCGTAGAGATCGTGCGCCCAGTCGAAGGACCAGGAGCTCATGTACTGGACGGAGGCGGTCGCCTCCCCGGGTATGACGGAGACGATCGCGATCCAGTTGGCCCACGCGGCGAGGTAGCCGGAGAGCGAGCCGTGCGAGTACTGGCCGTAGCGCACCATGCCGCCCGCGCGCGGGAACATGGAGCCCAGTTCGGTGTAGGTGAGGGCGATGGTCAGCGCGACCACGGCCCCGATGACCCAGGCCAGGATCGCGGCCGGTCCGGCGATGGCGGCGGCGCGCTCGGCTCCGAAGAGCCAGCCGGAGCCGATGATCGAGCCGAGGCCCGTCGCGGTGAGTGCCAGGGTGCCGAGCGAGCGGCGGTAACTGCCTTGCGGATTCGTGGGGGTGCTGGCCAAGTTTCCGGGTCTCCCTTCGCCTCCGTGAGTAGGCACGAACCGCACCCCGGAGTGGATAAATCAGGGAGAGCCGATAGGGCGGCAGGGGCCGCGGTCCGCTGTTCACAAGGTCGTCGGCGGGTCAGAACCTGGCAATGCTCTCACGCCGAAGTAAGTGCTCAACCCACGAACTTTGCTGTGGCACAGTGAGAAACGCCACCGTTTGCGGGGTCGGGGAACCACCCGTCGGCCACCCGTCGCGCGCCGGGAAAACGGGGCGCCGGAAACACGTAGTGGGCCGCCCCGGTGCCACAAGACCGGGACGGCCCACCCACGGACGTCCGCATCACACGTACGCGCGAAACGTCATCTCACTCGTCGAGCATCAGACCCTTGCGCAGCTTGCCCAGGGTCCGCGAGAGCAGCCGGGAGACGTGCATCTGGGAGATGCCGAGTTCCTCGCCTATCTCGCTCTGCGTCATGTTCGCCACGAAACGCAACGACAGGATCTTTCTGTCGCGCGGCGGGAGTTCGGCTATGAGGGGCTTGAGCGACTCGACGTACTCGATGCCCTCAAGACCGTGGTCCTCGTAGCCGATGCGGTCCGCGAGGGTGCCCTCGGTGTCGTCCTCCTCCGGCTGCGCGTCGAGGGAGCTGGCGGTGTAGGCGTTGCTGGCCGCCATGCCTTCGACGACTTCCTCCGCGGAGAGGTTGAGCCGCTGGGCGAGTTCCTCGACGGTGGGGGCGCGGTCGAGCCGCTGTGCCAGTTCGTCACCGGCCTTGGCGAGGTCGAGGCGCAGCTCCTGGAGGCGGCGCGGCACGCGCACGGACCAGGAGGTGTCGCGGAAGAAGCGCTTGATCTCGCCGACGATCGTCGGCATCGCGAAGGTCGGGAACTCGACGCCGCGGCTCAGCTCGAAGCGGTCGATCGCCTTGATCAGGCCGATGGTGCCGACCTGGACGATGTCCTCCATGGGCTCGCTGCGGGAGCGGAAGCGGGAGGCCGCGAACTTCACCAGGGCGAGATTCAGCTCGACGAGGGTGTTCCGTACGTACGCGTACTCGTGGGTGCCCTCTTCCAGGTGCTCGAGGCGGCCGAAGAGGGTCTTGGACAGCGCCCGCGCGTCAAGCGGGCCCACCTCGTCGTAGGGCGGGATCTCGGGGAGCTGGAGCTGGTCGAAGAGGTCCTCGACCGTGTCCGGACTCGTGGGTTCCGGGAGCTCTTCCGGGCGGTACTCTTCCGTTACCTCCGGGGCGGCCTGGTCGGTCGATTCCGATATCCCGTTATCGAGCCGGGGTGACATGTGTCCTCCATCATTTCTCGGCATATGGCTGCCGAAGCCGTGACGTGCACTGCGGTGTGCGGCGCCTCCAAAGCCACTGTCTTGCTTCTGTCCCTTCTAGACCTACCCGCTCACGCGCGGGCATGGCAAGTCCTTTATGTCCGAATTTGCGCCAATGTGTGGGTTGTTCAGCTACCGAACGTGGCGGCAAAGGCGTAGGGTTCGAACCGCTTGTCGGGGGGCAGCAGTGAAGGCGCATACGCAACCAGAAGGGGTGTGCATGGACCGCGGGATGCCCGGGAGCACCAGCCGGGGCCGGCTGACGGTCGACGTACGGCACCAGGGGGTCAGTGCCGTGGTGACGCCCGAGGGTGAGTTGGACCACCACACCGCCGATCTGCTGCGCGAGCCGCTGGAGCAGAGCGTCGAGGAGGGCTACAGCCGCCTGGTCGTGGACTGCTCGCGGCTGGAGTTCTGCGATTCGACGGGCCTGAACGTCCTCCTGGGAGCCCGGCTCAAGGCCGAGGCCGCGGGCGGCGGGGTCCATCTCGCCGGGATGCTGCCGGTGGTCGCGCGCGTCTTCGAGATCACAGGTGCGGAAGCCGTCTTCACGGTGCACGATGATCTTGATGCGGCGCTCGCGAGCGCGCCCGGGGTGTAATCCCCGCGACATCTCCGTACCCCTAGGTCACGGGGGCGTTACGCGCATCACACCAGTCCATCCGAATCCGTGGGTGTTCTCACGGTCCGGTAGGGCAGGAGACCCCTGAATCTGTCAGACATTCGTCAAGCCGCTCGACCAGGCCGGCACGAGGCGACGAAACGGTAAATCGGTGATCGGTGAGGTGAACCACTGATGAGCACCACCCGGCCGCACCCGGCGGGCGACTGCGGCCCGGAGCGCGAGGGTGCACCGGCGACCGCCGCCGTGTCGGAGGCCGGGGGCGTCGTGCCAGGAGCCGAGAGCGGCGAGGGCGGGGGCGCGGGTCCCGGCCCCGGCTCCCGTGGTCGCGGGACGCACGGCACGCCCGGCGTGTCAGGCTCCTCCGGCGCTACAGGGACTCCTGGCGGGCCCGGCGGCTCGGGCGCTTCGGGCGCCTCTGGTACGCCGGGTGCTCCGGGTTCCTCGGGCCAGGCACCGGACGAGGGCGGGGCCACCGCGCAGGGCCGCCCCATCCGCCAGGTGCGCAGGCTGCGCCTCGCCGGGGTCAGCGGCGCCGTACCGCGCGCGCGGGACTTCACCCGGCAGGCGCTCCAGGACTGGGGCTGGCTGCCCGCCGCCACGGGCGACCAGCGCGCGGCGGCCGAGGACGTGCTCCTCGTCGTCTCCGAGCTGGTGACCAACGCCTGCCTGCACGCCGAAGGCCCCGAGGAGCTGCGGGTCGGCAGCGGCCCCAAGGTGCTGCGCCTGGAGATCGTCGACCTGGGCAGCGGTTCGCCCGCGCCCCGTACGCCGCACCGCGCGGGGCGGCCCGGCGGTCACGGCATGTTCATCGTGCAGCGGCTCTGCCTGGACTGGGGCGTCGTACGCAACCCCGAGGGCACCGGCAAGACGGTCTGGGCGGAGCTGGCCGCGCCCAACTGAGCCCGGCGCCGGTTCCCCGGCCCCAGGCTTCCCCGTCCCTCCTCTCCTCGTTCCTCGTCGTGGCCTGATGCCGACGGCGAGCGCGCTTACGCGCGGTAACTCCCCTTCCTCCTGCGTCCCTTCGGGCGCAGGATCCTTGCTGTGACGTGTCTTCCATCGTCAAGGTCCCCGGCGTACTGTCAGCGCCCAATCTGATGTGTCGTCAGAACTTGCCGAGCAAGGATGAAGGGGGAACCCCGGTGTCCCAGAGCAAGAAGCGCCACAGCCGCGCCGCCGTCGCACTGGCCACGGCGGTTGCCGCCGGATCTGCCGTACTGGTGTCGGCTCCCGCCGCGCAGGCCGAGACCGTGGACGTCAACTACCAGTGCAAGACCCCGATCGGGGACAAGAGCGCCGTCTCGCCCATCGACATCAAGGGCACCAAGAGCGGCGACGGCTACAAGCTCACCATGTCCTTCGAGAAGGGCGTCTCCTCCAGCCCCGTCGAGCTGGGCAAGGGCGCGATGAAGCCCAGCGCCCTCATCAAGCTCGGCGGCGCCGACAGCGGGAACGTCGATGTGAGCGGCCCCACCAACCCGGAGGCCATTCCGGCCAACACCCCCATCAAGATCACCGACCTGTCGGGCACGTACACCCCGAAGAAGAGCGGCAAGGTCACCTTCACGGCCAGCACCCTCACCATCAAGGCCATGGGGACGACCACCACCTGCAAGCCCTCGAACGACCCGAAGCCCTCGCTCTCGCTCGACGTGGAGGCGGCCGAGGGCGGGGGCGGCACGGACGACGGCGGCTCGACCGGCGGCAGCGGCTCTGGCAGCGACAGCGGATCCTCCTCAAGCGGCTCCAGCGACGAGCTGCCCCAGACGGGCCCCGCCGACTCGGCCGTCGCGCTCGGCACCCTCGGCGGCACGGTGCTGCTCGCCGGTGTGGCCGGGGCGCTGTGGGTGACCCGGCGCCGCGCCGCGGGGGCAGCCTCGCGCTGAGGCGCGGGTCCGCCGCTGCGTCCGCCGCTGCGTCCGTCCGCCGAGCACGCATGCACGCCCGCACACCCGCACACCCGCACGTCGAGGGAGCCGCCCGTTGAGGCCGTCACCGTCACCGATGCCCGTCGTCCGCCGTGTCCTCCCGTGGCCGCGCCGGGACCGGGTCCGGGCCGCCGCCGTCGCGCTCGCCCTCGCCGCCGTGGCGCTGTGCGCGCCGCTCGCGCCCCCGCTCGCGGGGAGCGCGGCCGCGGTCCCTCGAGACGACGGCGATGGCCGGGGCGGCAGCGGCGGCGAGTGGTCGGCCGCGCCCGCCGGACCCGCGGCCTCGGCCGCCGACGGGGAGACGGACAAGGACGCGCGCTCCCTCTTCTACCTGGAGGGCGCGCCGGGAACCGTGCTCAAGGACACGGTCTCCGTCACGAACGAGAGCGGGCAGGCCCGTACGTACAAGCTGCGCGGCGCCGACGCGTACAACGGCCGCGACGGCGCCTTCGCCGTACGCGGTAAGGGCGCCAGCACCGGGGCCGGGCGCTGGATCGCCTTCGCCGAGCGCGAGGTGCGGGTGCCCGCGCGCACACGGGCCGACGTGCCGTTCACCGTGACCGTCCCCCGCGAGGCCGTGCCGGGCGACCACCCGGGCGCGGTCGTCGTCAGCGACGGGAAGCGGGACGCGGGCGTACGGATGCGGCTGCGGGTCACGGGGCCCGCGCTGTCGGCGCTGAGCGTCGAGGACGTGCGCGTGCGGGAGAAGGACGGCGGCGCGGCCGAGATCGAGTACGCGCTGGTCAACCGGGGCAACACGGCGCTGGAGCCCCGGCTCGCCGTGCGCGCCGACGGCCTTTTCGGGCAGGTGCTGCGGCGCGAGTCGCGGGCCCTGGACCTGGAACTGCTGCCAGGCCAGCGCGTCACGCTCAGCGAACCGTGGCACGACCCGCCCTCCCTCGACTCCACGGACGTCACCCTCTCCGTCACGGCGGAGGACGGCGCGCGGGGAGAGGCGAGCGGCTCGTACACGACCGTGCCGTGGGGGGCGCTGGGCGGGGGCGCGGCGCTTTTGGCGCTCGCGGGCGCGGTCCTGGGGCGGTGGCGGTGGCGCACGGCCGTCGTCCGGGCACTGACCCGCGCGGGGACAGCGCCCCGTGCGGTGACGGTGGCGGAGACGGAGACGTGCGTGCCGTCGGAGGCGCGGCGCCAGGAGGACGTCGAGGACGCCCCGTCGCGTCCCCTCCCGCGCGCGAACGGTGGCGGCGACCGCGATGGCGACAGCGACAGCGATGGCGACGGTGACAGGAGCCCCGACGGGGCGGCGGCTGGTGCGGCGACGGGAGCGGTGAAGTGATACGCGGCGACGGCACGGACCTCCGGCGGCACCGGAGGGGAGGCGGCGTACGGGCGCTCGTCCTGACGGTGTGCGCGCTGATGGTGGGCGCCGGGCTGGCGGTTCCGGCGGCGGCCTCGTCGCCGTCAGCCGTCGCCGCCGCCGACGACGAGGGGAAGCCCTCGCTCTCCCTCTCCACGAAGGAAGCAGGGACGGGCGGCAGCGTCACCGTCACCGGCAAGGGCTGGCGGCCCAAGGCCCTGCTGACCCTCCTCATGTGCGGCCAGAACGCGATCGGCGGCACCAACGCCTGCGCCAACTCCGAGGGCCGCGCCGTCACCACCTCGGCAGACGGCACCTTCGAGAAGAAGATCCCCGTGGCCGAGCCGCCCAAGCCCTGCCCCTGCGTCGTCCGCGCGGCGACCGTGACCGGCTCCTACGCCTCCGCCGACGCGGCCTTCGAAGTGGCCGGACACCCGGTGAAGCCGCTCCCCGAGGACGCGGGCGGCGGCAGGCTCACGGTGCTCGCCGCACGGCTGGAGGGCGGCGGTGGACTGCTCGACTGGTTCGGCGCGCCGCCCCAGGGACAACTGGTCCTCACCGTCGGCAACCTCGGCGCCGACCGGGCCGAGAACCCCGTCTTCGAGGTCGGCACCTCGCACGGCGTCTACGCCCCCGAATGGGAGCGGCACCAGTGGCGGGGCACCGTGGACCCCGGCAAGAAGAAGCGGGTCATGCTGCCCGTCGAACTGTCCTCGGGCGCGCACGGCGACTACACCGTCGCCGCCAAGTACGGCGGCAAGGTGCTCACCGAGCAGCCCTGGGACGTGGGACGCCCCTGGGGCGTGACCCTCTTCTGGATCCTGCTGTTCCTCGTCGTGCCCGCGGCGGTCTTCCGCGTCGGGATGGCCGTCGTGGACCGCACGCGGCCCCGGCAGTCGGGCCAGGTCGTCAGCCCGGCCGGCGCCCACGCCAGGCCCCGCGCCCTGCCCCTGCGGGACCGGCTGGCCGCGCGCCTCGCCGAACGGCTCGCGAAGCCCCCGGCAGCGGCGGCCGGGCCGCCGGGGGAGCGGGCGGAGGAACGCACGCTGCCCTGGTTCACACCCGACACCCTCGCGCCGAGCACCCGGCGCGACCCCCAGTTCTCCGCACCGTCCGATGACCGTCCCCCTCCGAAGGGAAGTACGTGATGAGGCAACGACGGCGCGCGCTCGGTGTCGCGCTGATGCTCAGCAGCGCGGGTGTGTTCATGGCCGCGGGGTCCGCGCAGGCCGAGGACTCCGGCGGAACGCCGCAGGTGCCAGGTGTCACCGGCGTGCCGAGCGGAATCCCGTCCGACCTGCCCACCGGCAGCCTTCCGAAGGCACCGGCCATCCCGGGGCTCCCCGGAGCGGACAGCGGCGGCAGCGCGGGCGGTGACGCCGCCTCGGGCGGTGGCTCCGACGCCACCGGAGGGAGCGGCGACAGCGGAGGGAGCGGCGGCAGCGGCGACGGCAAGAGCTTCACGGGCAAGGAAGTCGAGGTCCCGTACTCCTGCAAGACCCCGATCGGCGACAAGAGCGCGACCTCGCCCGTGCGGATCGACGCGACCGCGTCCGGCGAGAGTTACGCGCTGACGGTGAAGTTCAGCAAGTCCGTCATGGACAGCCCGGCCCAGATCCCGGCGGACTCCGTCGAGCCCTCCATGGACGTCAAGGTGGGCGGCGACGACAAGGGCACGGTGAAGGTCGTCGGCGCGAAGAACAAGGAGGCGATCGCGCAGGGCGATCCCATCGAGATCCCCGACCTCAAGGGCACGTACAAGCCCGGCGCCGACGGGAAGGCGACGCTGACCCCCGGCGTCCTGACGGTCAAGGCTCTCGGCACGACCACGACCTGTACCCCGTCGAAGGACCCCGGGGCCTCGCTGGAGCTGGACACCACCGACCAGGGCGGCGTCAGCGGCGGAGACTCCGGCGGAGCGGCGGCCTCCGGCGGTGCGGCTGCTTCGGGCGGTACGGCGGACGCGGGCGCGCAGACGACGAGCGGTGGTCTCGCCGAGACGGGGGCCGAGGACGGCGGCGGCTTGCGCGCGCTCGGGTTCGTCGCGGGCACGGTGCTCCTGCTGGGCGCCGCGGTCTTCACGTTCACCCCTTGGCGCAAGCTCCGCGCCCTCCGCTAACCCTTCACGGGCGCAAGGTTGACCGCTACACGGGGTGCCCGGCCTCTCAGGGGCGCGCCTGCCCTGGTGCCTCTTGGGGTTCGTTCGCGTGGTGCGGGCCGGTGGCACGGGTTGTGCCCACCCGTCCCGCCTTGCGGGACGATTGCCCACAACTTTTGGCGTGCCGTCGGCGGTCGGGTGCGGGTGG
>NZ_JBSHAO010000113.1:0-9300 GCF_053611545.1 Streptomyces sp. NPDC054796 | reverse complement strand
GCCCCGCCGGCCGTCCGAACCCCCACCACCCCCCCCCACCCTGCCCCCCCGCGTCCCCCCCCCCCCACCACGGCACCGACCCCCACCCACACACCAACCCCACACGACCACCGGCACAAACCAAGAACCACGCGGCGCCAGCCACACCGCACCGCAACCACACACCGCGCCGAAGCCACCCACCCGCACCCGAAAAACGACAAACAGCAAAGCGCAGCGCTCAGTGCCGGGGATCGAAGTCGTTCATCAGGCCGCCCGATGCCTTTTTGAGGGCCGCCCACCGCGTGTGACGTGACGCGGTCGTGTGCCACTCGTCGCGCGAGCGGCCCTCGCGCCTCCCTCCGCGCACACGCCACCCCCGCACCACCAACGCCACCGGAACCCCCAGCACTCCCACCACGCACAGCGCCGCTCCCCCCGTCCGCCACCAGCTCGGCCCGAAGTGGGCCAAGGCGCCCGTGCCGAGCGCGCCCCCCGCGAACCCCGCGAGGAGCGCCATCAGCGCGCCGCAGCAGCAGGCCGTGAGCACGGACACCAGCAACGTGCCCCCCACCCCCTCCGCGTCCGCGCGCCCATCGGCCCCGGCCGTAGGCGCGACGTCGCGCCCGACGTACCACCCACCCACCACCCCCGCCACAAGCGGCAGCACCCCCACCCCCCAGGTCAGCGGCCCCCCACCCCCCTCCCCCGGCAACGCCGCGAGCAGCGGAAAGTGCGGAAGCTGCGGATACCCGACGGCGCCGTCCAGCGGATTCACCACGCTGCCCGCCCCGAGCGTGAACCCGGGCCCGAGCGCGTACGCCGCCCCCCAGACGGCGGCGTTCGGCACCAGCGCGACGGCGGCCAACAGCACCGCGACGTAGCCCGACCACGAGTCCGTGAGCTGCGGAAACGCCCGCTGCGCGGCCCCCGCGTGCCACACCGTCACGCCACCGGCGAGCAGCGCACCGCCCCCGACCAGTACGGCCACGGCGGCACCCGCGCCCCGTACGGCGGTGAGGACCCGTCGCCGGGTGAGGACGCGGAGCAGCGGGCGCGCGAACACCCGTTTCAGCCAGCGCAGCCAACGCAGTCGGTTCAGCCGCGCGGGCAGCTCCAGCGCGGGCCGCCCGCCGCCCAGCCATCCCGCGACGGCCGTCACGCCGAGCACGAAGAGCGGCAGCCGGAGCACGGCGCTGAGCACGTCGACACGCAGCGGACCAGTGGCCGTGTAGCAGACGGCCGCGCCCGCGACCAGCAGGTATCCGCCCGCCACCCAGCCGACGACGGACCTCGGGCCGCGCCCGTCCCCGCGCTCCTCCCCCTCCACGAGGGCGAGCAGCGTCGTGCGGTACAGCAGCCAGGCGGGTGGCACGGCGAGCAGCATCGGGGTGAGCGCCATGGGCGCGGACTGCCCCGACAGGGTCTCGGCGCGCACGAGTCGCGCCCCGTGCGCGAGCAGCCAGAGGTCGGCGGCGACGTGGAGCGCGCCGCCAGGGCCGCTGTCCGGGTACGGCGAGGTGATCCACAGGAGCAGCACGACGACGGCGAGGAGGCCGAGGCCCAGGCACGCGGCGACGGCTCCCCCGAACAGCCAGGCACCGGACGCGGGCAGCGGTCGCCGCGCCGTTCGGGCGTACGGGGACAACGAGGGGCTGCGATGCGTCACTTGGCTCACGGGCGCCATGCTGCCAAGAACACCCGTTTCGCCCCGGTATCGCGCGAATCGTCGCTGTGTCGCCCAGGATGTCCGTATGTATCTTTTCACACAAAGTGCCAGAGCGATCCGGCCCTCGTACCCGAGTGTGGAGAGGAAGCCGGGCGCGTGAGGGGCGGAGACGGCCGCCGTTCCGAGCGTCCCACCAGGAAGAAGGCCGACGCCGAGCCGCCACCGGAGCCAAAAGCGGACCCGGACCCGGACCCGGACCCGGAACCGGAACCCGGAACCCGGCCCGGGACCGGGACCGGGGTGTGGGAGAACGAGGAGGACCTGCTCGCGCTCGTCGCCCTCGTCACCCCCCTCACCCCCGTCACATCCGCCACCGTTCCCACGCGGCCCGAAACCCCGGCGCGCGCCTTCGACGCCCTGTACGCGCAACACGCTCCCGCCCTCAGCCGCCAGGCGTTCCTGCTGTGCGGGCACCGTCGGATGGCGGACCGGGCCGTCGCCGCCGCGTTCCATCTGGCCTGGGAGCGCTGGCCCGAGGTCGCCGTCGACCCGGACCCTGGCGGGTGGGTCAGGGCCGCGATGTACACGTACGCGCTCTCCCCCTGGCGTCGGCTCCGCCCCCGGCGACGGCACCGGGACACCCGTCGCGCCCCCGCCTCCGACCGGGCGCTGCTCGAAGCGCTGCTGGCGCTGCCTCCCTCGTACCGCGCCGCGCTCCTCCTGCACGACGGTCTCGGCGTCGGCCTGTCCGCCATCGCCGCCGAGACGGAGGCGAGCACTCCGGCCACGGCCGGGCGGCTGGAGCACGCGCGCGACGCCGTACTCGAACGGATGCCGGAGCTGCGGGACGAGCCGGGCGCGCCGCGCGGCGTCCTGCTCTCCGCGCGGCTGCGGGAGCTGGCCGCGGCACAGCCCGCGCGCACGCGCCCGGCGCGGCTCGTGCGGCGCGGCGGCGAACGCCGGACGCGGCGTCGGCACGGTGCCGCGGTCGGTCTGACGGTCACGGTCGCCGTGTTCACCGGGGCCGCGCTGTGGAACGGGTCCGACGGCGCTGACCGGCCGGCCGACGACAAGGCGCGGGGGCAGGCCGTCGGCAGCACGCGCTTCGCCCCCTCCGCCGGGCCCCCGGACAGCTCGGGCGCGGGCGCGGACCCGGGCGCGGACCAGCATGCGCGCGGTGCCAAGGGGGGACACCCGAGCGGTGGTGAGCGGAAGGCCAAGGACGCGGTCCTCGGCATCGTCCAGCCCCTGCCCGGAGCCGCGCCGGAGACCTCCGGCTCCGCGTACGCGCCCCAGTTGCGCTCCGTCAACCGCCGCATGCACATGGACGACTTCACGCCCGACGGCGAGCTGAAGCGCGACCAGCCGCGGACGGAGGCGGTCGCCCGGGAGCGTGAGCGGGAGGAGGCACGCGAGCGCGAGAAGAAGCGCGAACGGGCGCAGCAGCGGGAACGCGCCGAGCAGCGGGAGCGGGAGAAGGCCCTCCGGAAAGCGGCGAGGGCGGCGAAGACCGGGGAAGCCGGGAAGACCGGGGAGGCGGGTGGGCCCGGGCTGTTCCAGGGCCGGTTCCCCGGTCCGGTCCGGGCGGCCGTGGCCGGGTCGCGCCACGCTGACGGGCCCGCCCCCCGGTGAGGGGGACGGGCCCGTCAGCGTTCGCACGGAGACCGGACGGCCTCGGCGCGTCAGGCTCGGCGTCAGCCGTGCGCGGCCGGTACGGCCGACACGACCGGTGCAGCCGGTACGGCCAGCGCAGCCAGCACGACCGGTGCAACCGGTACGGCCAGCACGACCGGCGCAGCCAGCGCAACCGGTGCGGTCGGCACGGCCACGTCAGCCGGCTCGGGCCGCACGGCCCGTAGGGCCGCCGTCAGCCGCCGAGCTGCTCGCGCGCCAGGCGCGCGGTCTCGGACGGGGTCTTGCCGACCTTCACGCCCGCGGCCTCCAGGGCCTCCTTCTTCGCCTGCGCCGTGCCGGACGAACCGGAGACGATGGCGCCCGCGTGACCCATGGTCTTGCCCTCGGGAGCGGTGAAGCCCGCGACGTAGCCGACGACCGGCTTGGTCACGTTCTCCTTGATGAAGTCCGCGGCCCGCTCCTCGGCGTCGCCGCCGATCTCGCCGATCATCACGATCAGGTCGGTGTCGGGGTCCGCCTCGAACGCGCGCAGCGCGTCGATGTGCGTCGTGCCGATGACCGGGTCACCGCCGATGCCCACGGCCGTCGAGAAGCCGATGTCGCGCAGCTCGTACATCATCTGGTACGTGAGCGTGCCGGACTTCGACACCAGGCCGATGCGGCCCGGCTTGGTGATGTCCGACGGGATGATGCCCGCGTTGGACTGGCCCGGGGTGATGAGGCCGGGGCAGTTGGGGCCGACGATCCGCGTCTTGTTGCCCTTCTGGGCGGCGTAGTCCCAGAAGTAGGCGGTGTCGTGGACCGCGATGCCCTCGGTGATCACGACTGCGAGGCCGATGCCCGCGTCGACGGCCTCGACAACAGCGTCCTTGCTGAACTTCGGCGGGACGAAGATGACGGTCACGTCGGCGCCGGTGGCCTCGATGGCCTCCTTCACGCCGCCGAAGACGGGCACCTCGGTGCCGTCGAAGTCCACGGTGGTGCCCGCCTTGCGCGGGTTCACACCGCCGACGATGTTGGTGCCGGAGGCCAGCATCCGCTTGGTGTGCTTCTGGCCCTCCGAGCCGGTCATCCCCTGGACGATGACCTTGCTCTCCTTGGTAAGGAAGATAGCCATGGTTCTCGGTGTCCTCGTCCCTCTTACTTGGCAGCCAGCTCGGCGGCGCGGTCGGCCGCTCCGTCCATGGTGTCCACCTGCTGCACGAGCGGGTGGTTGGCGTCGGTCAGGATCTTGCGACCCAGCTCCGCGTTGTTGCCGTCGAGGCGCACGACCAGCGGCTTGTTGACGTCCTCACCCTTGCTCTTGAGCAGCTCCAGGGCCTGGACGATGCCGTTGGCCACGGCGTCGCAGGCGGTGATGCCGCCGAAGACGTTGACGAAGACGGACTTGACGTCCGGGTCGCCGAGGATGATCTCCAGGCCGTTGGCCATGACCTCGGCCGAGGCGCCGCCGCCGATGTCCAGGAAGTTGGCGGGCTTGACGTTGCTGTGCGCCTCACCGGCGTACGCGACGACGTCGAGGGTCGACATGACCAGACCCGCGCCGTTGCCGATGATGCCGACCTGGCCGTCGTCGAGCTTGACGTAGTTCAGGCCCTTGGCCTTGGCAGCCGCCTCGAGCGGGTTGGCGGCGGCCTTGTCCTCCAGCGCGTCGTGGTCGGGCTGGCGGAAGTCGGCGTTGGCGTCCAGGGACACCTTGCCGTCCAGCGCGATGACCTTGCCGTCGCCGGTCTTGACGAGGGGGTTCACCTCGACGAGGAGGGCGTCCTCCTTGACGAAGACGTCCCACAGCTTCTGGAGGACGTTCACGACCTGGTCGTGCAGCTCGGCCGGGAACTTCGCCGCCTCGACGATCTCGCGGGCCTTCGCCTCGGTGACGCCCTCGATGGCGTCGACCGGGATCTTGGCGAGCGCCTCGGGCTTGGTCGCGGCGACCTCTTCGATCTCCACGCCGCCCTCGACGGAGGCCATGGCCAGGAAGGTGCGGTTGGTGCGGTCGAGGAGGAAGGAGACGTAGTACTCCTCCGCGATGTCCGCGGTCTGGGCCAGCATCACCTTGTGGACCGTGTGGCCCTTGATGTCCATGCCCAGGATGGCGTTGGCCTTCTCGACAGCGTCCGCCGGGTCGGAGGCCAGCTTCACGCCACCGGCCTTGCCGCGGCCGCCGGTCTTGACCTGCGCCTTGACGACCGCGCGGCCGCCGAGACGCTCGGTCACCTCGCGCGCCGCCTCGGGCGTGTCGATGACTTCACCGGCCAGCACCGGTACGTCATGCTTGGCGAAGATGTCCCTCGCCTGGTACTCGAACAGGTCCACGCGCGTCCGTCCCCTTAATCAGTGGTATCGCGGTCGATGTCAGCGTGGGCGTGCCGCGTGGCCGCGGCGTCGCCGGTGGCGCGCGGCATGTCCGCCTTGCAGGTTAGCTCTGTGCGTGAGCGCTTCATAAATCGCAGCTCACACCGGCGCGGTGACAACGGTCACAAATGGTCTCCCGCCTGCTGCGGAGCGCCTCGGCGGCCGGGGAGACCGGCGTACGTCAGGGGTACGTACGAGGGACCGCCGTCCCTCGTACGTACCCCTGACGTTGTCGCTTTCCATGGCCCGACGTCCTCGGCGGCTCTCCCCACAGAGACCGCCGCGGCCAGGCCGGGGTGGGGCGTCGCTCAGCGGTCGAGCAGCACCGAAGGGAGCGAGCCGACGACCGGCGGCACCGACGACGAGTCGCCGGGTATCGGCCCGACGCCCGGGATGCCGGGCAGCGAGAGCGGCACGACGCCGATGCTCGGCACGCCGGGCACCACCTCGGGCACCCCGATCACCACGTCCTCCGGCACATCGGGCGCGTGCGGGACGGCGGACGCAGCCGCGAGGCCGGACACGGTTCCGGCTGCCGGAGCTCCCGTGGACGCCGGAAGCGCACGGGTCCCTCGCGCCGCTGACACGGCTTCCCTGGTCTTCTCCTGGGCATGTCCTACCGTTTCCGCCGTTTCCGCCGTCTCCGCCGTGCCAACTGTTTTCGCTGTTTTCGCTGTTTTCGCTGTCCGCTTCACGTGCGCGGGCACGTGCACGTCCCGGCCGGTCGCCTTCTTCGCGGGGAGGGTCGTCACCGTGCCGTCGTCCAGGACGTCCTTGGTGTCCAGGGCGTCGTCGACGTCGACCGTGCCTGCCGTACTCGCCGTACTCGCCGTGCCGAGGACGCCGTCGGCCGACGGCAGCCCGTCCGCCTGTGCCGCGGTGGCCCCGAGGGCCCACAGCCCGGCGGCGGCAGCGGCGACGGCGGCTCCGCGGCGGATGCTCTTCCGCATGCGCATCGCTGTCCCGATTCCGTAGTGGTGGAGGGGAGGGAGGTGGGAGAGGGAGGGGGAGGGAGGGCGGGGCGGCTCACCCCCACGGAGAGCCGCCCCACCAGCCTGGATGGAGGACTGTCCCTCAGACCGCCGGGACGGTGACGGGCAGCGAGGAGGCGCCGGGCAGCGTGGCGGCGGGCAGCGTCGAGGTGACGGGCAGCGCCGGGATGTTGGCGGCGTCGGTCAGGTCACCCGCACCGGACACCGCGTCGACGCCCCGCACGCCGGTGACGGCGTTGCCCGCGAGGGTCTGCGTGTCCGTGGCGGCGTTGTTGCCGAGGCCACCGGCGAACGGGGTGACGTCGGCGGCCAGGCTCTGGCCGAAGGCGCTGACGTGGCCGGCCACGTCACCGGTCACGCCCTGGGCCAGACCGTCGGCCTGGATCGTGATGCCCGCGGCGTAGGGGACGGTGGTGGAGACGGCGTGGTCGGCGGTCGTGCCCGCGTCACCGGCGGCCTGCTCCGCGACGTCGGTGGTCTGACCGGCGAGGTCCGTGACCGGCGCGGTGACCGGCAGGGTCCGCACGACGAAGGACTGCGCGACGGGCGGCAGCACGGAGACGACGCCCGCACGGCCCACGAGCGGCTGCACGGTGGTGACGGTCTGCTTGGTGTTCTTGACGACCTGCTGGGTCGTGCCGCCCTTGAGCGCCGTGGTGAGCTGCTCGGGGCGCAGTCCTGCGGCGGCGATGCCGCTGAAGAGGTCGCCGGTGCCCGGGGCCGAGGGCACGGCGGGGAGGCCGTCGGTCCGGAGCCCGTCGGTGGGCAGGTCCTGAGCGGGCAGGCCCTCGGTGGTGGTGGGCAGGCTGTGGACGGCGCCGAGGGCCGGGACCTGCGGCAGCTCCTGCGGCAGCCCCTCGCCCTTGAGGCCGTCGACGGCCTTGGTGCCCTTGCCCTTGACGTCACCGGCCGCGTCGGTGGCCTTGCCGACGGTCTTGCCCGCGGTCTTCTCGGCGCCCTTGACGGCGCCCTTGGCCGCGTCGCCGCCCTTGCCCAGGTCACCGGTCTTGCCTGCGAGCCCGCCGGTCACACCGTCGACGGTGTCCGTCACGGAACCGGCGTCCGGCGCGGTGGTCGTGGACAGGTCCTCGAGGCCGGTCTCCGGGACGCGCTTGGTGGGCAGCTTCTGGGTGACGCTGTCGGTGGTGTCCTGCACCTCGCCCTTGAGCCCTTCGACGGTGTCGGTGACCGTGCCGGTGGCGGAGTCCGCGTCGGCGCCCTTGAGCGAGTCGGTCACGGAACCGGCGTCGGGCGCGACGGGCAGCTCGTCGGCGCTGGCGGTGGCGGCGCCGAGCGCCCAGATCCCGGAGGCGGCAGCGGCGAGGACGACGGTACGGCGGATGTTCTTGCGCATGATTGGGGAGAGTCCTTCGAATTCAGGGGAATCGGCTGTGGGCAGACCTGTCCACCCCCGCGTGGCAGGTACGGGGAACGCAGACGCGTGGACGGTCCGCCCTAGCCGGGGAATTCGAGGATGTCGCCGGCCCTGTCACGGGTCGGCGAGGTGTGCGCGGCGCGCACCGCGCCGGGCTGCGGCAGCCCGTAGCGCTCCATGTCGCTGACGTAGGCGGCGAGCTGGTCCGCGCCACCGCGCGAGCCGTTGCCGTCGCCGAAGCTCTGCGACGAGGTGGAGGAGGTGGGAGCGGGCGTGGCAGGCAGGTGGCGCAGCGGGAGCCGGTCCGCCGGGACGCCGCCGTTGTCGTCAGCGCCGTGCGCGGCGGCTGCCGCGTGCTGCGCCACGTGGCCGCTGTGCGCGGGGTCGAACGAGGGCGGCGACGAGGCGTGGTGCCGGGGCCCGTGCGGGCCGTCCGCGCCCTTGTCGTCCCGCTCGCCGTGCGCGGCGTCCTGGCCGTGCCCGTCCGAGGGGCGGCCCTCGGAGCCGTCGCCGTGGCCGGGCCGCTGGCCGTGGCCGAGGCGGTCCGTCAGCTCGTCGAGGCCCACCGTGTGGGCGACGCCCTGCACGGTCTCGACGGTCTTCTCGCCGACGGGACGGGTGACCCCGCCCGTGTGCTCCGCGCCGTTCTCGGCGCTCTCGGCGACCGGCTCGACCACGGCATCCGTCGTCCTGCCCGCCTCCTCGCGCGCCTCGGCGCGCTGCTGGTCGAACTCGGCGCGTGCCGCGTCCGCCTGCGCTTCCGCCTTGTCGCTCTCTTCGGAGCCTGCCTCGGCGCCCGCCTCGTTACCCGCCTTCTGAAGCGCACCGGCGCCGGGCTCCAGCAGTCCGCTGGAGGACCCGGCACCGGCCGCACCGTCCTGCCGCGGACCGGAGTCCGCGTGCGCGCTGCCGCCGAAGAGGAACGCGAGAGCGAGGAAACCCCCCAGGAAGAACACCGTCAGCAGCGCACGCCGCGCCACTGCCGTGCGCGGAAGGCGCACGGCGGCAGGCATGGCGAAGGCAGCGGACAAGGAGGGGGACCTTCCCGGGGAATGGGGACGGGGCTACGGAACACGGGCCGCGCGGGGTCACGGAAAGTGACCCGGAGCCCTGCGTTCCGGCGGTGAGAGAGATCCTTGCACGCGGACCGGGCCCCTCCGCAACTCCCGTCACAACTTGTTCACTTCTCGTGCGGCCGGGTCACCGGTCGGCCGGTGTGGCCGGGGCGACCCGGGACCCCCCCCCCCCGATGCCCCCGCGCGTCCCCCCCCACCGCGGCCCCGCCCCGGCCACCC
>NZ_JBSHAO010000112.1:0-9452 GCF_053611545.1 Streptomyces sp. NPDC054796 | reverse complement strand
CCGCAATGACATTTTGTAGTTACTCTACCGCCACGCTGGAACCGTTCACGGGCCGCGCCGGGGGCGCCCCCCGCGGTTTAGCCGTCTACCGCCCGGCCTTGGCGGCGTCCGGCTCACCGCCGTTTCGAGCCCTATGGAATGGCGGCGGACGTTCAAGTGCGTGTCGCGGCAGTTGAACGCATCCGTGCGGTCTTGTTCTTCCGAAGTGCCGCATGCCATAGTGCGGAGCACGAGCGCTACAAGTCCAGGGCGGCGACTGGAAGTCGCGCCGGAGTCCTCGAACCGTCAAGTGCGGGTTCTGTTCTGTTTCTCTTCTGGGAGATTGAGGGCGCACATGGTGGATGAGCTGATGTTTCTCCAGCAGAAGGCGCCCGTCGGGCTGTCAGGGGAAACATTCTCCGCCCAGCCTCATGCGGGAGAACAGAAAGCCGACGCGATGAATCCCGTATTCCTGGAATCTCCCGTGCTGGAATCCTGTGCGCGGTCGCCGGAAACCTACGTCACAAGGCACGCCGCAACACACGTCACGGCGAAGCGGAATCCGGAACCGTACGGCGGATCGTCCGGCCTGGGCAGCTCCCGGGCGCCGGACGCGCTCGGCCGCCTGCGCGAGACGCTCGGGCTCGACGCCGCCCAGGCGGAGCAGTTGGCCATGCTGCTCCGCGAGTCCGCGGGCCCCTCGCCACACCGGCACATCGAAGCCGGCGGACGCATCCGCTACTTCGGGCACGCCTGCCTGGTGTTGCAGACCCCCGAGGGCGCGGTGGTGACGGATCCCTTCATCAGCGCGGACGGCGGAACCGAGGACCACTACACGCTGGACGACCTGCCCGACTTCATCGACCTCGTGCTCGTCACCCACGGGCACCAGGACCCCATCGTGCTGGAGACGCTTCTGCAACTGCGCGGCCGCATCGGCACGATCGTCGCGCCCCGCGCCTCCCGCACGTCCCGCGCCTCCCCGGGCCCCTGCGCGGACCCGGACGGCCCCTCCACCGGGCTGTACCTCAGCCGGCTCGGCTTCCCGGTGGTCGAGGCCGACGACTACGACGAGTTCCCCTTCCCCGGCGGCCGGGTGGTGGCCACACCGTTCCTGGGAGAGCGCGCCGCCCAGGATCCCGCTGCCATGGATCCCGACGCCGACGCCGACGCCCTGGGCCCTGGCCTCCCGGCCTTCGGCGAAGGGGCGACGTACTGGGTGGAGCTGGCCGGCCGCTCGGCGTTCATCGGCACGGACTCGTCGGGCACCGACCCCGCGCCCTACCGCTGCGTCCGGCAGCTCCTGGGCACGGCCGACTACGCCTTCCTCGGAATGGAGCGCGACAGCGCCCCGGCGAGCCCGCTCCACCGCCCCCCGCTGTACCTGCCGGGCAGGGGGAGGCCGGGCAGCCACCCGCGCAAGCGGAAGCCGACGGGTCTGAGCGCCGCACAGGCGGCCACGATCACCACAGAGCTGGGAGCCGGCGAGGCGTACGTCTACGCCGTGGGCGAGGAGCCCTGGCCGGGAAACCTCATGGCCGCGACGCGTCGCGAGGACACGTACGAGGCCGAGCAGATAGACGAGTTCATGATGTGGTGCGCGGATCACGGAATCAGGGCCGGACACCTTCACAGCCGACAGGAACGGCACTGGTGACGGCCACCACCTTCGTCATACGTCCGTCCAGGAGAATCTCAATGACTGTGCACGACATCGCGTACGTCGAGCTCTACACGAGCAACAAGAAGTCCGCCGTCGACTACTTCGTCTCCTCGATGGGGTTCTCGCGGGTGGCGGAGGCCGTGGGTGTGGACCACAGCTCCGCGCTGCTGCGGCAGGGCACGGCGCAGCTCGCCGTCACCACGGGCCCGGCCACGTGGAGGTTCCTCAGCGAACATGGGGACGG
Source organism: Streptomyces sp. NPDC054796 (assembly GCF_053611545.1). Taxonomy (NCBI): domain Bacteria; kingdom Bacillati; phylum Actinomycetota; class Actinomycetes; order Kitasatosporales; family Streptomycetaceae; genus Streptomyces; species Streptomyces sp. NPDC054796. Next base: position 7,566 of record NZ_JBSHAO010000112.1, on the reverse strand, counting down.
CATCGCCGACATTGCTCTGACCTGCGACGACGTCGAAGAGACCGTGCGGTCGGCGGTGGCGGCCGGAGCCACGGTGACGGGCCCAGGGCAGAGCCATACGGGCCTGGCCCAGGGCAACCCTGCGGTCTCCGCCTTCGGCGGCACGACACACACCCTCCTGCCCCGAGACCACGGCCCGGCGGCGGGCCCGCCGCCCGGACGCAACTGGTCCACAGTGCCGGACACATCGTTACCGGACGCAGCGTTACGGGACGCAGCTGCACCGGACGTGCCGGGACCGGAGGCACCGGAGCAGGACGCGCCGAGCGGCCCGCACACCGGCCGGATCCAGTTGCTCGACCACGTCGCGGTATGCCTCGAAGGCGCCACGCTCGACAAGTACGGCGACTTCTACCGCGATGCCTTCGGCATGTCCTGCTACTCCTCCGAGTACGTGGACGTCGGCGCGCACGCGATGGACTCCGTCGTGATGCGCAGCTCCTCCGGCCGGGTCACCTTCACCCTCGTCGCGCCCGACCCGGGCAAGGGGACGGGCCAGCTCGACGCCTTCCTGGAGCGGAACGGCGGCCCGGGGGTGCAGCATCTGGCGTTCCTCGTCGAGGACATCATCCCGACGGTCCGCGAGTACAGGGACCGGGGCGTGGAATTCCTGACCGTTCCCGACACCTACTACGACAGCCTGGAGAAACGGCTTCCGGGCATGCGGGCAGAGGTCGGCATGCTGCGCTCCGCGCAGGTGCTGGCGGACCGCGACGAGTGGGGCGACCTCCTGCAACTGTTCAGCCGTTCACCGTACGAGCGCAACACGCTCTTCTACGAGCTGATACAGCGCCGCGGCTCCCGCGGCTTCGGCAGCTCCAACATCCGGGCACTGTACGAGGCGGTGGAGCGCGACCGGCTGACCGCCGAGTGAAGCACGGGCTGCCGGCAGCCTGAACCACGGGCGGGCCCGGCCGGGCCCGCCGCCGGGCAGCCTCCGCCAGGAGACTCACGACGAGTCGCGGACGACCAGTTCTGTGGGCAGCACGATGTGCTGCCGCGAAGCCTCCGGATCGGCGATCTCCTCCAGGAGGATCCGCGCGATGCCGCTGCCGATCTCCTCGACGGGCTGGCGCACACTCGTCAGGGACGGATTGGTGTGCCGGGCGAGGATCGAGTCGTCGAAGCCGACCACGGCCACGTCGTCCGGAATGCGGCGCCCCTGAGCGCGCAGCTCCGCCATCGCGCCCGCCGCCATCACGTCGGACGCGACGAACACGGCGTCCAGCTCAGGGGCCCGTTCAAGAAGCGAACGCATCGCTCGCCGGCCGCCCTCCTCGGTGAAGTCGCCGGTGGCCACGAGGCGTTCGTCCGTCGCGCGGCCCGCCTCCGCGAGCGCTTCCCGCCAGCCCTGGAACCGCCCTCGGCCCACGTCCATGTCGAGCGGTCCCGTGACCGTGGCGATCGTCCTGCGCCCCCGGGCCAGGAGGTGCCGCACCGCCTCGGCGGCGCCGCCGAGGTTGTCGGAGTGCACATGGCTCAGTGACTCGTCGGGGGAGCGGCGCCCCGCGAGCACGGTGGGCAGCCCCATGTCCTCCAGCAGCCCGGGCAGCGTGTCGCGTTCGTGCACCGACACCAGCAGCACCCCGTCGACGCGCCGCTCGGCGACGGACTCGGTGAGCCGGTCCTGTTCGCCCTGGTCGCGTACGAGCATGAGCTGGAGCTGGGTCCTGGTGTCCATGAGCGCCGTGCTCACGCCGCGGATGACGGCGGAGAAGTACGGCTCGGAACCCAGCCTGCTCTCCGACTCCGGGATCACGAGTGCGACGGAGTTGGTCCTGCGGGTCACCAGTCCGCGGGCGACCGAGTCGGGTACGTAGTTCAGCTCGGCGATGGCGGCCAGGACGGCGGCCCGCGCCTCGTCGCTCACGAGTGTCGATCCGTTGATGACACGGGAGACCGTGGTGCGGCCGACACCGGCACGCGCGGCCACGGTCTTGATGGTCGGCCGCCGGCTCGCCCCCATGGCTTCCTCCCTCGTCCAGCCTGCCGCTCTGGCCCGCTCGCCAGCGCATTGTGCCAGAAGGACCGCCGCGTCGAGTGGTGCGCGAGGGGCGGGGGAGGGGTGGCGGAGGGCGTCGGAGCCCCGGGACACGGGACACGCTTCCGAAATCCGTTGGTTTCAACTTCTTGACAGAGCCATAGCGGGGCGGTCAGTCTTCGGGTCACTTGATGGGAACGTTCCCACTCTGCGTTGGGAACGTTCCCATCGCAGACTTGAGCCGCGGAGCGGACCGACAGGCGCGTACTCCGGTGCGTCGGGGCCGCCGCTGGGGAGGACGAAATGGGCAGGGCTCGCACGCTAAGGCGTACAAGAATTACGGCCACGGTCTCGGCCGTTGCCGCGCTCGGACTGGTCGCGGGCTGCGGTGGCAGCAGTGGCGGCGGCAACACGGGCGGGGGCGTCAAGGACGGCAAGACGACCATCACCATGGGCCTGTTCGGCGTGATGGGCTTCAAGGAGACCGGCCTGCTGGACCGGTACATGAAGGAGCACCCGAACATCGAGATCAAGGCCGAGGTCGCGGGGGACGAGCAGACGTACTACACCGCTCTCCAGACCCACCTGGCCGCCGGAAGCGGGCTCAAGGACATCCAGGGCATCGAGGTCCTGCGGGCCAAGGACATCGTCGACACCCAGTCGGACAAGTTCGTCGACCTCTCCAAGACCCCCGGCAAGGACCACTTCCTGCCCTGGAAGCTCAACCAGGTCACCGGCTCGGACGGCAAGGTCGTCGGCCTCGGCACGGACATCGGCCCGATGGCGGTCTGCTACCGCAAGGACCTCTTCGAGCAGGCGGGTCTGCCCACGGACCGCGACGAGGTCGCGAAGCTGTGGGAGGGCGACTGGGCGAAGTACGCCGAGGTCGGCGAGGACTTCAAGAAGGGCTCCAAGGACGACGACGTCGCGTTCACGGACAGCTCCAGCGGGCTGTTCAACGCGATGATCTACGGCAACTCCAAGCAGTTCTACGACGAGGACGGGGAGCTGATCTACCAGAAGAACCCCGTGGTCAAGGACGCCTGGAAGCTCGCCTCGAAGGTGGCCACCTCCGGTCTGACGGCCAAGCTCCGCCAGTTCCAGCCCGGCTGGGACCCCGGCCTGGCCAACGGCACCTTCGCCACGACGGTCTGCCCCGCCTGGATGCTCGCCCACATCAGCGAGAAGGCGGGCGAGAAGAACAAGGGCAAGTGGGACGTGGCGAAGGCCCCGCAGGGCGCCAACTGGGGCGGCTCCTTCCTCGGCGTCACGGAGGCCAGCCCCGTCAAGAAGGAGGCGAAGAAGCTCGTCGCCTGGCTCACCGCGCCCGAGCAGCAGGAGTACCTGTTCAAGAAGCTCGGCAACTTCCCGTCCTCGGAGGAGGCGCTGAAGGCGCCCGCCGTGTCGGGGGCGAAGTCCGAGTACTTCAGCGACGCGCCGATCGGTGAGATCTTCGGCGCCGCCGCCACGGAGATCCCCGACAAGCAGGTCCTCGGCCGCAAGGACGGCACGATCAAGGACATCTTCTCGCAGGGCCTCCAGCTCATCGAGTCGAAGAACGAGGACCCCGACAAGGCGTGGGACACCACGGACGGCCGCATCAAGAAGGCCGCGGGCTGACCGGGCTGATCCGTCGGGGCCCTTCGGGGACCCGCCGGGTCACGGCCCGGCCCACGGCCCCCGGCCCTCCGCCACACCGCCCGGCGGTCGCTCCTCGCCGGTACGGGCGCAGAGCCCCGTACCGGCCGGCCGCCGGGCCCCGGGCGGGCGTCCGTCCTCCGGGGCGGGCGCCCGCCGCCCGCCCCGTCCACCCGTTCCGCTTCGTCCCGTCCCTTCTCCGCAGAGCTTTCAGGAAGGATGCCTTCCGGTGGCCACCTCCACCCCCGTACCCCGGACCGGCGGGTCCGCCGAGGAGCCGGGCGCCGTACCGGTGCCCGGCGGCCCCGGTCACGACCGCCAGGGCCGCCCCCGCCAACGCCGGCGCGCGCTGCTGCACCGTCTCGACGTGCGCGCGGCGCCGTACGCCTTCGTCGCGCCGTTCTTCGTCGTCTTCGCGGCCTTCAGCTTCTACCCGCTGATCTACACCTCCTGGATCTCCCTGCACCGCGTCGAGCTGGCCTCGATGAACCTCATGGAGTGGGTGGGCTTCGACAACTACACGGCCCTGTGGGCCGACGCGCGGTTCTGGAACGCGCTGCTCAACACGATCACCATCGGTGTGATCTCCACCGTCCCGCAGCTGCTGATGGCGCTGGGGCTCGCGCACCTGCTCAACTACAAGCTGCGCGGCTCGGTGTTCTTCCGGGTCGCGGCGCTGACGCCGTACGCGACGTCGGTCGGCGCGGCTGCGCTCGTCTTCACCATGCTCTTCGAGCGCGACTTCGGCATGATCAACTGGGTGCTCGGCCTCTTCGGCGTCGAAAGCCTCGACTGGGAGAACAACAAGTGGGCCGCGCAGATCGCCATCTCCTCGATCGTGGTGTGGCGCTGGACCGGCTACAACGCGCTGCTCTACCTGGCCGCCATGCAGGCCATCCCGCGCGACCGGTACGAGGCGGCGGCCATCGACGGCGCCTCGCGCTGGCAGCAGTTCACCAAGGTCACCGTCCCCGGCATCCGCTCCACGGTCCTCTTCACGATCGTGCTGTCGACCATCGGCGCCACCCAGCTCTTCGGTGAGCCGCTGATCTTCGGACAGGGCCCCAACGGCATCACCGGGGGTGCTGACAACCAGTACCAGACCCTCGGACTGCTGCTGTACGAGGAGGGCTGGAAGAACTACCAGATGGGCCGGGCCGCCACCGTCGCCTGGGCCATGTTCCTCCTGCTGATCCTCGTCTTCGTCCTCCAGCGCGTCTTCAAGCGCCTCGCGTCCCGTCGTACGCCGACCAGGAGCAGCACGTCATGACCACAGACAGCCTTCCGGCACGGACGGAAGCCCGCACCCCCGTCCCCGCCGAGACGGACACCGCGCCAGGGGCGCGGCGAAGGCGGCGCTCGCTGCGGACGGGTGCCGGGCGGCAGCACCACGCCGGGCCGCTCGCCTACGTACTGCTCGGCCTGGCCGCCGTCGTCTCGCTCTTCCCGCTGTACTGGACGATGGTCGCCGCATCCAGCGACAACACCAGGGTCACCCAGACACCGCCGCCGTTCCTGCCGGGCCCGCACCTGCTCGACAACCTCGGCAAGGCGTGGCAGGACGCGGCGCTGGGCAAGGCCATGGCCAACAGCCTCATCGTGGCGGGTGTCATCGCGCTGTCCACGGTGCTGTTCGCCACCCTGGCGGGCTTCGCCTTCGCCAAGCTGCGCTTCAAGGGGCGCAACATCCTGCTGATGCTCGTCATCGGCACGATGATGGTGCCGCCGCAGCTCGGGGTCGTCCCGCTGTTCATGATGATGACGGAGCTGGGCTGGGGGCAGCGGCTGCCCGCGGTCATCTTCCCGACGCTGGTGAGCGCGGTCGGCGTGTTCTTCATGCGGCAGTACCTCTCCGAGGCGCTGCCCGACGAACTCGTCGAGGCGGGCCGGGTGGACGGGGCGCACTCGCTGCGCATCTTCTGGAGCATCGTGCTGCCCGTGGCGCGGCCCGCGATGGCCGTCCTGTTCATGATCACGTTCGTGCACGCCTGGAACGACTTCTTCTGGCCGTTCATCGTGCTGGACATGACCAACCCGACGGTGCCCGTCGCCCTGACCCAGCTCAGCGCGGGCTATGTGCGGGACCAGTCGCTGATCATGGCGGGCGCGCTCCTGGGCACCCTGCCGCTGCTGGCCCTGTTCGTCGTCTTCGGTCGCCAGATCGTCGGCGGCATCATGCAGGGCGCGGTCAAGGGCTGACCCCGCGCCGCCGCTCCTCCCGCGCCGCCGCTCCTCCCGCGCCGCCGCTCCTCCCGTGCCGCCGCTCCTCCCGTGCCGCCGCTCCTCCCGTGCCGTCTCTCGGCGCCTCTCCGTACCTCCGCGTACCTCTCCTCTCCGCACCACTCAGTACAACCCGTACCGCGATTCCTCATCGCTCCCCACCCGGAAGGACCTTCGTGACCACAGCGACCCGACGTTCGGCCCCCGGCCCCGAGACCGCCGAGAGCACCGCGACCGCGGAGCCCCGCGTCTTCCCGCCCGGATTCACCTGGGGGACGGCCACCGCCGCGTACCAGATCGAGGGCGCAGCCGCGCTGGACGGGCGGACCCCGTCCATCTGGGACACCTACGCGCGCACCCCCGGCAAGGTGCGCAACGGGGACACCGGCGACGTCGCCACCGATCACTACCACCGCTGGCGCGAGGACGTCGCGATCATGGCCGACATGGGGGTCGGTGCCTACCGCTTCTCCCTGGCCTGGCCGCGCGTCCAGCCGACGGGGCGCGGGCCCGCCGTGCAGAAGGGGCTCGACTTCTACCGTCAACTGGTCGACGAGCTGCTGGAGAAGGGCATCAAGCCCGTGGCCACGCTCTACCACTGGGACCTGCCGCAGGAGCTGGAGGACGCGGGCGGCTGGCCCGAGCGGGCGACCGCCGAGCGCTTCGCCGAGTACGCGGAGCTCGCCGCGCGGGCGCTGGGCGACCGGGTGAAGACCTGGACCACGCTCAACGAGCCCTGGTGCAGTGCCTTCCTGGGCTACGCCTCCGGCGTCCACGCGCCCGGACGCACCGACCCCGTCGCCGCGCTGCGCGCCGCGCACCACCTCAACCTCGCGCACCAGTGGGGAGCGGAGGCGCTGCGCGGGGAACTGTCCCCCGACGCACAGGTGTCGATCACGCTCAACGTCCACCACGTGCGCCCGCTCACCGAATCGCCCGAGGACGTCGACGCCGCGCGCCGCATCGACGCGCTGGCCAACCGCGTCTTCACAGGACCGCTCCTCAAGGGCGCGTACCCGGCCGACCTGCTGTGCGACACCGAGCGGCTGACGGACTGGTCGTTCGTGCGCGACGGCGACCTGGCGCGCACCCGCAGGCCGCTGGACTTCCTTGGCGTCAACTACTACACACCCACCCTGGTCTCCGCCTCGACGGGGGAGGGCGCCCACACCTCGGACGGGCACGGCAACAGCGCCCACAGCCCCTGGCCCGGCGCCGACAACGTCTCCTTCCACCGGCCCCCGGGCTCGACGACGGCCATGGGCTGGGCCGTCGACCCCAGCGGGCTGCACGATCTGCTGATCCGGCTCGGGGACGACTTCCCCGGCCTGCCACTCATGATCACCGAGAACGGCGCCGCGTTCGACGACTACGTCGACCCGGCGGGCGAGGTCCGCGACCCCGACCGCATCGCCTATCTGCACGGCCACCTCGACGCCGTCCACCGCGCGATCGAGGCGGGCGTGGACGTCCGCGGCTACTTCCTGTGGTCCCTGCTGGACAACTTCGAGTGGGGGTACGGCTACAGCAAGCGCTTCGGCGCCGTCTACGTCGACTACCCGACGGGCAAGCGCATCCCGAAGGCCAGCGCGGGGTGGTACGCGGGGGTGGCACGTGCCAACGCCCTGCCGGGGACGGCCGATCCGGTGAGCTGACCCAGCGTCAGGTGCTGCCACGCGCTCCGGCGG
>NZ_JBSHAO010000111.1:0-9580 GCF_053611545.1 Streptomyces sp. NPDC054796 | reverse complement strand
CCCCACACGGCCACCGGCACAAACCAAGAACCACGCGGCGCAAGCCGCAACGCACCGCAACCACACGCCGCGCCGAAGCCACCCACCCGCACCCGACCGGCGCCGGCACGCCAAAAAGTTGTGGGCAATCGTCCCGCAAGGCGGGACGGGTGGGCACAACCCGTGCCACCGGGCCGCAGCACGCGAACGAAACCCCAAGAGGGCGCCAGGCAAGGCGCACCCCTGCGAGAAACGGGCACCCCGTGTGGCCTTCACCCCGCACCCCGTGAGGGGGCACACCAGCGTGAAGGGGCAACCCCCCGTTTCCTTCCGCACCCCGCGAAGGGGACCCGTCCCGCGCAACACCCCCGTGAAGAGGGCACCCACCGTTTCAATCCGCCCCCCGCGAAGGGGCCGGTTCCGGGGAGGCGAGGTCCGCGTCGACCTCGCGCCAGAAGCCCGCGCGAATGGCGTAGCGGTCCCGCTCGTCGATCTGATCGTCCTTGTGCGCGAGCAACCCGAACCGCGCGGCGTACCGCAACAGCTCCCCGTCGATCCGGTGCGGAATCCGCGGATACTCCCGTGACAGCGTCTCCAGGTGCACCCCCGTCGCCAACCGGTCGATCCACCGCCGTGCGAAGACCTGCCCGACCTCGAAGGGGTCACCGCTCACCGCGGTGATGTCCTCCTCACGGTCGGCCCACCGCTGCTCCGCCGTCGTCAACTGCGCCAGCATCGGCAGGGCCGCGATCTCCGGCGGCTCACCGGGCGCACCCCGCTCGACCCACCCCTTGTCGGATGACCACCGCAGCGTCGCGCTGGGCGGCGGCGCGCTGGCCGGTCCGGGCGGCGTGGGGCGCCCGAGGCCCGCGAGGTCCTTGGGTGTGGGGACGCCGCTGTTGCGGCCCACCGCTTCCTCCGGCGCCGCACCCTCGTGGGCGCCGCCGCCCTCGCCGCCCTCCCCCTCCGTGGCGGCGGGACGCGCGTGGCCCGAGCCGTCGACGCCGCCCGGCCGCTCCCCCACGTCCGCGCCGGACTCCGTCGCGGAGCCCCCCGCGGACGGCCCCGCACCGGTGTCGACGCCCGCGGGCGGGCCGCCGTTCTTCGCGGACTCGGGCAGCGGCGCGGAGAGGATCGCCGCGATCTCGGGCCGGGGCACGGGCTGGGGCGCGCAGACGCCGGTGAGGTCCTTCGCGCGGACCGCCTCGGTGATCCAGCTACGGTCCAGCACGCGGCGCTCGTCGGCCTCGGCGACGAGGTCCTCGGACTGGTTGTAGTCGCCGTCGGCGGCCTGGACGGCCCACAGGTGCACGGCGACCCCGTGTTCCTTGGCCGACATCAGGCCGGGCAGCAGATCGCCGTCGCCCGTGACGAGGACGATGTCGGCGCAGGCCCGGTTGCGGGCCAGTTCGGTGAGTTCGGCGTGCATGGCGGCGTCGACGCCTTTCTGCGCCCACCGCCCGTCGCTCCGCGTCAGCGCTCCCAGCCGGACCGTCACCCGGGGCATCACGCGCAGCCTGCGGTGTTCGGGCTGGGGGACGCGGTCGGGGGCGCCGTCGAACCAGTAGATCCGCAGGAGGTCACACTGCGTGTCCGCTTCGGCGCGCTCGCGCAGGCCACGGATCAGGGCGGCGTGATCGACGCTGATCCGGGAACGTGTGGGTTCCCCGGCCAGCAGGCTCGCGGCGGCGCCCAACAGGTACCCGGCGTCCACCAGAACGACGCAGCGGTCCACGTTCCACCCACTCTCGGTATGCGAGCACAGCCGAGGCTGCGTTTCTTCGAGTCTGCCCGACCGTACAGGGCCCTATCAGCCCGAACTCGATCATCGGCGTGGCGGGTACGGCGCGATCGGGATCGTTAACCGGAAGAGTCGCCTCACTCAGAGTATTTGCTCGAAATGCACCTTTCCTATACCCATGCGAGGCTGATCCCGGCCCATCGTTCTGAGATCACCAGGAGGCGATCATGGGCAAGAACAAGAACCGGAACCGCCAGCAGCAGCGCGAGGACGAGTCCCGCAGCGCGGCGGAGCAGATGCACGAGGGGATGAAGCGCGGGGCGGGCGGTGACTCCCGCGCGCAGAGCGGGCCCGCCGACGCGCCCCGCAAGCACCAGCGCCGGTTCGGCCACAACTGATCTTCCGCGCGGCCGTCGTCGCGGAAGCACACGGTCGCGGGCGCCGCGCGAGAGCACGCGAGAGGGCGCCCCCCGTTTCCGGGGAGCGCCCTCTCGGCCTGCGAAAGGCTCCGGGCCCTGACGGGCTCAGGCGGCGAGCGGCCTCGCGTGGTTGAGGTCCCATGCCTCCCGCACGCAGCGCAGCCGTGTCTCGAAGTCCAGCTCGGGGAAGTAGTCCCCGAGGGCCTTCACCGCGTCGTGCGTCGAAGTGTGCACATCACGCAGCAGGAAAACGGCCTTGTCTATCGCCTGGGCATCCACGGTGGGACCACCTCCGGACCAAAGTGCTTCACGTTCGAAACGTGCTAAGGCCACGGTAGGACGCGCTTGTGCCCGATTTGGACAATCGATCCTCTACGGCCCGCAAAGATCCGTAAAGCTCCTTAAAGCCCGGCCGACGGACCGCTCGGCCTCGGCCCGCTCGGCGCGGTCAGCTCGCCAGGCAGGACGGGCCCAGCAGCTCCTTGAGGTCGCCGAAGAGCGCCGGATCCGCCGTGACCCGGTGCCGGTCGAGGCGCAGCACCGTGGTCTTGCGGGAGCCCTGGAGCCTGACGCGCACCTCACTGGAGCCGCGGTGGTGGGTGAGCACTTCGCCGAGTTTCTCCACCAGCGGCGGGGTGATCTTCACGGTGGGGATGGTGATGGTCACCGGCGCGTTGGCCGACGCCTCGCTCAGGTCCGGGATCATCAGCTCCATCGCGACCAGCCGCGGCACGTCCTCGCGCTTGTCCAGCCGCCCCTTGACGAAGACGACCGCGTCCTCGACGAGCTGGGTGGAGACGAGCTGATACGTGGCGGGGAAGAACATGCAGTCGATGGAGCCCGCCAGGTCCTCCACGGTGGCGATGGCCCACGCGTTGCCCTGCTTGGTCATCTTGCGCTGGAGGCCCGAGATGATGCCGCCGATGGTGGTGATCGAGCCGTCCGAGTAATCGCCGCCGGTCAACTGGGCGATGGCGGCGTCCGCCTTCTCGTTGAGGACGTGCTCCAGGCCGAAGAGCGGGTGGTCCGAGACGTAGAGGCCGAGCATCTCGCGCTCCTGGGCCAGCAGATACGTCTTCTCCCACTCCTCCTCGGAGAATTCGACGTCCAGGCCGAAGCCGGGCGAGTCGTCGCCGTCGTCCGAGCCGAGGTCCCCGAAGAGGTCGAACTGGCCCTCGGCCTCCTTGCGCTTGACCTGCACCACGTTGTCGATCATGGGCTCGAACTGGGCCGTCAGGCCCTTGCGGGTGTGGCCCAGCTCGTCGAAGGCGCCTGCCTTGATCAGCGATTCGACGGTGCGCTTGTTGCAGACGACGGCCTCGACCTTGTCCAGGAAGTCCGGGAAGGAGACGTACTTCCCCTTGGCCTTGCGGCACTTGACGATCGAGTCCACGACGTTCTGGCCGACGTTACGGACGGCGGTCAGGCCGAAGACGATGGTGGTGTCGTCACTGGAGGTGAAGTTGGCCTCGGACTCGTTCACGTTCGGCGGCAGGACCTTGATGCCCATCTTGCGGCACTCGTTGAGATAGACCGCCGACTTGTCCTTGTCGTCGCGCACCGAGGTGAGCAGGGCCGACATGTACTCCGCCGGATAGTTCGCCTTGAGGTAGGCGGTCCAGTAGGTGACCAGGCCGTACGCGGAGGAGTGTGCCTTGTTGAACGCGTAACCGGCGAAGGGCACCAGCACGTCCCACACGGCCTGGATGGCCTCGTCGGAGTAGCCGTTGTCGCGCATGCCCTTCTGGAAGTTCACGAACTCCTTGTCGAGAACTTCCTTCTTCTTCTTGCCCATGGCCCGGCGCAGCAGGTCGGCCTGGCCGAGCGAATACCCGGCGAGCACCTGCGCCGCCTTCTGCACCTGCTCCTGGTAGACGATCAGGCCGTGGGTGATGTCGAGGACGTCCTTGAGGGGCTCCTCCAGCTCCGGGTGGATCGGAGTGATCTCCTGCTGGCCGTTCTTGCGCAGGGCGTAGTTGATGTGCGAGTTCATGCCCATCGGGCCCGGGCGGTACAGGGCCGAGACGGCGGAGATGTCCTCGAAGTGGTCGGGCTTCATCATGCGCAGCAGGGAGCGCATGGGGCCGCCGTCGAACTGGAAGACGCCGAGGGTGTCACCGCGGCAGAGCAGCTCGAAGGTCTTGGGGTCGTCGAGCGGGAGGTCGAGGAGCTTGAGGTCGACCTGCTTGTTCTTGCGGATCATCTTGACCGCGTCGTCCATGATCGTCAGGTTCCGCAGGCCCAGGAAGTCCATCTTGAGCAGGCCCAGGGACTCGCAGCTCGGATAGTCCCACTGCGTGACGACGGTGCCGTCGTTCTTCGGGGAGAAGATCGGCGCGTGGTCGATGACCGGCTCGCTGGACATGATCACGCCCGCCGCGTGCATGCCCATCTGACGGACCAGGCCCTCGATGCCCATGGCGGAGTCGATGACCTTCTTGACGTCCGGCTCGTTCTCGTACATCGCCCGGACCTCGCCCGCCTCGCTGTAGCGCGGGTGGTTCTTGTCGGTGATGCCGGAGAGCGGGATGCCCTTGCCCAGGACGTCGGCGGGCATGGCCTTGGTGATGCGGTCGCCCATCGCGTACGGGTAGCCCAGCACGCGGGAGGCGTCCTTGATGGCGGCCTTGGCCTTAATGGTGCCGTAGGTGCCGATCATGGCGACCTTGTCGGCGCCGTACTTCTCCGTGACGTAGCGGATCACGTCACCGCGCCTGCGCTCGTCGAAGTCGATGTCGACATCCGGCATGGTGATGCGCTCGGGGTTGAGGAACCGCTCGAAGATCAGCCCGTGGGTGACGGGATCGAGGTCGGTGATGCCCATGGCGTACGACACGATCGAGCCCGCCGCCGAGCCGCGCCCCGGGCCGACCGCGATGCCGTTGTCCTTGGCCCAGTTGATGAAGTCGGCGACCACGAGGAAGTACCCCGGGAAGCCCATGTCGATGATGACGCTCATCTCGTACTCCGCCAGCTCCTGGCGGTCCTGGGGGACGCCCCCGGGGAAGCGGCGGGTCATGCCGCGCTTGACCTCTTCCCTGAACCAGGACACCTCGTCGAAGCCCTCGGGGACGTCGAACTTCGGCATCAGGTTCTTCGGCTCGAACATCCCGGAGGTGTCGACCCGCTCGGCGATGAGGAGCTGCGTGTTGCGGCAGCCCTCCTGCCAGACGTCCGAGGAGTCGATGGAGTACATCTCCTCGGCCGTCTTCAGGTAGTAGCCCGCGCCGTCGAAGCTGAAGCGGTTGGGGTCGGAGAGGTTGCTGCCGGTCTGGATGCACAGCAGGGTGTCGTGGGCCGCGGACTCGCGCTCGTACGTGTAGTGCGAGTCGTTCGTGACGACGAACGGCGCGTTGATCTTCTTGGCGATCCGCTCCAGGCCGTCCCGCGCGCGCTTGTCGATGTCGATGCCGTGGTCCATCAGCTCGACGAAGAAGTTCTCCCTGCCGAAGATGTCCTGGTACTCGCCGGCGGCCTGGAGCGCCTCGTCGAACTGGTCCAGACGGATCTTGGTGCTCACCTCGCCCGAGGGGCAGCCGGTGGTGGCCATCAGCCCGTCCGCGTACTCGGCGAGCAGCTCGCGGTCCATGCGCGGCTTGCGGAAGAAGCCCTCCAGGCTGGCCCGGGACTGGGCGCGGAAGAGGTTGTGCAGCCCGGTGGAGTTGCGGGCCCACATCGTCATGTGCGTGTACGCGCCGTTACCGGACACGTCGTCGCGCTTCTGGTGGGGCGTGCCCCACTTGACGGGGCGGGTGTTCCTGCGGTGGTCGGGGGCGAGATACGCCTCGATGCCGATGACCGGGGTGATGCCCGCGTCCTTCGCGGAGTGGAAGAAGTCGTACGCCCCGTGGAGGTTGCCGTGGTCGGTCATCGCGATGTGCGACATGCCCATTTCATTACAGGCGTTGAACATGTCCTTCAACCGCGCGGCGCCGTCCAGCAGCGAATACTGAGTGTGCACGTGCAGATGCGTGAACGGCTGCTGTGTCACGGCGAAGGACACCTCCGGCTAGGGGGACTTCTGGGGCGGTTCGAGAGTCTACGACCCACCACTGACACGCGTGGGCCTGACGCCCCTGTCGGCCCGCCACACCCTGGCCCCTGCCGCCCGGGCACTACCCCGGCGGCCCGCACGTTGGGAGGTGGGGGAAGATCGGCCGGGGCTACGGCCCCGCCCGCGTACGCGGGGCGCGTCCCGCGCGGATGCGGATGTGGACACGGAAGACAGACCGGAACCCAGAGAGGCACCCCATGGCAACGCAGCAGGCCGTCTCGGCCGAAGCCCGCGGCGAGCGGATTCTTGAGGTCTTCGGCAGCGCCTTCGGCGAGCTGCTCGCGGCGGACCCCGCCGCCTTCCAGGTCAAGTTCCGCAAGATGGCCGCCTCGGCCTTCGCCTTCTACCGCGGCACGGCCTGCCTCTTCTACTCCGATCTCGACGAGGAGAAGCAGGGCGGCCCCTTCCTGGACGAGCGCACCAGCCGCGTCTGGATCCACGGCGATCTCCACGCCGAGAACTTCGGCACCTACATGGACGCCAACGGCCGGCTGATCTTCAACGTCAACGACTTCGACGAGGCGTACGTCGGCCCCTTCACCTGGGACCTCAAGCGGTTCGCCGCCTCCGTCGCGCTGCTGGGCTACACCAAGGCGCTCAGTGACGAGCAGATCACGGACCTGGTGCGCACGTACGCCATGGCGTACCGCGAGCGCATCCGCTCGCTGGCCACCGGCACCAAGGAGGACGACGCGCCGTCCCTCAGCCTGGACACCGCCGAGGGCCCGGTGCTGGAGGCGCTGCGCGCCGCGCGCGCGAACACGCGGTTCGGGCTGCTGGACAGCATGACCGAGATCCGCGACTGGGAGCGCCGCTTCACCCCGGGCGGCGGCGCGATCGAGCTGGACTCCGCGACGCGCTACAAGGTGCTGGACGCCTTCGACGGCTATCTGGACACCCTCCCCGTGGCCACCCACTTCCGGCCCGACGCGTATCGCGTCAAGGACGTCGTCGGGCGCCGCGGCATCGGCATAGGGAGCGCGGGCCTGCCCTCGTACAACATCCTGCTGGAGGGCCACAGCGACGCCCTGGAGAACGATCTCGTCATCTACATGAAGCAGGCGCAGACCCCCGCCGTCTCCCGGCACATCACGGACCCGGAGATCCGCGACTACTTCCTCCACGAGGGTCACCGCACCGTCATCTCCCAGCGCGCCCTCCAGGCGCACGCCGACCCGTGGCTGGGCTGGACGGAGCTGAGCGGGACGGGGCAGCTCGTCGCCGAGGTCTCGCCGTACGCGCTGGACCTGGACTGGTCCGATCTGGACGCGCCCGAGGAGATCGCGCGGGTCGTCGCCGATCTGGGCCGCGCCACCGCCACGATGCACGCCGCGGCCGACGACGAGAGCGGGCACTCCCTGGTCCCCTTCTCCACGGAGCGCGCCATCGACGCGGCCATCGCCGCCGACGAGGAGGGCTTCCCCGGCATGCTGGTCGATTTCGCGCACGACTACGGCTACCGCACCCGCCGCGACCACCAGATCTTCGTGGACCTCTTCCGCAACGGCCGGATACCCGGCCTCTGAGCGGCGGAGCCGCGGAGCATCGGAGCCGCGAAAAGGGGCCCCCTTTAAGGGCGTCTTACCCGCTCCCGTGGCAGACTCTTGCGGCGACGGCGAGGCCGTCGACAAGGCCGTTGACGAGGTCATGAAACAGGACTGACGAGCAGGCGGATGAGCAGGACGACGGACATGAACGCGACAGGGATAAGGACCGCGCGCGCCGCGGTCTTCACCGCCCTGTGCGTCACCCTGTCCGCCGGGGCCCATGTGCTGCTCTCCGGGGCTCCCGTGCCGCTCGTGCCGCTGCTCGTCATCAGCGCCGCGGTCTTCCTGCTCGCCTTCGCGTGCGCGGAGCGCGAGCGGGGCTACGGCCGGATCGCCACCCTCCTGATCCCGCTGGAGCTGTTCGCGGACACCGTCTTCACCACAGGCCAGCACGCCTGTTACGGCCGGGCCGGAGGCCCCGTCGCCGGGCCGCTGCGCTCGCTGGGCGTGGACCTGCTGTGCGGCGGCGGAAGCCTCGGCACCCCGCTCGCCCGCATGACGGCCCGTGGCCACGAGGCCACCCCCGCCGCGCTGGCCACCGACCCGGCCGTGCCGTGGCTGCTGCTCGCGGCGCACGTCGGCGTCGGCCTCGTCGCCGCCGCCTGGCTGCGGCGCGGTGAGGCGGCGCTCGCGCGGCTGCTGCGCGCCGCCGCGGCCACCGCGTTCCGGCCGCTGCGCCTCGTCCGGGCAGTCTGCCGCTGCCGCGTACCGGCCGAGACCGGCCGTACGCCCCGCGCGCTGCCCGCTCCCGGGCCGCGCGCGCTGCCGCTGCTCGTCCACTCCGTACACCGCAGGGGCCCGCCGGTCCCGTGCGCGCTCGCGGCCTGAACCCCCGCACCGCACGGACCCGCACCGGACCGGACCGCGTCACCGGACCCGCACAGGTCCCGCACCGGACCCGCAGCGGGGGGGTTCTTCCGGCCGCCGAGGCGCGCACGCACCGGCACCCGTCCCCACCCACATACGCGTATCTACGGAGACCGACCCATGAGCAAGCGCAACAGCCAGGAAGCCAAGCGCGCCGCACGCGAGCGGCTGCGCATCGAGCGGGAGCGGCAGGCGAAGAAGGACAAGATCCGTCGGCAGGTGATCGTCGGCGTCTCCGTCGTCGGCGTCCTCGCGATAGCCACCGGCATAGGCTTCGCCGTCTCGAAGATGAACGAGCCCAGCGGCTGGGACGCCGCCAAGGACAAGAAGCTCGTCGCGCCCGCGAACGCGTCCAGCACGAACAGCACCTCGGTCACCATCGGCGGCGAGAAGGCCAAGAAGACCATCGACGTCTACGAGGACCTGCGCTGCCCGGCCTGTGCCCAGTTCGAGCAGGGCGCGGGCGAGGCCCTCAAGAAGGGCGCCGACGACGGCAAGTACAAGCTGCGCGTCCACCTGGGCGACCTCATCGACGGCAACATGGGCGGCGAGGGCTCCAAGTCGGCCATCAGCGCACTCGGTGCCTCGCTGAACGTCAGCAAGGAAGCCTTCGCCGACTACCACGCCAAGCTCTACTCCGCGAAGTGGCACCCGGAGGAGAGCAGCGACAAGTTCGCCGACAGCGACTACCTCATCAAGGTCGCGGACACCGTTCCCGAACTGAAGAAGAGCAAGACCTTCAAGAAGGACGTGGAGGACGGCACCTACGACAAGTGGGCGCTGAACATGGTCGCGGGCTTCAACAAGGCCGAGATCCAGGGCACGCCCACCGTCCGCATCGACGGCAAGGACGTGGAGCAGGAGCAGCTCCCGGCCGAGCTGAAGAAGCTGGGCGTCGATCTGGAGGGCTGACGCCTCCGGGGCGCCGGGGCGGGCCACCACCGCCCCGGGGCCCGCCCCGCCCCCCGCAGAC
>NZ_JBSHAO010000110.1:0-10055 GCF_053611545.1 Streptomyces sp. NPDC054796 | reverse complement strand
GGCCCCGTGCGGGGGGGGGGGGCGGCGGGGGGGGGGGGGGGGGGCCGGGGGGGGCGGGGGGCGCGGGGGGGGGCGAGGGGCGCCGGGGGGGACTGCGCGGGGCGCCCTTCGTGATGCAGCCGCGCGCACGCTGCGCGTGCGGGGTGCTACTTGATCTCGACGCGGGCGTCGGCGCGAACCTTCGTCGTGGTCGCGGCGCCGTCGTCGATCGACATGCTCTTGCCGGTCAGCGCCGCGGCCGGGTCGGCGACCATCACCCAGCCGATGGTGCTGTGGTCGCCCCACATGCACACCGGGATGGTGAAGCCCGGCACGCCGCTGCTGTCACCGGAGGGGGAGGAGAACTTCACGTTCTGGCACTTCATGACGGCGTCGTCCAGGCCCGCGGGCTCGACCGACTCCGGCTCGCCCACCAGCTCGGCCTTGCCGCCGCCCCCGGTGTCCGGGTCCTCCTCGGCTTCGGTGGCCAGCTTGTCGAAGGCGGAGTCGACGACGGCCTCCGGGTCCTCGACCTCGCCGTACACGCCGCTGAAGTTGAGCTTCTTCGCGGTCGAGCCGCTGCCCGACTCGTACGAACCCTGCACGTCCTTCGCGCCCTTGACCCCGTACTTCTCGAAGGCGGCGACGTCCTCGGAGGTCATGTCGTCCGCGCCCGAGGTGGACTTGGTGTACTCCGTCGCGACGGTCTGCGGCGCCGTGAGCTTGTACTTCTTGCCGTCGTCAGCGACGGAGCCGCCACCGCCCCCGCTGAAGAAGACGAAGCCGCCTATCACGGCGCCCACCACGACCAGCGCGCCCACCACGATGCCGATGGTCTTGCCCGCGCCGCTCTTGCCGCCCTGCGGGGGCATCGGCATGCCGGGCTGCCCTGGCTGGCCGTAGGGACCAGGCTGCTGGGGGAAGCCCTGCTGCGGGTAGCCCGGCTGCTGGGGGTAGCCGTAAGGGGGCTGGCCCGGCTGTCCCGGCTGTCCCGGCTGCTGGGGCTGACCCGGCTGCTGCGGGTAGCCGTAACCGGGCTGCTGCGGTGCGCCACCCTGGCCGCCGTACGGGTTCGGCGCGCCCTGCGGCTGCTGCGGCGGCTGCTGTCCGTACGGTCCCGGCTGCTGTGGCGGCTGCTGGCCGTACGGGCCGGGCTGCTGGTAGCTCATGGTGGCGCGTCCCCTCGTTATGTGAGCACAAGCAGTTATCGCTTATGCGTTCCATACATCCTGGACGAGGGTAATACCGGCCACCCCACCGGGTTCCCAAACCGATTCGAGACTGCGACATTCGCGCCCGTACACTGACCGTCGTGACCGAGAACACTCAGCAGAGCCCGGAATCAAACGGGCCGAACGCAGCAGCCCCAGCAGATCTGCCGACCCAGTACGCGCCGGCCGAGGTAGAGGGGAAGCTGTACGAGCGCTGGGTGGAGCGAGGTTACTTCGAGGCACAGGCCAAGAGCGAGAAGACGCCGTACACGATCGTCATCCCGCCCCCGAACGTCACCGGTTCGCTGCACCTGGGCCACGCGTTCCAGCACACCCTCATGGACGCCCTCACCCGCCGCAAGCGGATGCAGGGGTACGAGGCGCTCTGGCTGCCCGGCATGGACCACGCGGGCATCGCCACCCAGAACAAGGTCGAGCAGCAGCTCGCCGAAGAGGGCAAGTCCCGCCAGGACTTGGGGCGCGAGGCGTTCGTCGAGCGCGTGTGGCAGTGGAAGGAGGAGTACGGCGGCAAGATCCTCGGCCAGATGCGGCGGCTCGGCGACGGCGTCGACTGGAGCCGCGAGCGCTTCACCATGGACGAGGGCCTGTCCCGCGCCGTCCAGACCGTCTTCAAGCGGATGTACGACGACGGTCTGATCTACCGCGCCGAGCGCATCATCAACTGGTGCCCGCGCTGTCTGACGGCCATCTCGGACATCGAGGTGGAGTACCAGGAGGACGACGGCGAGCTGGTCTCCATCCGCTACGGCGAGGGCGAGGACTCCCTCGTCGTCGCCACGACCCGTGCCGAGACGATGCTCGGTGACACGGCCGTCGCGGTCCACCCGGACGACGAGCGGTACGCGCATCTGCTGGGCAAGCGGATCAAGCTGCCCCTGACGGACCGCACGATCCCCGTCGTCGCGGACGCGCACGTGGACCCGGAGTTCGGCTCCGGCGCGGTCAAGGTCACCCCGGCCCACGACCCCAACGACTTCGCGATCGGCCAGCGCCACGACCTCTGCTCGTACACGGTCATGGACGAGCGCGGCGTGATCACCGCGCACGGCCCCTTCGAGGGCCTGGACCGCTTCGAGGCGCGCTCCGCGATCGTCGGCGCGCTGCGCGAGCAGGGCCGGATCACCGCGGAGAAGCGCCCGTACACGCACAGCGTCGGGCACTGCTCCCGCTGCAAGACGACGATCGAGCCGCGGCTGTCGATGCAGTGGTGGGTCAAGGTCGGCCCGCTCGCGCAGGCAGCGGGCGACGCGGTCCGCGACGGCCGCACGAAGATCCACCCCGCCGACATGTCGTCCCGCTACTTCGACTGGGTCGACAACATGCACGACTGGTGCATCTCGCGCCAGCTCTGGTGGGGCCACCGCATCCCGGTCTGGTACGGGCCCGAGGGCGAGGTCCGCTGCGTCGGGCCCGACGAGGAGCCCCCGGCGGGCGAGGGCTGGACGCAGGACCCGGACGTCCTGGACACATGGTTCTCGTCCGGGCTGTGGCCGTTCTCGACGCTCGGCTGGCCCGACGAGACGCCGGACCTCAGGAAGTTCTACGGCACCGACGTCCTGGTCACCGGCTACGACATCATCTTCTTCTGGGTCGCCCGGATGATGATGTTCGGGCTCTACGCGATGGACGGGGTCGCCCCCTTCCACACCATCGCGCTCACGGGCCTGGTCCGGGACGAGCACGGCAAGAAGATGTCGAAGTCGTTCGGGAACGTCGTGGACCCGCTGGAGTGGATGGAGGCGTACGGCTCGGACGCCCTGCGCTTCACCCTCGCCAACGGCGCGAACCCGGGCACGGACGTCCCCATCGGCGAGGACTGGGTCAAGGCGTCCCGCAACTTCGCCAACAAGATCTGGAACGCCACGCGCTTCGCGCTCATGAACGGCGCGACGGTCGAGGGGCCGCTGCCTGACGCGGCCGAGCTGGGCCCGGCGGACCGCTGGATCCTCTCCCGCCTCAACTCCGTCGTCGCCGAGGTGGACGGACACTACGAGGACTACCAGTTCGCGAAGCTCTCGGACGCGCTCTACCACTTCGCCTGGGACGAGGTCTTCGACTGGTACGTCGAGCTGTCCAAGACCACCTTCGGCAAGGGCGGCAGGGAGGCCGAGGTCTCGCGGCGCGTCCTGGGCGAGGTCCTGGACGTCACGCTGCGGCTGCTGCACCCGGTCATGCCGTTCGTCACCGAGCAGCTGTGGACGACGCTCACGGGAGCGGAGTCGCTCGTCGTCGCCGACTGGCCCGCCGACTCCGGCTTCCGTGACGCGGCGGCCGAGGACGAGATCCGCACCGTCCAGCAGGCCGTGACCGAGGTCCGCCGCTTCCGCGCCGATCAGGGGCTCCAGCCCGGCCAGAAGGTCCCGGCCGAGCTGGCCGCCGAGGGCACGCCGCTGGCGGCGCACGAGGACGCGATCCGCCAGTTGCTGCGGCTCCAGCCGGCGGGCGAGGGCTTCCACGCCACGGCCTCGCTGCCGGTGGCGGGCGCCACGGTCTCGCTGGACCTCTCGGGCGCGATCGACGTCGAGGCCGAGCGCAAGCGGCTCACGAAGGACCTCGCGGCGGCGGAGAAGGAGCTGAAGCAGACCACGGCGAAGCTGGGGAACGAGGGCTTCCTCGCGAAGGCCCCGGACGAGGTCGTGGCAAAGATCCGGACCCGGCAGTCCACCGCCGAGTCCGACATCGCCCGGCTCAAGGCCCAGCTCGACCGCCTCCCCGCGGCCTGACCGCTGCCGACTCCGGCGCCCCGGGTGAAGGGGCGCCGGAGGACGGGGAGACCGTCGCGGGCCGACCGCTCTCCGGCTACGTAGACTGGGCGGCGTGAGTGACCAGCCCGGGCCGGCCGAAGGCCCTGACGAGTTCGACCCCGCCGATCCGGAGAACCTCGACAACCTCGCCGAGCCCGCGGACGCCGCGTTCGACGAGATCGTCGGTGAGGAAGCCGACCGCGATCCCGACCTCGCCGTCATCGAGGCGGGCAGCCGCACCCTGCGCGCCCAGGCGGGACCGCCCCAGGCGGACGTCGTGCCGGGCCGCCCGGAGGACCCCGAGCTGGACAGGGCGCTGCGCGCGGTCGAGGCGGAGCTGGCCACGCGCTGGGGTGAGACCAAGCTGGAGCCCTCCGTCAAGCGCATCGCCGCGCTCGTGGACGTCCTCGGCGACCCGCAGCGCGCCTACCCCTCGATCCACATCACCGGCACCAACGGCAAGACCACCACGGCCCGCATGATCGAGGCGCTGCTCGGCGCCTTCGAGCTGCGCACGGGCCGCTACAGCTCGCCGCACGTGCAGTCCATCACCGAGCGGATCAGCGTGGACGGCGCCCCGCTGTCCGCCGAGAAGTTCATCGAGACGTACGAGGACATCAAGCCCTTCGTGGAGCTGGTGGACGCCCGCGAGGAGTACCGTCTTTCCTTCTTCGAGGTGATGACCGGCATGGCCTACGCGGCCTTCGCCGACGCGCCCGTGGACGTCGCCGTCGTCGAGGTCGGCATGGGCGGCACCTGGGACGCGACGAACGTCATCGACGCGGGTGTCTCCGTCATCACCCCCATCTCGCTGGACCACACCGACCGGCTCGGGGACACGCCCGAGAAGATCGCGGGGGAGAAGTCGGGGGTCATCAAGCCCGACGCCACCGTCGTGCTCGCCCAGCAGCCGGTGGAGGCCGCCTCGGTCGTCCTGAAGAAGGCCGTCGAGGTGGACGCCACCGTGGCCCGTGAGGGCATGGAGTTCGGCGTCGTGTCCCGTGAGGTCGCGGTGGGCGGACA
Source organism: Streptomyces sp. NPDC054796 (assembly GCF_053611545.1). NCBI lineage: Bacteria > Bacillati > Actinomycetota > Actinomycetes > Kitasatosporales > Streptomycetaceae > Streptomyces > Streptomyces sp. NPDC054796. The sequence continues at coordinate 5,077 of NZ_JBSHAO010000110.1, read as the reverse complement.
GCTGCTGACGCTGCGCGGTCTCGGCGGCGAGTATCCGGACATCTTCCTGCCGATGCACGGCGCGCACATGGCGCACAACGCGGTGGTCGCGCTCGCCGCTGTCGAGGCGTTCTTCGGCGTCGGCCAGGAGCACGCCCGCACCCTGGACGTCGACACGATCCGTACGGCCTTCGCCTCGGTCTCCTCGCCGGGACGCCTGGAGACCGTACGCGCCTCGCCCACCGTGCTGCTGGACGCGGCGCACAACCCGGCGGGCGCGCAGGCCACGGCCGAGGCCGTCAGCGAGGCGTTCAGCTTCAGCCGTCTGGTGGGTGTGGTCGGCCCGAGCGCGGACAAGGACGTGCGGGGTCTGCTGGAGGCGTTCGAGCCGGTCCTCGCCGAGGTCGTGGTCACCCGCAACTCGACGTACCGCGCCATGGACGTGGACGAGCTGGCCGGTATCGCCGTGGAGGTCTTCGGCGAGGACCGGGTCCAGGTGGAGCCCCGGCTCGACAGCGCCATCGAGGAGGCGATCACGCTGGCCGAGGAGGAGGACGAGTACGCGGGCGCCGGCGTGCTGGTCACCGGCTCGGTCATCACGGTGGGGGAGGCCCGGCTGCTGCTGGGCGGCGGCGGAAGGAAGAGCTAGATGCGGACCCTGTGCGCGTCCACCCTGATCGGCGAGTTCTTCGTGATCGGGTTCGCCGGGCTGGTGGCGATGCAGACGACGGACATGTCCACGGGCACGGTCTGGACGGTCAGCGGGATCGCCATGTTCCTGTGCGTGCTGCTGTGCGGGATGCTGGGGCGGCCCGGGGGCGTGCAGCTGGGCTGGGCGTTGCAGGTCCTGCTGATCGCGTCCGGTTTCGTCGTGCCCACGATGTTCTTCCTCGGTGCCTGCTTCGCGGGGCTGTGGTGGGCGTCGGTGCACTTCGGGCGGAAGATCGACGAGGCGAAGGCCAGGTTCGCCGCCGCTTCGGAGCCCGAACCTGACGCTGCGTGAGAGCGGACGCCCGTACCCATGTAGCCTCTGGTCACCCGTATACCGCAAAGCGCGGCACGCGATATCGCCTCACGCGTTGTCGCAGAGCGCAGCCCCCGCTTCCCCCAAGGAGCCCGCACCATGAGCCAGCGCACGCTCGTCCTGCTCAAGCCCGATGCCGTACGCCGTGGTCTGATCGGCGAGATTCTCGGCCGGATCGAGAGCAAGGCGGGGTGGACGATCGCAGCACTGGAGCTGCGCACCCTGGACCGTGCCACGCTGGAGACGCACTACGGCGAGCACGAGGGCAAGCCCTTCTACGAGCCGCTGATGCAGTTCATGTCGTCGGGCCCGTCCGTCGTCGTGGTGGTCGAGGGTGAGCGCGTGATCGAGGGCGTACGGGCGCTGGCCGGACCGACCGACCCGATCGCCGCCGCGCCCGGTTCCATTCGCGGTGACTTCGGGACCATCGTGCGGGAGAATCTCATCCACGCCTCGGACTCCGAGGAGTCCGCAGAGCGAGAACTGAAGATTTTTTTCCCGAACTTTAGCTAGCCGTTTCCTGACGGGTCATCAGCGCGAGAGCCCTGGTGACCAGGGGCGACCGGAGTTTTTCGGTCGCCCTTCGGCATATGCGCGGCTGTTCGGGGGAACGCATCACCCCGACACGGCGTCACTATTTACGGGGACGACCGGTGTACCGCCGACAATGGCGGAGGAACCCTCGCCACGTGTTCGAGCGAGCGCGTCTACGATGGAACCTCGCGCCCCGAAGCGTTCGCGCGTCGCGCGGTACACGCTTCCTGCCGTCCTCTCCACACATCGCTCCAGTTTCCAGTTGGAAGGCCAGACGCATCCTATGGCGAACAACATGTCGTTCATCGGCCGTGATATGGCTGTCGACCTCGGGACCGCCAACACGCTGGTGTACGTCAGGGGTCGCGGGATCGTCCTCAACGAGCCGTCCGTCGTCGCCATCAACACCAATACCGGCGGCATTCTGGCGGTCGGAGCCGAGGCGAAGAAGATGATCGGCCGGACCCCCGGCAACATCGTGGCGGTGCGCCCTCTCAAGGACGGCGTGATCGCCGACTTCGAGATCACCGAGCGCATGCTCCGTTACTTCATCCTCAAAATCCACAAGCGGCGCTGGATGGCCCGCCCCCGCGTCGTCGTCTGCGTCCCGTCCGGTATCACCGGCGTCGAGCGCCGCGCCGTGATCGAGGCGTCCACCCAGGCCGGGGCCCGGCAGGTGCACATCATCGAGGAGCCCATGGCCGCCGCGATCGGCTCGGGGCTCCCGGTCCACGAGGCCACGGGCAACATGGTCGTCGACATCGGCGGCGGCACCACCGAGGTCGCCGTGATCTCCCTCGGCGGCATCGTCACGGCCCAGTCCATCCGGGTCGCGGGCGACGAGCTGGACAACGCGATCATCCAGCACATCAAGAAGGAGTACAGCCTGCTGCTCGGCGAGCGCACCGCCGAGAGCATCAAGATCACCATCGGCTCGGCGTACTCCATGGACAAGGACGAGCACACCGAGATCCGCGGCCGTGACCTGGTGAGCGGGCTGCCCAAGACCGTCGTCATCTCCGCGGCTGAGGTCCGCAAGGCCATCGAGGAGCCGGTCAACGCGATCGTCGACGCGGTCAAGACCACCCTGGACAAGTGCCCGCCCGAGCTTTCGGGTGACGTGATGGACCGCGGCATCGTGCTCACCGGAGGCGGAGCGCTGCTGCGCGGCCTCGACGAGCGGCTGCGGCGCGAGACAGGTATGCCGATCCATATCGCCGAGGACCCGCTCGACTCGGTGGCACTCGGTTCCGGAAAGTGCGTGGAGGAATTCGAGGCACTCCAGCAGGTGCTCGACGCACAGCCGAGGCGATGACGTAGAAACACGATCCGCCGCATGGACGAGTGCCATCCGAGTGCCGTCCGCGCGGCGGATCGTCAACTGTTCCAGAAAAACGCACCATGCATGCCACGCGTGCTCCCCGCACATGGCGCGGAGCACGAACCGTTTCCGACTGAGGAAAGGCACGGCCGCCGCACGTGAGGGACACACGAGAAAGCCGGCTGCTGCTCGTTCTCCTGATCGCCATCGCGTTCGCACTGATCACGGTGGACATCAGGGGAGGCGAGCAGTCTCCGCTCGACAGCGCGCGGCAGGGGGCCGCCTCGGTCCTCGGCCCCGTCGAGAACGGCGTATCCGCGGCGGTCGACCCGGTCGGCAACGCCGTCGGCGCCATCCGCGACTCCGGCGAGCGGCACGACCGCATAAGCGCGCTGGAGCGGGAGAACGCCGCCCTCAAGCAGAAGCTCGGCTCCGGCGACCGGCACCGTGCCCGCGCCCAGGAGCTGGACAAGCTGCTGCGCACAGCGGGCGCGGGCGGCTACGGCATCAAGGGCGCCGAGGTCGTCGGCATCGGCGCCGCACAGGGCTTCTCCTGGACCGTCACCATCGACGCGGGCCGCGAGGACGGGCTCACGCGCGACATGACCGTCATCAACGGTGACGGGCTCGTCGGCCGCGTCACCACCGTCGGCACCTCCACGTCCACCGTGCTGCTCGCCAACGACCCCGATTTCACCGTCGGCACCCGGATGGAGAAGAGCAGCGAGCTGGGCTTCGCCACCGGGCGCGGCGGCAACGCGCTGACGGTGCAGCTGCTCAACGGCAAGGCCGAGGTGAAGGAGGGCGACCGCCTGGTCACCTTCGGCTCCCAGGACGACAAGCCGTTCGTGCCCGGCGTGCCGGTCGGCCGGGTCACCAAGGTGGACCCGAGCGGCGGCGATCTCACCCGCACGGTGAGCGTCCGCCCGTATGTGGGCTTCAGCAAGCTCGACGTCGTCGGCGTGGTCGTCGAGCCGCCGAAGAAGAATCCGCGCAACGATGTGCTGCGGCCCGAGAAACCCAAGGAAGCCAAGCCGACGCCCACGGTCACCGTCACCAAGACCCCCGGCGCTTCCGCATCACCCAGGAGCTGACCCATGCGCCTCAACCGGATGCTTCTCCCGACGTGCCTGGTGGCCGTCGCCCTGATCGTCCAGGTGAGTGTGCTCGCCAGACTCCAGTTGCCCGGTGCCGTGCCCGATCTGCTGCTGCTGGTCGTGCTCGGTCTGGCCATGGTCTACGGACACACCGCCGGTGCGCTCATCGGCTTCTTCGCCGGGCTCCTCGCTGACATCGCACCCCCCGCCGACCACGCCGTGGGCCGCTACGCGCTCGTGCTGTGCGTCGTCGGCTACGCCGCCGGGCTCACCAAGCCCGACACGGGCGCGCACCGCTCGGCGACGGTGCCCATGCTGGTGGTCGCCAGCGGGGCGATCAGCTCGACGCTGCTGTACGCGGGGGTCGGCGCCCTCGTCGGCGACACCGCGGCGCGGCAGGTGGGGCTGGTGGGCCTGCTGTTCACGGCCACCCTCTACGACCTGCTCCTCGCGCCCTTCACCGTGCCGCTGATCATGGCCCTGGCGCGGCGCTCCGAGCGGGACCCCCTCGCGGGTGCCGAGGCGGCGGGCGGCGGCAGCGCCAGCGGCGGCGGCCGGGGCTACGGCTGGCTCACCTCGGGCACAGGGCTGACCCTCGGCGGCGAGACCGGACGGTTCGGACGCCCTGGCCGCGGCGGCAAACCGGGCAAGGTCAGCAAGACGGCGAGCATCGGCGGCCAGCGCGGCAGCCTGATCGGCCGCACCGCGCGGAACAAGGCGGGCCGGATCAAGGGGGTCAAGCGGCTGTGAGCGACGGCTCCGCCCCCCTCCGGAGGCACCACCGGTCCGACCACCACTCCGCAAGGAGGCCCTGCGCCGCATGAGCAACATCCCGGAGACCGGGCGCACGCCCCGGGTCACGATCCGGCTGGTCGCCATCCAGATCCTCGTCCTCTCCCTGCTGCTGACGCTGGGCGGGCGGCTGTGGTATCTCCAGGTGCGCAATGGCGACGAGTACCAGAAGGAGGCGGCGGGCAACCACGTGCAGCAGGTGGTGCAGCCCGCCACGCGGGGCTCGATCCTGGATGCGCGGGGGGTGCCGATCGCGGACAACGAGACGCGTCTTGTGGTCTCGGCCTCGCGCACCGAGCTGATGAAGATGGACGACCAGGGCAAGGCGGT
>NZ_JBSHAO010000109.1:0-10315 GCF_053611545.1 Streptomyces sp. NPDC054796 | reverse complement strand
GCCGAGGGCCGCACCTCCTACCTCCACGTCTCCGCGGGCTGCGGCACCAACCGCTACACCCCGGTCCGCTTCGCCTGCCCCCCGGAAGCCACCCTCCTCACCCTCACCCCCCCGGGCCCCCGGCCCCCCCCCCCACCGACGGCGGGCTCGGCGCCGGGGCCGGTAGCCGGCCCCGGCGCGGTGTCTGCCGCGGGCGCGCTCAGGCGCGGCCGTGGACCAGCCCCAGCACGGGGTCGAGGCGCAAGGTGTGGCGGCCGAACCGCGCGGCCCGGCCGGGCTCGGCGGCCTGGTGCGGCAGGAGCACCAGATCGGCCAGCAGGGCGTGCTTCCTCCAGCAGGCGGGGACCTGGTGCTCGCGGCCGCGCTCGGCGACCCATGCGGCGGGGACCGGCAGCGTGTGCTGGAGGATGACGCGGATGTGGGTGCTGGTCAGTTCCCCCTCCAGCCGCAAGGGCCGGGTGCCGTGCATATCGAGGGCCAGACCTCCGCCGCTGGTCCGGTAGACGGGCAGAAGCCGGCGGGGCATGGCGCCCAGGCGGGTGGCGGCCTCGCGTGCGTGGAGGCGCTGTTGGTGCAGGTCGGCCAGGGAAAGCGTGTGCCGGGGAGCGGGGATCAGGTGCAGGACACTGTGGTGTTCCTCCACCCGGCGCCGGCTCTGGTAGGCGGCGTGGCGCTTTGTGAGGGCGGGGGTGGCGGGGGCGTGGTGCGGGGTGTCCCCGTGCACCTTCTCGACCAGGTCCGCGACATCGTCGGGCAGCGTGAGGGCGAGGGTGCCTCCCGGCTGACGGGCGAGGTGGTCGGCGGCGGCCTCGGGGAAGTAGGACGGTTCCAGGGCGCGCCACGCGGGCGGGATCAGAGTGCGGCCGTGGTGGTCGGTGGGCTGCAGGACAATCAGCCGGGGGCCCCGCTCGCAGGCCAGCCATGCGGGCCTGCGGGATCCCTGCGCCCCCCACAGGTGCTCGAACCGCCACAGGCGGCCCAGCCGTTGCAGCAGCCGCTCCAACGAGGTGAGGTCGCTGACCATCACATCGACGTCGATGTCGAGACTCGTATCCAGGAGACTGGTCGTCACCAGCACCAGCAGGCCGGGCCGTCGGCCCGACCTGCCCAGGCGGCCGCGGAGCGTGCGGGTGAGCGCCTCGCGTTCATGGCCGGGCATCCGGGCGTGCAGCAGCACCAGCTGCCCCTCAGGCCCACCGGGCCACTCCAGGGCCTGGCGCAGGTGCCGGTAGGTCTCCTGGGCGTCGTCCATGGTCTGGCACGCCACGGCCGCGCAGCCGCCGCCCGCCACGAGGGGGGCGATCTCCGCGGTGATGCGCTCCAGCCGGCCCTCGCGGGGCGCCGCGCCCTCGGGATCGGTGCAGGAGGGATGGCGCACCGGGTGCATGCGGATGCCGGCACTGCGGCGGTGGCGCCCCGCGTGCGCGTCGGCCGCAGCCGGATCGATACGGATCCAGGAGGCATCGGCGGCAGCGGCGAAGATCCAGCCCGGATAGGCAGGAGCGAAGTCGGTGCCCGCCAGGGCCCGGGGCGAGTGGCCCGCACCGGCCAGGTAGTGGCGCACCAGCTCGTTGCTCGTGGAGGCGGGCAGGGTGGCCGAGAGCAGGACGACCGGACAGCCCAGCGCACCCAGCCAGTGCAGCAGACGGCCCAGCAGCTGCCGCATGAACGGGGTCAGCGAGTGGACCTCGTCGAGGACGACGGTGCGCCCCGACAGCGCCAGCAGGCGCAGGGCGCTGAAGCGCACCGGAAGCGCACCCATGAGGGCCTGGTCGTGGGTGGCGACCGTGAACTGCGCCAGCAACGCCCTGTCCCAGCCGCGCAGCCACCCGTCCGGGACCGTCACCCGCTCCTCGGGCCGCCCCGCCCCCGCCTCCCATCCGGCGTCGTCAAGGCCGGGCCAGAACTCGTCCGTGGTCAGCGGCTCATGGACCGCGGTACGGCGCTCGGTGTAAGCGGCGTTGGTATGGGCGTGGCTGTAGACCAAGGAGACCGGGGCATGCTCGGGTCCGTGCGCCGCGACGTACGCCTCGAGCGACTCGTAGGCGGCATCCGCGGTAGCGGTGGTGGGCAGCAGCCACAGGACGCCGGCGCTCTCACCGCCGGCGTTGAAGATCCGTGCCGCCTCCAGGGCGGTGATGCTCTTCCCGCCTCCGGTGACATCGGTGACGACCAGGATGCCTGGCCCCTTCTCCCCCACCGCAGGGGGCAGTTGCCGCATCACGGACGCCTGAAGATCGTTCGGTTGCGCAACGCCCCGGTGGGCCCGGGCGAAAGACACCTCGGGGAGACTGATGCGCCTCAGCCCGGACTCCTCGACCAGGCCCGGGGCGTCCTCCAGCGCCTGGGCGTAATGTTCACCGGCGCCGAAGGCAGGTGCCTGTGCCTTGGGCAGCCAGTAGTGCCGCTGGCTGGCCAGCCGGTCCGCGATGATCCCCACACCGGTGATCAGCACCGCGGCCGGGACCGACACCCGGTCCGGGACCGCCTCCGCACCGGTCAGATGGCGCAGCAGAGCGAAGTAGCGGCGGCGCAGATCCTGCCAGGCGCCGCCGCCCAGGGCCAGGGCGGCCCGCGCCGCGGAAGCCGCACCCTCCAGGTCCAGTTGCAGAAACCGGCCATGGTGGCCGCCCAGGATCTGCGCCACCCGCACCCCCGGACTGTCCGAAGCATCCACGGCATACCCGGCCTCTTCCAGCAGCCCCAGCACAGCGTGCATCGACGCCCGCTCATGCGGCATACGCTGCCAGCCCCCGGTATCCGCCCGCAGCCCTTCACTCACCCGCGCCCACGGACGCGCCTCCTGCTCCTGGAAACGCGACAGCTTCCCAAGATCGTGCAGTCCGGCGAAGAACATCACCAACGACCGGGCCTCCCCCAGCGACACACCCAGGCCGCGGGCGACCAGCCGACGCTGCCCCCGCGTCAGATACCGGTCCCACACCTCCCCCGCGACCGCCGCCACATCCAGCAGATGGAACAGCAGCGAATACACCGCCAGCTCCCCCCGGTCGAACTTCCCCCACGGCGACCGATCGATCCCCCCACGCCGGGCATCCTCCCGCACCCCCACAACCAGTTCCCTCCAACAAGCGCCACACGACGAAAAGACAGTGCGGGAATCCTGCCGCATCACAAACCCCCGCCAGCAGCCTCCGCCAGGAACCGGCCAACACCGTTTGCGGTGTACCCTCAACCCAGCATTCCCCAGGGCCATACCAAGCCCTCCCCCGGGCAAAAGCGAGTAAAATCCGCCCCCAGGCCGCCAAACACCGCAGGCCGCCGAGGGTCCTCCCCGTACACGCGGGGGTCACTCCCTGCGAGTCAGGCCGGGTACTTGCTCGGCAAAGTCCTCCCCGTACACGCGGGGGTCACTCGACGGGGATGATGATCCGGGCGGTCTTGGTGGTGTCCTCCCCGTACAACCGGGGGTCAGCCGTCGGCGACGGTGTGCTCCTACCCGAGAACTACGTCTTCTCCGCACACACGGAGGTCAGCCGGACACGTACACGATGACCGGCACAGGGGCCGCGTCCCCTCCACGTGCATGCGGGCGCCATTCCATGACTGACCGCTCGGTGGGGTAAGCCTCAGCCCCCGCCCCCCCGCACTCGCAGGGAATCATCCTGCCCCGCGGCAATCATGTTGACAGGCAGCAGGCAACAGATTCCGATTTCCTTCTGCCACACACGAGCCACCGAACACAGCGGTCTGGAACAGGACCGCCAAGGAGTTCTCATCCCGGCGCGCTGGGGATTCTCACATCATGTCAACACGAATTCTCATTGTGTGTCACCCAATCAAAGAGCTGACCAGCGACGACGTATGACATCCATATGAGAAACGAATGTGGCATCGAAGTGAGAAGTCGCACCGCAGGCTGCGAATGGCTCCACGTCGACTTCACCCCCGAACTGCGCCCCTTCTACCTCAACGCCTGCGGCTTCCGCCCCACCGACGCAGGACTGATCCACCTGCCCTCCACGACATGACACACCCCCGCCCCCCACGAACACCGCCAGCCCTCCCCCCGGGTCTCCTCGGCAAAAAACCACACCCACCAACACCCCCACCCCCACGCCTCCACACCACACCGCGCCCGCCCACCCCTCCCGGACCGGCAGAACTGCACAGCACGAAACCCGGCGTTGCACCACCACGCCCACAGAAAAGCCCTACACTCGCGCGAAACACCCAGCTCGCCAAGAACGGAATAAAATCATGTTCACCGCACGCACCGCCCTCGCCGCCACCGTCCTCGCAGCCATCGCCGCCCTGACCAGCACCACCCCCGCCACCGCCACCCCCGGCCATACCCTCCCCGCCGACTCCCCAGGACTCCTCAGCGGCAACGCCTGACCCCAGCCACCGGAACCCCAGCCAGACCCCCGAGCGAAACCCGAATCCGAGCACAGGCCGGAGCACGGGCCCGATTGACCAAGGACGCGTGACCAAGGACGGGTACGAGCCGAGGCAGCACCCTTCCCCCAACTCCCCACGCACAGCCACAGAAGACCGGACCCCACGACGCGAAGCCCTCAGGGCCACCGCGGCGACGGACGTGACGTCCCGGGTGCCGCGTCGGCGGACACATCACACGGCACGACCCGCGAGGCCGGCGCCGCACACATATCGCGTTGTTCCCCCAGGGCCACCCGCATAGGGTCACGGGCATGTCGTTGCGTCTTCGTATGCGTGAAGCACTGCCCGAAGCGATGCGTGCCCGGGACAAGGCCGCGGTGAGCGCCCTGCGGGCCACACTCGCCGCACTGGACAACGCCGAAGCGGCGCCCGTGGCCGAGGCCGAGCTTCGTGGTGTGGCCCTTGAGCGGTCACCGGCCGGTGCCGGGGCCACCGAAGCGGCGCGGCAGGAGCTGAGCGAGCACGGTGTGGTGGACGTCGTACGCGCCGAGGCCACCGAACGCCTGGAGGCCGCGGCCCAGTTGACCGCGCCCGCACACGCCGACCGTGCGGCGCGCCTGCGCGAGGAGGCAGCGGTGCTGCTGCGCTTCCTCGACGGCCCCGCCGCCGCGCGGGAGACGGGCCGGTGACGGGGAGCGCCCCCGCCGTCGGCGGCAGGGTCGTGGTCCTGGCGGGCCCGCCTGGCGCCGGCAAGTCGACCGTGGCGCGACGGATCGCAGCACGGCACGAGCGTGCGGTGCACCTGCACACCGACGACTTCTGGAGCTACATCGTGGCCGGGTCCGTCCCGCCCTACGAGCCCGCTTCCGACGCGCAGAACCAGACCGTGCTGTCCGTGATCGCGGGGGCCGCGTTCACCTACGCCTCCGGCGGGTTCGTCACGGTGGTCGACGGAGTCGTCGGCCCCTGGATGCTGCACCATTTCCGCACGGCGATGGCGGCGGCCTGGCGCACGAGGGCCGACTACGTCGTGCTCCGCCCCCGCCGCAAGGTCACACTCGCCCGCGCCATGGCCCGCACCGAGCCCGGCGCCCTCGTGGACCAGAGCCCGCTGGGACTGATGTGGGACCGGTTCGCCGACCTCGGACTGATGGAACCCCACGTGATCGACACCAGCGGGGAGAGCGTCGGGGAGAGCGCCGGGCGGGTGAGCGCCCTGCTCGACGGCGACACGCACCGCCTGCGGGCCGCATAACCCCCCACACACCCGGCCGGAACATCAGCCCTCGCCCCCCGGGCCGAGTGCGCCCCGCGGCCGCTGGAACCCGGTGACCGCAGAGGCGCGCTGTCCCACAGGTGCGGCCAGCGGGCGGCTTACGCGGGTATCGCCCCGCTCCGGGCAGCCCTGTGATGACGCGCGGTCAGACGGGAGCCGGACTCGCGGCGGGCGGCGCGGCGCAGAAGAGGAACCGCGAGGAGGAATCCCAGGAGTGCCCAGGCGGCCAGTACCCCCGCGACCATCGGCAGCTCCCAGGAGCCTGCCGCCTCGGCGGCCCGTGCGGTGTCCGGCAGCAGCGCCGAGCGCAGGCCCTGTGCCATCCACTTGAGCGGGAAGACGGAGGCCGCCTGCTGCACCACCACCGGCAGCGAGGTGATCGGGAAGACCGCGCCCGAGGTGAACAGCAGCCCCATCACGGGCAGCATGATCAACGCCAGCGCCTCGCGCGGATTGGGCAGCACCGCGCCCAGTGCCGCGCCCAGCGGTACGACGGCGAGCAGCCCGAGCGTGGTGACCCACAGCAGCGTCAGCCAGCCGCCCGGCCCGCGCGGCAGCGGCCCGTCCGCCAGCAGCGCCGTGGCCGCCAGGAGCAGGGCCAGGGTGCCGGCTGCCATGACGACCACCAGCAGGCACTTGGCGACGAGATAGGCCGGTATCCCGCCAGGCGTGGCCCGCAGCCGCAGCAGCGCACCCTCCTCCCGCTCGGTCACAAGCATCTGCGGGAGATTCACCAGACCGATCTGCACCAGCAGATAAGCGGCGAGACCCGCCAGCACCATATGGGCCATGGGGGTGTGCGTGCCGGGCACCTCGTCGCTGACGTAGGCCGCGATCAGCAGCGCGACCACCACATTGGTCAACTGGCCCGACAGCTCCTTGGGGCTGCGCAGAAAATGCCGCAGCTCGATACCGCCACGCACCAGTCCCGCACGCCAGAAACGGCCAGCGGGGACACCCGGTTTCCGCGCCCTGCCGACGGGCCCGCCCGCCACATCCGGCCCGTCGCCGTGCTTGTTCGGCATGTCCGTCACGGGTGTCCCCCTCATGCGGCCCGTCCCTCTCCGTCCACGGCCCCGGCCGAGCCATCCGTGCCGTCGTCCTCGCGGTGGACCATGTGCAGATAGGTGTCCTCCAGCGTCGGACGGCGGACCTCCAGACCGGCGATCGGGCCCTCTGCCTCCCGGTGGAGTTCCCACACCAGCCGCGAGGGGTCCACGGTGCGTTCACGACGCACCGTCCCGTCCCCCGACATCCAGCGGACCTCGGCCCGCGCAGCAGCGGCCCGGGCCAGTTCCGAGGGGGTGCCGCAGGCGCGGATCCGGCCGCCGACCAGCATGGCGATCCGGTCGGCGAGGCGTTCCGCCTCCGCCAGATCGTGTGTGGTGAGCAGGACGGTGACACCTTCTTCGCGCGCCAGCCGTTCCACCAGCACATGGAACTCGTGCCGCGCCTCCGGGTCGAAGCCGGTGGTCGGCTCGTCCAGGAAGAGGAGTTCGGGGCGGCCGACGATACCGAGCGCGACGTCCAGCCGCCGCCGCTGACCACCCGACAGCCGGTCCACCTGCTGCCCGGCCCGGCCGGTGAGACCGACCAGCGCCAGCAGCTCGGCCGGGTCACGCGGGTCCGGGTAGTACGTCGCGAAGTGACCCAGCAACTCCGCGACCCGCCAACGACAGTGATCACGCCAGGACTGCAGGACCAGCCCCATCCGCCCACGCCAGGCATCACCACCCCGCTCCGGGTCCTCTCCCAGAACCCGCACCTCCCCCGCCGAGCGGCGCCGGAAGCCCTCCAGGATCTCGACCGTGGTGGTCTTGCCCGCACCATTGGGGCCGAGCAGCGCGAAGACCTCGCCGCGGCGGATGTCCAGATCGATACCGTGGAGCACATCGACACCGCCGTACGCCATCGCCAGCCCACGTACACGGATGACAGGCCGGGCGGCGGTGGACAGGACGGGCCCGGAAGGCCGTGCGGGCAGGGCGGGCGGCACAGGCGTGCGCCCCGGCGTCGTCATCGCCCTGCCTCCACATGGTGCTGCCTCGTCGCCTCGCTCGCGACGGCCCCGGCAGCATCGTTCTCCATCGCTTCCGGAACGGGCACCGACATGTGCCCCGCGCCCTCGACGATCGCCCGGAGCGCCGCCACATGCCCCTCGAAGGCGATGCGCCCGTGGTCCGTCAGCCGCACCCTCGTGCGGCGCCTACGGCCGCCGCCCTCCTTGTGGATCTCCAGATATCCGGCCCCTTCCAGGGTGCAGAGCTGTTTGGAGAGCGCGGAGTCACTGAGCGAGAGACTGTCGCGGATGAACGCGAAGTCCGCCCACTCGGTGGTGGCCAGCAGCGCGACCACCGACAACCGGGTGGCGGGATGGATCAGTTCGTCGAAACCCTCGGGAGTGCTCATCGGCCCGCCCCCTCGGGAGCCGCACACTCACCGCGGCCACGCAGCGAGCCGACCGCCCAACGGCTCGTCGGCCCGATGACCAGCAGGAACACACCTGCCGAGACCGTCGCCCGGATCAGGCTGCCAACTATCGGCTCCAGCGCCTCGACCAGATGGCCGGACAGCAGGACCGTCCCGCTGGTCACCACCGCTCCCGCGACGAACGTGGCGCTCATCCGCCAGTTGCAGCGGGAGCGGTGCAGCCGCATCCGGCTTCTGCGGTGGTAGAACACGGCCAGCCCTCCCAGCAGCATCACGTACACGGCGAGGAGCAGCCCCACCCCCCACGGGGGCGGATCCAGACCGAGGCCGGCCAGGAAGACCCACATCAGCACGGCCGTCGCGTACACCGCACCCGGACCACCCGACGCGGACCGCTCGATCTCGTCGTACACCCGCTCCTGCGGCACCCGGATCCGTTGCAGATCCCTCCACGCCTGTTCGGCATCCACCGACACGCCCACAGTCACCGCCTCCCCCACGCCTTGGAGCCCGAGAAGGGCCCAGACAGCGCGCGCGTGCCAGACCCCTTCCCCACTTTCCTACCAGGAAAGATACCCCCGACTTTCCCAACAGGCAAGCCAGAACCGGAAAGACACCACCAAGCCACCCACCCCCACACACCAACCACGACACGACACAGCACCCACCAAGACCTGCCCTACCTTCACCCGACAGCAACGGCAGCGCACAAGCCGACCCAGCCACACACCACCCCCACACACCAGCCCTACCCACCGTCGAACCCACAAGGGAGAACGACAGACCATGACCCCGCCCGACCACCGACCCCTCCTCGCCGCCACCACCGCGGCCCTCACAGCCGACGGCACCCTCCCCCCGGCCGACGCCGCAACAGCCACCAGCAGCGACCACGCCAACCGTCGCCACCACTCCGACGTCGGCGCCACCTCGGCACCGCTCGCACGGGGCCTGCACCAGTCCGCCCACTCCGAGCGGCACGACACACTGCGGATCACCGCCTCGCCGGGGCAGCCCCCGGCCCCGGCCACCAACTCCCACCCGGTGAAGGCCGACCCCGGCACACCGAAAACCGAGACGGCGCACCCGGCGGGCACCACTGCGTCCGGCGGAATCGAGCCCGCCTACGGCACCGACGTCCACGACGAGCACGACACCGTCCGGAACACCGGCACCCGCGACAACAGCATCTCCCTCTACAGCCAGCGGACCGGAAAGCACCTCACCCCCTCCCCCCCCCATACCGCACTCACGCGAAGCCGCCGCGGACAGCACACCCGACACCATGCGGACCAGCACCTTCACCCCCCGCCACCTACCGACAGCCGCACCTTCCAGAAGAAGAAACACGCCACCATCGAGGGAGCCGGCCCACGAGGCCCGCCATGAACGAACACACCGGCACCATCCACGCCACCGACCACACCCACGACCGGATCATCGAACTCACCACGAACCCCGGCGAACCCCGCCCCCCCCCCACAGGCGACGACCCTGACCCCGCCAACTCCCAGACAATTCACGCGCGTTGGACCCGTTCACCACATTCACGACCCCGCCAGACCGTCGCCCCTTCCACCGACGCCGAACCACACGTTTACCTGGGAATCCGACCGCTCGCGCCGACCGCCCCCGCAAGAGACCAGCAGAAGAGACCAGGTGAAACAGCAATGCACGCACCCACCATGGAGTCCATGAAACGCACCGGCGCCGAACTGCTGGAGCGGGCCCGGCGGCGGATGAGGGCACACCTGGAAGAACACGTGAATACCCGCCTCTCGGCCACACGACACGAAACCGGCTACCACCTGGGCTGACACGACACAGACGGGCGGCCGACCGAGGGCAGCGCAGGGAAGGCGGTACGCCCCGCACTCTGCCTCGCCACCACCAAAGCGGTCGACACCAACACCCAAGACGCCGGGTTCACCCTCACCGCAGGAAAGTACGACCCCCGGCCTCGTCCGTCGCTTCCAGCGTGGTCACGAGACGGCCCAGCGCGGGCAGCACCTGGGCGAGCACAACCCGGTCAGCGGGGGACAGCTCATCGACGACCCGAGTGAGCGTCGCAGCGCTGGCCCGGTCATAGCACTCCAACAGTTCCAGAGCCTCCCGGGACGCAGTAAGAACCACGGTCCGCTGATCGTGAGCGGACCGGACCCGTTCCACCAGACCCGCAGCCGACATCACCCGCACGAGGTTACTCACCGTGGACCGCGCCACCCGCAAGCGGGCCGCCACCGCGCC
>NZ_JBSHAO010000108.1:0-11529 GCF_053611545.1 Streptomyces sp. NPDC054796 | reverse complement strand
GGGGCGGCGGGGGGGGGGGGGGGGCCCCGCGGCCCCCGGGGGCCCGGCGGCCCCGCGGGGGGGCCGCCGGGGGCGGCCCCCCCGGCCCCCCCGACCGGTTCAGGGGGGTGGCAGAGGGTTTCGGACGGGGCGGGATCAGAAGGGGGTCAGGGTCAGCGTGATCTCCCTGGCCGCGCTGTCCTCGATGTAGGAGGCGAAGCCGCCCACGTCGTCAAAGGCGAAGCCGTACGCCTTCCCGTCCTCCGTGGCCGCGTGCATGGCCTTGGCGTAGTGGTGGGTGAGATCGCCTCCGTAGAACCCGGCGGGGTCGCCGGTGGGCTGGTCGGCGGAGGTGAGCAGCGTCGTGCGGTTGAAGCCCGCGCCCAGAACGGCGGCCACGGGACCCGTGACGCCGTCGTTGGGCGCCGCGAGTGCGCCGTCGCAGAACAACACGTCCTTGGTGGAGGGCTTCCGGAAGGACACGTTCCCTGGCCCGGTGAAGGAGAGGGTTCCGCCGCTGACACGCCCTGTGAACTTCCCCGCGTTGGTGGTGACGGTGAGGTCCTTGCCCTCGTACGTGCTCCAGACCTCGTCGATGTACGGCGCGAAGTAGTCGTCGGCGAAGCGTCCCGCGCCGATGCCGTGGCCAGGGGCGATGACGCGCCTGTCGTCGATGACGAGGGAGCCGAAGCCCTCCGCCGCGGCGACGTCCTGGAAGACCTTCGCACGGGCGCCCTGCTTGAGCGCGCCCGCCGTCTGATCCTTGGCGCCGGTGAGGTGGATGGACAGCGGGACGCTGAACATGTCGACCATGGTGGTGTTGCAGTACATGGCCCCGCCCTTGTACGTGAACTCCGCGCAGTCGTGCGTGATCCCGTAGTTGGGGTCCGACTCCACCCAGCCCGCCGGATAGGCCAGCGCCGCGTTGCCCGCGCCGTCCTGGACCGCCTTGAACTTCAGCTTCTCGCCGAGCGCGGTGTAGATCCGGCCCGACATCTCGGGGAGCCGGAGGACCGTCTCCCCGCTGGCGGCCAGGGGTATCGCGTAGTCCGTGAAGCCGTCGGCGCCGTTGTCGCCGAGGGCGATGGGCTTCAGCTCGCCCTCGGGTGTGACGCGGACCTGGCGTCGGCCGTCGTTGCCGACGATGTAGATCCAGACCGAGGAGTTCTGGTACTCCCCCGAGTTGTTGACGATCCTGAGCGGCATGCTTGCTGCGGCGGCCGTCCCGCGACGGGACGTGTCGGCCGCGTGCGCGGTGATCAGCCCGGCCGCGGGCACGGCGAGCGCGCTCGCCGCGGCCATACGCAGCAGGGTCCGTCTGCTGAGGGGGCCGGTCATCCCGCACCTCCGGCGGGCTCGACGGAGACGGCGACGTGGTCGACGAGCAGGGAGCCGCCCGGCTGGGTGGCAGCCGTGGGCGTCGCGTGCCCGGCGACACCGTCAGGGAAGGCGCCGCCCATGGCCAGGTTGAGCAGGACGAAGTGGCCGTGGTGGGTGGCGTTCGCCCAGGTCTCCGCGTCCATGTCGGCGGCGCTGACCGAATGGAACTCGCGCCCGTCCTGATACCAGCGCAGCTCCTCCGTCGCGCCGCTGCGGTCCAGTTCGAGCGCGTACGTGTGGAAGCCCGCCTGGCAGCTCGTGCCCTGGCACTCGGTGGACGCGCCGATGCCCTGGGTCTCGTTGCAGGGACCGCCCGGGTTGACGCCGCAGTGCAGCACGCCGTGGGTGCGGTTCTCGCCGTTGACGTTCTCCATGATGTCGAACTCGCCGATGCCCGGCCAGTTCCAGTAGTTGCCCCGGTACTGGTCGCCCAGGGTCCAGAAGGCGGGCCAGTAGCCGAGCGCCGCGTCACCCTGCACGTCGGGCAGCCGCATGCTCGCCTCGATGCGCATCTTCCCGCCCTCGGGCGCCGCGAAGTCGGTGCGCTTGCTCTCGATACGGCCCGAGGTCCAGGTGTCCCCGTCCTTCAGCGCCGTGATCTTGAGGTGGCCCTCGCCGTCGAGCTGGAGGTTCTCGGGCCTGTCCGTGTACGACTGGACCTCGCCCGTGCCCCAGTTCGCCGGACCGCCCTCGTAGCCGTGGCCCTTGTCGATGATCCAGTCGTCGCCCGAGGGCAACGATCCGGCGGCGCCGTCGAAGTCCGTGCGCCAGACCTCCTCGTACGCCGCTGCCCCGGCGCCCGCCTTCGGCGCCGGTCCCTCCGGTTCCTCGGCCTGCGCGGTCGGCAGCGCGTACGCGCCGAGCGCGATCAGCGCCGCAGCGGCGGCCATCGGCCAGCGCCGCGCGAGGGCCTTCTTACGGGTTCCACCTGCGGTTTTTCCTGACACACTGGTTCTGCCCGGCATGACTACGCTCCTCGTTGTGGGGGATGTGAGAGCGCTCTCACGTCATGGCCATGCACAGTGCCGCGAGTGCGGGGTAGCGTCAAGGGCACTCGGAGCAAAAGGAGTTGGACGTGCACGGTGCATCGGGTTCCCGCCCGACCCTGGAGGCCGTCGCGGCCCACGCGGGCGTCTCGCGCGCCACGGTCTCCCGCGTGGTCAACGGCGGCGCCGGAGTGCGCGGCCCGGTCCGCGAGAAGGTCCAGCGCTCCGTGGAGGCGCTCGGCTACATCCCCAACAGCGCGGCCCGCAGCCTCGTCACCCGCCGCACGGGCGCTGTCGCCGTGGTCATCGCCGAACCGGAGACCCGCGTCTTCTCCGACCCCTTCTTCGCACAGCAGTTGCGCGGTATCAGCCGCGAACTCGCCGCGCACGACACGCAGTTGCTGCTCATGCTGCTGGAGCAGCGCAAGGACTACGAGCGCATCGGCCGCTACCTCGCCGGGGGTCACGTCGACGGCGCCCTGATGTTCTCGCTGCACGGCGAAGACCCGCTGCCAGGCATGGCCGCGGCCTCCGGGCTGCCGACGGTCTTCGGCGGCCGCCCCGACTGGCCCGGCGCCGAGGACGACCCCGGCCTCCTCTACGTCGACACCGACAACCGGGCCGGGGCGCGGCTGGCCGTCGAGCATTTGCTGGAGCGAGGGCGCCGCCGGATCGCGGTGATCACCGGTCCGCTGGACCAGACGTCCGCGCTGGACCGGCTGTACGGGTACGGGGACGCGCTGGCCGCGTCCGGGGCGGAGAGCGATGCCGCGCTCGTCGCGCACGGGGGGTTCACGGCCGAGGGCGGCGAACGGGCCATGGGCCAGCTCCTGGAGCGCGTGCCCGAGCTCGACGCCGTGTTCGCGGGGAACGATCTGATGGCGTCCGGTGCGTTGCGGGCACTGCGCGCGCATGGGCGCTCCGTGCCGGGGGACGTGGCGGTCGTCGGTTACGACGATCTGGAGACCGCGTCCTGGGCCGAGCCGCCGCTGACGACGGTGCGCCAGGATGTCGAGAAGATGGGCCGCATGATGGCGGCCCTGCTCCTCCGCCGCCTCGGCCTCGCGCCCACCCCCCACTCCCCCCTCACCCCCGTGATCACGGGCCCCCGCCTGGTGGTCCGCGCCTCGACGTGACGGCCCCTTCGCGGGGGTGCGGAAGGAAGCGGGGGGGTTGCCCCGTTCGTCGGGGGTGTTGCGCGGGACGGTTCGCCGGTGAGGTGGGCACCGTAGGATCCCGCGCTGATTTTTGTGCCGCTGCACGTGCCGCTGCGCTGGGCGGGGCGCCGTGCAGCGGCACAAAACTGTTGTGGGCAATCGTCCCGCTGGCGAGGGGGGCACCCACAACAGGCGCACCCCCACGAGAAACAGGCACCCCGTGTGACCATCACCCCGCACCCCGTGAAGGGGCACAGCCCGGTGAAGGGGGAACCCTTCGTTTCCTTACGCCCCCCGCGAAGGGGCCGTCAGTTCGTCGTAGAGGGCGAGGACCTGGGTGACCGTGTCGTTCTCGGAGGGCCAGCTTGCCGCCCGGGCGTGGCCCTTCGCGACCAGCGAGGCGCGCAGGGGCGGGTCCGTCAGGAGCGAGGTGACCGCCGTCGCGAGGGCGTCGGGGGCGGCATAGGGGACCAGCAGGGCCGCGTCGCCGACGAGTTCGGGGACGCCCCCGACCGCCGTCGCCACCAACGGCACCCCCGCCCGCAACGCTTCCTGCGCGAAGAGCGACCGCGCCTCCCACCGGGAGGCCAGCACCGCCACGTCCGCCCCGGCCAGCAACTGAAGCGCGTCCTCACGGCACCCCAGCAGCCGTACGGGCAGGTCCTCCTCGTCGATGCGCCGTTGCAGCGCCGCGCGTTCGGCGCCCTCGCCCGCGATGGCGAACAGCGGCGGCGGATCGAAGTGGCGCCAGGCGCGCGAGGCGGTCAGCGCCGCGTCGTACCCCTGGTGCTCCGCCAGCCGTCCGACGGACACGATCAGCGGCCGGTCCACGGCGCCGACCTCGGCCCGCACCTTGTGCCGCAACCGCTCCTCCGCCGTCCCTGACGGCTCCGCACCCGCACCCGCGCCCGCACCCTTCGCACCCTGTACCGCCGACGGCCGCAGCGCCGCGACGGGCGCGAGCCGCGCGTCCCGCGCGCCACGGCGACGGGCACGGGCGACGAGGTCGGAGCTGACCCCGAGCACCACCGTCGCGGAGCGTGCCACGCGCCGCTCCAGCATTCGCGTCAGGCGTGCCCGCGCACCTCGCGCGTGCCCACGGGTGTGCCAGGTGACGACGAGCGGGACGTGCCGTCGGCGCCTGCCGAGCGCGAGGGCCGCCAGCAGGCCCGCCTGTAGCCCGTGCGCGTGGACGACGTCGGCGTCCTCGCAGACGCGGCGCAGCGCGGCGACCGCCTCCGGCTCACTGCGCGCCGGGGCGGGCGCGAAGGAGGCCCCTGTCGCGGTGAACCCGTAGCTCAGCTCGGCGCCGCCGGGCGCGCAGACCGTCACCCGCAGTCCTCGTGCCACCAGCCCCGCCGTGAGCGAGCGCACGTGCGTCCCGGTGTCCGCGCTGCCCCCGCCCAGCACCTGGACGGCGTGCGGCGGCGTCTGCCCGACGGATGTCAGCGGCAGCGGCGTGGGGGGACGGCTCACCGGGGTCGAACTCCAAGGTCGTGGGGGCGGAGGGGTCCGTGGGGGTTCCGCTCTACGCGCGGTGCGCGCACACGGACGGGCGTACCGTCGTGCGCGCGCATCGCGCGTAGCGTGGGGCCACCAGCATGCCAGCCGTCGGCGGCGGGCCAGGACCGCCGTGTGCCCGCGAGGGCGCGAGGCCGCACCCGCGCCGCCCGCGTCTCACCCACCCGGGCGATGCGGACGGCGCACGCGGCGGCGCGCTGGCAGCGCGCCGCTACCTCATGTACCGGCGCGGGCCGTCGCCAGCAGTTCCTCCGCGTGCGCCCGTGCGAGCTGTGAGTCCTCCTGGCCCGCGAGCATCCGGGACAGCTCCCGCACCCGCTCCTCGCCCTCCATGGCCTGGACGCCGCTGCGCGTGACCGAGCCCTCGTGGGTCTTCTCGACGACGAGGTGCCGGTCGGCGAAGGCGGCGACCTGCGGCAGGTGTGTGACGACCACGACCTGCGCCGAGCGCGCGAGCCTGGCAAGGCGCCGCCCGACCTCGACCGCCGCCTTGCCGCCGACGCCCGCGTCGACCTCGTCGAAGAGGTACGTCGGCACGGGGTCGGCGCCGGCGAAGACCACTTCGACGGCGAGCATCACGCGGGACAGCTCGCCGCCCGAGGCACCCTTGGCGATGGGCCTGGCCTGCGCGCCGGGGTGCGGCGCGAGCAGCAGCTCGACCTCGTCCGTGCCGTGCGGCCCGAAGGCGAGGGTGCGCCCGTGCACGTCCAGGCCCTCGGGGTCCTCCGTGTGGCGCAGTTCGAAGGAGACGCGCGCGTGGGGCATGGCCAGCTCGGCCAGTTCCTCGGTGACGGCGTCGGCGAACCGCTTGGCCGCGTCGGCGCGCGCGTCGGTGAGCTGCTGCGCGAGCGCGGACAGTTCGGCGCGCAGCGCCTCGCTCTCGGCGGTCAGCTCCCCGACCCTGTCGTCGTCGCCCTCCAGCTCGGCGAGCCGCGCCGCGCTCCGCTCGGCCCAGGTGAGGACGGAGGCCGCGCCGCCGCCCTCCTCGCCGTCCGGGTCCTCGGGCCCGCCGGGTCCGCCCGGCCCACCCGGCTCGCCGGGTTCGGCGCTCGCGTACTTGCGGATCAGGTGGGTGAGCGCGGCGCGCCGCTCCTCGACGGCGGCGAGGCGCAGCGGGTCGGCGTCGAGGTTGTCGGCGTAGCCCGCCAGCTCACCCGCGACGTCGGACAGCAGGATGGACACCTCGCCGAGCCGGTCCGCGAGCCCGGCGAGCGAGGGGTCGTGCGCCCGTACGGCCTCCAGCGCCCGGTGTGCCCCGGCCACGAGGGTGACGGCGTCGACGCCCTCCGGGTCGGCGGGGTCGCCCGCGAGGGCGCCGTGCGCGGTGGTGGCGGCGGAGGCGAGGGCCTCGGCGTGGCCGAGGCGTTCGGCTTCGGCGGCGAGTTCGATGTCCTCGCCCGGGCGGGGTTCGGCCGCCTCGATCTCCTCCAGGCCGAAGCGCAGCAGATCGGCTTCCTGGGCGCGTTCCCTGGCGCGGGTGGTGATGTCCTCCAGTTCGGCGGTGACGGCGCGCAGGCGCCGGTACGCGGTGGTGTATTCGGCGAGCGGCGCCGAGACGGCCTCGCCCGCGTAGCGGTCGAGTGCCTGCCGTTGCCTGGCGGGGCGCAACAGCCCCTGCTGATCGGTCTGTCCGTGCACCGCGACGAGTTCGTCACTCAGCTCGGCGAGCAGCCCGACGGGCGCCGACCTGCCGCCCACGTGGGCCCGCGAGCGCCCCTCGGCCGAGACGGTGCGGCTGATGAGCAGCGCCCCCTCGTCCAGTTCGGCTCCGGCCTCCTCCGCGCGCCGTGCCGCGGGCGCGTCGGGGGGCACGACGATCCGCCCCTCGACGACGGCTGCCTTGGCGCCGACCCGCACGAGGGCCGCGTCAGCACGGCCGCCGAGCAGCAGGCCGAGGCTGGTGACGACCATGGTCTTGCCGGCTCCGGTCTCGCCGGTCACCGCGGTGAAGCCGGGGGACAGCTCGACGACGGCATCGTCGATCACGCCCAGGGCTCTGATCCGCATCTCCTCCAACACGGATACGACCATACGAGGTTCCGTGGGGATACCCCTACCCCTGGTCCGGGTGGCAGCGGGATCGTCGCAGCGCACACGGCCTCCGCATGCTGGAACAGTCGCCCGCGCCGCCCCGGGGTTCCCGGGTGAATCTCCCGCCGCACCGTCCGCAATGCGGGGGAATCACCCGTAACCGCACGGGTGCCCCGTCGGGAGGTCCACCTCTCCCCCGCGCCCGCCGGGCGGCGGAGGGTACGCGCACAACCGGCACAACCGTCACCACCACTGCGCACATCGGGGGTCATCGTTCATGGGCACACCACTCGCACCGTCCGTCTCCCGGGCCCGGTCCGCGGCTCTGGCGGCACTCTGCGTCCTGGCCGTGGCCGGCGGGCCCGGTGCCGCGCCGGGCGCCGGAGCGGTGGCCGCGAAGCCCGCGGCCCACAGCCCGCACGGCGGCGTCGCGGGCGTGTGGCGCATGGACGGCTACGGCACCGTCGTCGTCATCGAGGGCCGGTCGCTGCGGACGTACGACACGAGCGCGGTCCACTGCGTACCCGGCGGCCTCAAGGGCCGCCAGCGCGGCGGCCAGGGCCCAGGCGGGCGGCGTACGTACGCGGCGGCCGACTCCGGCGACGTCACCGTGCGCGCCGAGACCCGGGAGCGGGCGCGGCTGCGCATCGCGGACAGCGCGGGCCACCGCACCCTGCACCGCGTCGGAGAGCTGCCGGAGCAGTGCGCGCGTAAGCCCGAGCGCGGGCCGCGTGCGGTCTTCGACGTGTTCTGGCAGACGTACGCGGAGAACTACCCCTTCTTCGCGGCGAGAGGCGTCGACTGGCGGGCCGTGCGCGAGCGCTACCGCCCCCGCGTCGACGCGCACACCACGGACGACGAACTCTTCGCCGTGCTCCGGGAGATGATCGAGCCCCTGCACGACGCGCACACCGCGATCGACGGTGGCGAGGGGCGCCGCTACGCGGGGGTGCGCCCCGGTACCTCCCCGCCCACCAAGGAGGACATCGCCCGTATCGACAAGGCGACGGACGAGGCCGTCGGCACCGAGCAGCGGCGCTGGGCGGGCGGCGCGCTCTCCTTCGCCGAGCTGCCCGGCGAGGACGAGGGGCGCGGTCCCGTCGGCTATCTGCGCGTCACCCGCTTCCAGGGGTTCACGGAGGACGGCGGCTACGCGGCGGACGTCGCCGAACTGGACCGGGCGCTGGACGCGGTCTTCACCGAGCGCCGCACCCGCTCCCTGCGCGGCCTCGTCCTGGACCTGCGCTTCAACGCCGGGGGCGCCGACCCGCTCGGGCTGCGCCTCGCCCAGCGGCTCACGGACCGCCCGTACCCGGCCTACGCGAAGCGGGCCCGCAACGACCCGGAGCACCCGGACCGCTTCACGCCCGAGCAGCCCCTCCACGTGACCCCGCACGACGGGCCCGTCTACACCGGGCCCGTGGCCGTGCTGACGGGGCCCCTCACCGTCAGCGCGGGCGAGACCTTCACCCAGGCGCTGCTGGGCCGCGACCCGGCGCCCGCGCGGATCGGCGGGAACACGCAGGGCGCGTTCTCCGACACCCTGGACCGCTCGCTGCCGAACGGCTGGTCGTTCGCGCTGCCGAACGAGGAGTTCCTGACCGCCGACGGACACACCTTCGACGGCACCGGCATCCCTCCGACCCACCGCACCCCGGTCTTCACCGAGGAGGAGTTCGCCGCACACCGGGACTCGGCCCTGCGCCGCGCCCGCGAGCTGCTGGGCTGAGGCCCGTGCCTCGGGCGCGTCGGGCGCGGCCGGGCCGGAGCCGGTCCCGCACTCCGCACACTCGACAGACCCCACACCGACACCCCACACCCACCCGACCAGCACATCCACCACACACCGGAACCCGACCCCGCACCACGCCCACGAGCCACAGGGCCGAGGCCCGTGCCTCGCCGGGCCGGGCCGGTCCGGTCCGGCGAGGCGGCGTCTACTGGGGTGCTCCGCGCCAGCCCGCGACCGGCAGTGCGAACTTGGCGACCAGCCGGTCAGTGAACGAGGCGTGATGGAGCCGCGCGAGCCGTACCGGCACGGCTCCGCGCCGCACCTCGACCCGCGCCCCCGCCGGGAGCTCCACGCTGCGGCGGCCGTCGCACCAGATGACGCCGTTGGGCGTCGCGGGCTGCACCTCGACCGCGAGCACCGAGTCCGGCGCGGTCACCAGCGGCTTGGCGAAGAGCGCGTGCGCGCTGATCGGCACCATCAGCAGCGCCTCGACCTCCGGCCAGACGACGGGGCCGCCCGCGGAAAAGGCGTACGCCGTGGAGCCCGTCGGCGTCGCGCACACCACTCCGTCGCCGCCGAAGCGGGAGACGGGGCGGCCGTCCACCTCGGTGACGACCTCCAGCATGCGCTCCCTGGACGCCTTCTCCACCGAAGCCTCGTTCATGGCCCAGTCGCGGTGGACGACGTGCCCGTCGTTGCGTACGAGCACGTCGAGCGTCATCCGCTCCTCGACCTCGTAGCTGCGGGTCGCCACGCGGTCGACGACCTTGTCCAGATCGTCGCGCTCCGCCTCCGCGAGGAAGCCGATGCGCCCGAGGTTCACCCCGAGCATCGGCACACCGGAGGCCCGCGCGAACTCGGCGCCGCGCAGCAGCGTCCCGTCGCCGCCGAGCACGACCAGCAGCTCACAGCCCTCGGCCGCGTCCGGCTTGGCCTCGGCGATCTGCACGCTCGGCGGCAGCGGCAGATCCACCGCCTCCTCGTCCAGCACGCGCACCCCGATGCCGCTGCGCAGCAGCCCCTGGACGACCAGTTCCGCGCTGCGGACGGCCGCCGGGCGGCCGGTGTGCGCGAGCAGGAAGACGGTGCGGGTCTCGGCCCTCTCGGTGCTCGTGCCGCTCGCGCCGCTGTCGGCGTGCCCGCCGTACGTGCCCCGGTAGTCGCCCCCGCCGGTCGGTGTCGTCACTTCGGCCCCTCCGCCACTGCTCGCTCGACGTCCGCCGGGTCGAGGTCAGGCGCCCCGGCGCGCAGCCACAGAAAGTACTCGACGTTGCCCGAAGGTCCTGGCAGCGGACTCGCCGTCACACCCAGCGCGCCCAGCCCGAGCGCGGCGGCCTGTGCGCCGACCGTGCGCACCGCCTCGGCGCGCAGCGCCGTGCTGCGCACGACACCGCCGCTGCCCAGCCGCTCCTTCCCGACCTCGAACTGCGGCTTGACCATGAGCACCAGGTCCGCTTCGGGCCCCGCGCAGCGCACGAGCGCGGGCAGCACGAGGCCCAGCGGGATGAACGAGAGATCGCCGACAACCACGTCGACGGGCTCGTCGCCGATGTCCTCCAGCGTCAGCTCGCGTACGTTCGTGCGGTCCTTGACCGTGACGCGCTCGTCGCTCTGGAGCGACCAGGCGAGCTGCCCGTAGCCGACGTCGACGGCGACGACATGCGCCGCGCCGGCGCGCAGCAGCACGTCCGTGAAGCCGCCCGTCGAGGCCCCCGCGTCCAGGGCACGCCTGCCCTCGACGGACAGGCCCAGCGGCGCGAAGGCGGCGAGCGCTCCGGCCAGCTTGTGGCCGCCGCGCGAGACGTAGTCGGGGTCGTTCTCGTCCTCGCGGACGACGAGGGCCGCGCTGGTCTCCACCTGGGTGGCGGCCTTGCCCGCCGTGTTCCCCTGGACGGTCACCCGTCCCGCGGCGATCAGTTGCTCCGCGTGCTCACGGGAACGGGCCAGGTTGCGGCGCACCAGCTCCGCGTCGAGTCGGCGTCGTGCTGCCACGTCTCAGCTCCGGGGGACGGGTCGGTCGAGGGCGGTCAGCGTGTCGCGCAGACCGCGGTGAACATCTTCGTACACCTCCAGGTGCCCGGAGACGGCGAGGTGGTCCGCGTCCTCCAGCCGCCTGAGCTGGGAGTCGACGGGCCCGTGCCCCGTCGACTCCACCCGCACCCCGAGCGGTACGGTCTCCTCGCGGGGCGGTTCCGCGTCCTGTGGGGGCTGTGCTGGTTCCTCGCCTGGTACGGGGTGCGTGGGGTGCGCGGGGCGCTCCGCATCTGGCGTGGGGGGTGGCGCGGGATGTCCGCCCTGCTCCGGCTCACTCATGCCCCCGACGCTACCCGCTCCGAGCTCTCACCCGTCGCGGACGAGCCCGCACCATGGCCCGGCGCCGTTTCCAGGCGCGGGTGTTGTTGGGGTCCCCGTTCCCGCCCCTTTCACGGGGGTGTTGCGCGGGACGGTTGGCCTGTGTGGTGGGCACTGTAGGGTCCCGCGCTGATTTTTGTACGGCTTCACGGGGGTGCCGTCGTGGGGCTGGGCGCCGTGTTCGGCTGCCTGGCCGGTGGCTTCGGCGCGGCCTATGGACCGGTACGACGCGGCTGGCGCCGCGTGATTCTTGGCTCGGACCGTGGTTATGGGGTGCCTGTGTGGTGGGGGTCGGCGCCGCGCCGGGGTGTCTCCTCGGGCGGCGACAAGTGCGGGTCTCGTTTACGGGTTTCCCCCGGCACTCGTCGCCACCACTTGCGGGGACACCCCA
>NZ_JBSHAO010000107.1:0-11542 GCF_053611545.1 Streptomyces sp. NPDC054796 | reverse complement strand
ACCAACGGCAGCACACCCGGCAACTCCACATCCGTGACAGACATGACCATCTCACCGGTCGCCACATCGACCGGCTCGCCGACCTCACACTTGTCATCACGACACGTCGAGGTATCCGTATCCCCCTCCGCCCGCTCCCGCGCACTGCCATCCCGCCGCAACGCACGCTCCCGCCCCGCCAACCGCTGCGTCCTTCCGCGTCACGCGACCGTCCCCCTGGGCAGCAGCTCCACCATCGCGACGTCTCCCCCGCTCCCCGTTCCCCGCACCCCCGCTCACCTCCGGATCCAGCACCGGCTGAGCACTCGCCGGGCGCGATCGCACACGCGGTCCCGCGCCGTGCTCCCGTGCGAGAGCGGCTCGGCGCGGTAGCCTCGAAAGGTGCCTGACTCTGAGGAGCCGCTGTTCCGCTACGAGCGGCGCGGCAAGTACCCCGGTTACAAGCTCAACCCCCGCAACCCCACCGGCCTCGCCCTGATCATCGTCATCCTGGTGGGATTCGCCCTCTTCGCGGCCATCACACTGCTCTGATCCGTCGCCTCTCGACGGCTCCGGCCGCACCCGCCACGCGACGGGTAGGGACCCGCGCTCAACCGCCGCCCAGCCCCGTAGAAAATCTGCCGTGGCCAAGGTAGACATTCCGTCTTGCCCTAGCTAGCATCTTGCCCGTCACCCGATGAGAGAGCATCTCGACGGCCCGGCAGACGACGAACTGCCGGGAATGCGTGAAGCAGGCATATGAAACCGATCCCAGGGCCTCGGCGCGTGCGCGCCGGGGCCCTCGGCCCGTGAAGAACCATGGAAGGTGCGATGGACCCAGAAGCACAGAGCATCGACAGCAAGTTCGATGATGAGGATTACCCCGCCTACAGCATGGGCAGGGCGGCCGAGATGCTGGGGACGACTCCCGGGTTCCTGCGGAGCCTGGACAAGGCGAAGCTGATCAGTCCGCTGCGGTCCGAGGGCGGTCACCGCCGCTACTCCCGCTATCAGCTCCGTATCGCCGCCCGCGCGCGGGAACTCATCGATGACGGCACTCCCCTGGACGCCGCCTGCCGCATCATCGTGCTGGAGGACCAGCTCGAAGAGGCTCAGCGCATCAACGCCGAGATCCGCTCCCGTCAGAACGGTTAGCCGTCGAGCCGCACCGGCGCTTTCCCGGCACCCGCCCCCCGCGCATACGAACCGCTGAAAGCAGGAATTCGGCCCCATGACGCATCTGGGGCCCGGAAAACCAACGAGCTGTGACCCGCACCCTGGGGTGCGGGCCACAGCTCGTTGAGAGCGTCAGCTTCAGGCGGGAACGATGTTCTCCGCCTGCGGGCCCTTCTGGCCCTGGGTGACGTCGAAGCTTACCTTCTGGCCTTCGAGCAGCTCACGGAAGCCGGTGGCGTTGATGTTCGAGTAGTGAGCGAAGACGTCAGCGCCGCCGCCCTCCTGCTCGATGAAGCCGAAGCCCTTTTCCGCGTTGAACCACTTAACGGTGCCAGTAGCCAAAATACATCTCCTTCGGGGCGGTACCCGGAACTCGCACTGTGCCAGCGCCGGAGCTGCCGCGATGATTACCCGTCCGGAAATACCGAAATACACCAGCGCTCCGCGGAGAAAGCTCTCCGGTAGAGCACCTGAAGTCTTTGGGAACCACAACTGCAACTGCGATCAACGCTAACACGGCAACGCCCCCTGTCAACGGATTCGATCTCAGCGTCGTCGGCACGGAAAATAAACCTCGGCACGCACTCGGAAATTTCTACCGCACCCGTATCAGATATTCTGACCCCGGGTCGTCGGCAGCCCGTGAGCCCAGGTCAGCCGGTCAGCCGGTCAGATAGCCACCGGAGACGTCGACGTCCGTCCCGATCAGCGGGGCCGCCTCGCCGGAACCGAGCCACATCATCACCCGGGCCATCTCCTCGGCCGAGATCGAGGAGGTGTTGACGATGACGCCGCCGCCCTGGGCCACCATCCGCGGCAGCTCGTATTTCATCGCGAGGAAGACGCCTCCGGCGTTGGTCCGCCAGACGTCCTCCATGTCGGCGTACGACTGCTCGTGCAGCCGCGCGGCACGCGGGCTCTCGACCCCGGCGTTGTTGAAGGCCATGTCGATGCGGCCGTAGCGGTGGACGCACGCTTCGACGAGGGCCCTGACCTCCCACTCCTGGCGGACGTCGGCCCGCAGGAAGGCCGCCTCTCCGAGCGCCACCCCGGCGTCACCGCCGAGCCAAAACGCTTCGACTGGGGCGGTGAGGCGGAGGCGCTGCGGCACGAGCCCCTGATGTGGACGCGCAAGGCCCCGCGCGCCTGGGTCGACTGGTGGGCCGTCAACCCCCGGCCCGACGGCTCCGAGCCTGTATGGGGGCCGTCGAACGACAACGTCGAGGAGATGCTCGAACATGTCGCGACGGGCGCGGGTGTCTGCCTCGCCACCGAGTCGATGGCCGCCTACTACTCGCACCCCGACCTCGTCTGGCGCCCCGTGAAGGACGTCGAGCCCCTGGTCATCGCCGTGGCCTGCCCGCGCCGCCACGCGCACCCCTTGGCCCCGGGCTTCCTCCGGACCGTCCGGGAAGTGGCGGCGGGCGATCCGGTGACGAAGGGCGTGCGGCCACGCCGTCAGTGCTGATGCCCCTGGGCATGCTTGGCGCCCTCAGTATCTTCGGGCCGCGCACCTGCGCCGTCCGCGCCGCCCGCGTGGACGGTGAAGGCGGCGGTGCGCACCTTCCCCTCGTGCCGGAAGTCGAGGAAGAGGCGGTACGCGCCGGGGCTGGGGGCCGTCGCGGTGAAGGTGACGCCGGGTCCTGGCTTCGTAGTGCCGTCGCCGGGTTCGCCGTGCGGGTGAACGTGCAGATAGGCGAGGTCGCCCGCGCGCAGGGCCACGAGGTGGCCGTACGCGCCGAGGTAGGGCTGGAGATCGGTGACCCGCCTGCCGTCCTTGGTGACGGTCAGCTTCAGCTCGCGCGCCGCTCCCGGGCGCAGTGATCCGGAGAGCGCGACCTCGTAGCCGTCGACGCGCGCTGTGGTGGCAGCCTTGGGCAGCGACTCCGGTGCGTAGGCGCCGGTGGCGGCGAGGTCGGCGCCGAGGGTGACGCCCTCACCGCCCTCGCCGCTCTTCTCGCCGGACCCGCCCCCGGCCCCGGTGGGCTTGAAGTCGGCGAACGCGCGATAGCCGCCCGCCTCGGGCAGCTCGGTGGTGACGCTCCACGTCCCGTCGGCAGCCCGCTCGGGGTGGAGGTGGCGGTAGCCGGTGAGATCGCGCGAGGCGACGATGAAGTGCAGCTCCTTGCCGTGTTCCCGCTCGTACGCGGTGACCTTCTCTCCCTTCTCGTCGAGCACGGAGAAGCGCAGCTCGGTCCGCTTCCCCGCCGTGACGCGCGGGGTGTGGAGGTCGAGCGTGTAGCCGCCGTCGGAGATCTGGAGGCCGCCGGGCAAGCCCTGGTGCGCCCCCGCCTCCCCCGTCTCCCCCTCTTTCTCGTGCTCCTTCTCGTGCTCCTTCTCGTGCCCGTCGCCGTGCGCGGCGGGCCGCTCCCGCGCGACGACGGGATCGACGGCCGCGCCGACGCCCCAGGCGGCGCCGAACGTCGCGGTGAGCGCGGCGGCGAATGCGGTGATCTTCAGTCCGTTGTGCATGGCGGTCTCCTGAGGCGAGGACGCGGACAGTGGGGTGGTTTCGTCAGCTCAAGATACCCCCCAGGGGTACTCTGTCAAGCGCCGGGAACGACTTGCCATCCATACGGGGTGGGGGTATACATGGATCACATGGAGATACCCCCTAGGGGTACATCGTCGCGACCGTCTCAGGAGCAGAGATGACCACCACCACGACCGGCCCCGCCGCGCAGCACACCCAAGGCACCCGGGTCGAACTCGCCATCGGCGGCATGACCTGCGCCTCGTGTGCGGCGCGCGTCGAGAAGAAGCTCAACCGCATGGACGGCGTCGAGGCCACCGTCAACTACGCGACGGAGAAGGCCAGGGTCACCTTCGGCCCGGACGTCGCCGTACGGGACCTGATCGCCACCGTCGAGGCCACCGGCTACACCGCGCGGGAGCCCACCCCGGAGCCCCCGCCGGACCCGGCACACGCGGCGCCCCCGACGCACGGCGCCGAGGACGACGCCCTCCGCCCCCTGCGTCAGCGCCTGCTCACCGCCGTCGTCCTGGCCGTCCCCGTGATCGCGATGGCCATGGTCCCGGCCCTCCAGTTCACCTACTGGCAGTGGCTCTCCCTGGCCCTCGCCGCGCCCGTGGTCACCTACGCGGCCTGGCCTTTCCACCGGGCCGCCTTCACCAACGCGCGGCACGGCGCGGCCACCATGGACACGCTGATCTCGGTCGGCACGTCGGCCGCGTTCCTGTGGTCGCTGTGGGCCCTGTTCCTCGGCACGGCGGGCGAGCCCGGCATGACGCACCCCTTCGAGCTGACCATCGCCCGCGGCGACGGCGCCGGGAACATCTATCTGGAGGCCGCCGCGGGCGTCACCGCCTTCATCCTCGCGGGCCGCTACTTCGAGGCCCGCTCCAAGCGCAAGGCGGGTGCCGCGCTGAAGGCGCTGCTGGAGCTGGGCGCCAGGGAGGTCACCGTCCTGCGCGACGGACAGTCGGACGGGCGGTCCGACGGACAGTCCGACGGACAGCCAGTCGCGCGGTCCGACGGACGGACCGGCAGCCGGGAGGAGCTGATCCCCACCTCCGCGCTCCAGGTCGGCGACCGCTTCCTCGTCCGCCCCGGCGAGAAGATCGCCACCGACGGCACCGTGGTCGAGGGCGCCTCCGCCGTGGACGTCTCCATGCTGACGGGCGAGTCCGTGCCCGTGGAGGCCACCGTGGGCAGCGCCGTGACGGGTGCCACCGTGAACGCCGGCGGGCGCCTGGTCGTCGAGGCCACCCGCGTCGGCGCCGACACCCAACTGGCCCGGATGGCCAGGCTGGTGGAGGAGGCGCAGAACGGGAAGGCGGCGGCGCAGCGCCTCGCGGACCGGATCTCGGCGGTATTCGTGCCCGTCGTGATCGCCCTCGCCCTCGCCACGCTCGCCTTCTGGCTGGGCAACGGCGCGGGCCTGACCGTCGCGTTCACCGCGGCCGTCGCCGTGCTGATCATCGCCTGCCCCTGCGCCCTCGGCCTGGCCACGCCCACGGCGCTCCTGGTCGGCACGGGGCGCGGCGCCCAGCTCGGCATCCTCATCAAGGGTCCCGAGGTGCTGGAGTCGACGCGGCGCGTGGACACCGTCGTCCTGGACAAGACCGGCACCGTCACCACGGGAAAGATGACCCTGCTCGCCGTGCACACCGCCGAGGGCGAGGACGAGGAGGGCGTGCTGCGTCTCGCGGGCGCGCTGGAGCACTCCTCCGAGCACCCCGTCGCGCGGGCCGTCGCCACGGGTGCCGCCGCCAGGGTCGGCGCGCTGCCCGTGCCGGAGGACTTCGCCAACGTGCCCGGACTGGGCGTCCAGGGGATCGTCGAGGGGCACGCGGTCCTCGTCGGCCGGGAGAAGCTGCTCGCCGAGTGGGCCATGGAACTGCCCGCGCCCCTGGTGCGCGCCAAGGCCGAGGCGGAGGCCGCCGGGCGCACGGCCGTCGTGGTGGCCTGGGACGGGGAGGCACGCGCCGTCCTCGTCGTCGCGGACGCGGTGAAGCCGACCAGCGCGGAGGCGGTGAGGCGGCTGCGCGCGCTGGGGCTGGCCCCCGTGCTGCTGACCGGCGACCACCGGGCCGCTGCCGAGGCGGTGGCCCGCGAGGTCGGCATCGGTGCGGACGAGGTGATCGCCGAGGTCATGCCGCAGGACAAGCTCGACGTCGTCAAGCGGCTCCAAGGCGAGGGCCGTTCGGTGGCGATGGTCGGGGACGGGGTCAATGACGCCGCCGCGCTCGCCCAGGCCGATCTGGGCCTGGCGATGGGCACGGGCACGGACGCCGCGATCGAGGCGTCCGATCTGACCCTCGTACGGGGCGATCTGCGCGCGGCGGCCGATGCCGTACGGCTCGCCAGGAGGACGCTCGGCGCCATCAGGTCCAACCTCTTCTGGGCCTTCGCCTACAACGTCGCGGCGCTGCCGCTCGCCGCGGCGGGGCTGCTCAACCCGATGATCGCGGGGGCGGCGATGGCCTTCTCGTCGGTCTTCGTCGTCGGCAACAGCCTCCGGCTGCGCGGTTTCAGGGCCGCTTCCTGACGCCCGACGGGAGGGAAGCGGGGCGGGGAGGGCGGCGGGGCAAGTGGGACGACGGGAAGGTCAACTTAGGTAAGGCTAAGCTAACATTCCTTTCGAACGCCTCTCCTCCAGAGGCACTTCCGTGAAGGAGACCGACGCCGCATGTCCTCGTCCTCACCCACCCGCCGCGCCCTTCGCACCCTCGCCCTCGCCACCGCGCTGACCGCCGGCAGTTGCCTGACCCTCACCGGCACCGCGAACGCGAGCCCGACCACGACCGTGACCGCGAGCGCGCACAAGAACCACTCCGCCGGGTCGTCCGTCACCTCCGGGGCCCTCGTGAAGGGCCTCTACCAGTCCGCGTACTCCGAGCGGAACGACGTGCTGTGGGCCACCGCCTCCGTCGGCAGACCGCCGGTCGCCTCCTCCAGCCTGCTGAAGGTGGACCCGAGAACACTGAAGGTGAAGGACACGGTCACCCCGCCCGTCACGGACCCGGCCACCGGCGCCGTGGAGGCCGTCTACGGGGTCGCGGTGGACGACGAGCACAACACCGTGTGGACCACGAACACCCACGACGACTCCGTTGCCGTCTACAGCCAGCGCTCCGGCGAGCATCTGGCCACCCTGCCGGGCGTGGCGCACGCCCGCGAGGTCGTCGTCGACGAGCGGCACGACACGGCGTGGGCGAGCGGCTTCAGCGACGGCAGCGTCGTCGCGTTCGACACGCGCACGTACAAGGAGAAGAAGCGCGTCACGGTGGAGGGTTCGAGCCCGGCGGGTCTGACGGTCGACGAGCGGACCGGCACCGTCTACGCCACCGACCTGAACGGCGACCAGCTCATCGGGATCGGCCGCCACAGCACGACGCCCCGGCTGATACCGGCAGGTGACGGACCCATCTCCGTCTCCCTCTCGCGGGACGGTCGCACCGCCTACACGGCCGACCAGACCGGCGGCACCCTCTCGGTCATCGACCTGCGCGAGGGCGCCGTCAGCAGGACCGTGCCGACCGGCGGGGGCGCGCTGTCCGTGGCCACCGACGCGCGCTCCGGCCGCGTCCTGGTCGCCAACCGCACGGCGGGCGACGTCACCGTCGTGGACCCGCGCGAGGGCACCGTCATCGAGACGCTGAACACTGGCGCCAACCCCAACCATGTCCAGACGGACAAGGGCGGCGCCGCCTACGTGGTCGACAAGTCCGGTGCGGGGCCCGGGGGCGAGGACCAGGTGCACCGCATCCGCGTGGGCCGCTGAGGCCAGGGGGCCCGGGGACCCGGCACATCGCCGGGCCCCCTTCGCGTTCCCCCGTTCAAGCCCCTTCGGACTCCCCGGCGACGGTCAGCGCAGGAAGCTGCCGAAGAGCGCCTTGGTGACGGCGCCGCCGACGTCGTCGGGGTCGAGCGCCGCGGCCGACTTCGCCGTCAGCCCGTCGGCGGTGCCGCGCAGGGCCCACACCGCGCCCGCCGACGCGTTCTCCGCCGTCGAGGAGACGGTCAGATCGCGGTGGCCGTCACCGTTGATGTCGAGGAGTTCGCAGGCCGCACCGAACGCGTCGTTGTCCTCGGCGACGCCGGGCACGCCCTCGGTGTCCTGGTGCATGACCTGGCTCCCGGTGCCGGTGACGCCCGACTCGGTGCCGTGCAGCAGCGCGAACCCGCCCGCGTCCGTCAGCCCGCCGAAGTCCTCGCCGCTGACGCCGAGCGCGACCTCCGCGCGGCCGTCGCCCGTCACGTCGGCCACCGCGACGCAGGAGCCGACGCGGTCGCCGTCCTCCTGCGCGCCGTAGAAGCCCGGCAGGGACTGGTCGAAGGACTGCGTGCGGGTGGTGGAGGGTCCGGAGGCCGAGCCGAAGGAGATGGTGACCTTGCTCGTCGCGTCGTTGTCGCCGACCACCACGTCGTCGTAGCCGTCGCCGTCCACGTCGCCCACGCCGATCGCGCCGCCGTAGCCGGGCACGGAGGACTTCGTGAAGCCCTTGGCGCCGCCGAGCAGTACGCCGTTGCCCCACACCCCGTCACCCTCGTACCGGTGGGTGACGATGTCGTCGCGGCCGTCGCCGTTGACGTCGCCCGTTGCCTGGCCGACGGTGGGGCCGCTGACCGAGTCGGGCCCGTCGATGCACGAGTCGTTGGTGGCACACTCGGCGCCCGGCGCGTCATCGTCGTAGCCGTTCCACTCGGACTCGTCCAGGAAGTCCACCTTCGCGGCCGGCACCCCCGCACGCGAGACGGGCCCCTTCCACAGGTTCGCGGGCTGGGCCGGGGGGTCGTCGCCGTAGCTGCCGGGGTCGCCGAAGAGGGCGAGGTCGGTCTTGCCGTCGCCGTCGAAGTCGCCCGTCTGCGGGGCCTGTCCGAAGCCGTCGACCGCCGTGCCGCCGGTCAGGCCCGACGCCGAACCCCACAGGATGACGCTGCTCGCGCCCTCGTCCTGGGAGCCGATGACGACGTCGCCGAAGCCGTCCCCGTCGAGATCGCCCTTGCTGAACGTCGCGCCGAAGCCCTGCTTGGCGACGGCGGATCCCGGCACCCCGCTCGTGGAGCGGCTGACGACCGTACGGCGGTCGGGATCGATGCCGTCCTCACCGCCGTACGTCACCGCCACGTACCCCGCCCGGGCCTGGCCAGAGACCGTGCCGCCGGGGGCGCCGGTGACGAGGTCGGCGAAATTGTCGCCGTTGATGTCAAAGGCCGCCGCCTTCGTCTCCGTCCTCTCCGCCGCGTGCGCCTCCTGCGGGGCGAGCGACCAGGCGGTCAGGCCGCCCGTCACCAGCAGCGCCGCGGCCAGTGGCGCCGCCGCACGGGCACCCCGCCCTCCGCGGTCACGTCGGGCAGCGGGGGCGCTGCGGACATCCGGGCGTCTTATGTGCGTCATCGCCGCTTCCTTCTGTTGTCAACCTGCCGTCAGGCCACGTACACCCCTGTGGACACATGGGGAACGGCGAAGGTTGCACACCCGCGACGGGGCGCGACGAAGGCGCCGGAACCGGCCGGTCAGTCCGCTTCCGGCCCCGGCGGCCGCCCCCAGGGGGTCTCCAGCGCGGCGCGCAGCGCGGCGACCGTCGAAGCGCCGATACGGTCGGCCAGCTCCCGCTCCAGGTCGGCGAGGACACGTCCGGCCCTGTGGTGCACGCGCTCCCCCGCCGGGGTGCGACGGATGAGGCGACGGCGGCCCGAGTCCGGGTCGGGAAGCTGTTCCAGCAGCCCTCCCGCGACCAGTTCGTGCACGGCCTGGTGCGCGGTCTGCCGGGTGACGCCCATCCGGCGGGCCAGCTCGGAGACCGTGGTGCCCCGCTCGTCGAGCACGGCGAACAGCCGCGCCTGGGTCGGCGTGACGGGGGTCTCCCCCGCCTCCGCCAGCGCCGACAGCAGCGCCTCCTCGAACCAGCGCCGGGCGTCCCCGAGCAACTGGGGCAGGTCACGGCGTGTGGCGGTCATGCGGTCCTCACATGCGGGGGGGGGCGGCAGGGGGTGTGCGACGAGCGTAGCGGCGCGGTGTTGACGAGCGGCGTTCTATGTCAGGTACCCTGACATAGAACCCGTTCCCTGGGAGAGAACATGACGATCGAGTACGCCACCCGCTACCGTCGCGCCTCGGCCATTCCCGCCGAGCCCGGCAAGCCCTACTTCATCGAGAAGGGCGAGGGTGACCGCGCCCATCTGTTCGGCGACCTGATCACCATCTACGCGGGCGGCGAGCAGACCGAGAACCTCTTCAACTTCTTCACCTGCGAGGGCCCCAAGGGCGACCTCATCCCGGCCCACGTGCACCCCGACACATACGAGGTCTTCTACATCGCGAACGGCGCGGTCCGGCTCTTCGTGGAGGACACGGAGGGGACGCAGCAGGAGAAGCTGCTGACGTCGGGCGACTTCGGCTTCGTCCCGAAGAACTGCCCGCACGCCTACCGCATGGAGCGGCACCACAGCCAGGTCATCGGGGTCGCCGCTGGACCCGGCGGCACCTTCGAGCGGTTCTTCGAGACGCTGGGCGCGCCCGCCGAGGGGCGCGGGCTGCCGCGCGAACCCGTCGTACCCTCCCCGGAGAAGTTCGGCACCGTTCCCCAGGAGTACGACGTGCGATTCCTTCCCGACCACGAATGGCGGACCCGGTGAGCGGCCCCGGTACCGGGGCCGACGCGTCCCTGCCCCTGTCCCCGTCCGCGCCCGAGCCCACGTCAGGGCCCTCGCCCGAGCTGCTGGGTCTCATCGGGGCGCCGCATCCGGACGTCGCGCCCCTGCCGCCCGCCGCGCCGTGCGCGTCCGGTGTGAAGCTGCTGCGGGGCGTCCCTTACGCTGTCCCCGAGGGCGGCCGTCCCCTCGAACTCGACC
This sequence comes from Streptomyces sp. NPDC054796, assembly GCF_053611545.1. Classification (NCBI taxonomy): domain Bacteria; kingdom Bacillati; phylum Actinomycetota; class Actinomycetes; order Kitasatosporales; family Streptomycetaceae; genus Streptomyces; species Streptomyces sp. NPDC054796. The sequence goes on along the minus strand of NZ_JBSHAO010000107.1, from coordinate 1,065 downwards.
TGTGGCTGCCGCCGGCCGCCGCCACCGAAGGGCCCGTACCCGTGGTGCTGTGCGTGCACGGGGGCGCCTGGCGGCGCGGGCGGCGCGAGGACATCGGCTTCCGGATGCGCGAGTGGAACCCCGGGCCCTTCGCCCGCCTCGCGGCGTCCGGTGTCGCCGTGGCCAGCGCCGACTACCGGCTCAGCGGCGAGGCCACGTTCCCCGCGCCGCTGGACGACCTGCGTGCCGCGCTGCGCTGGCTCGGCCTCCGCTCCGGCGAACTCGGCCTCGACACGGCGCGTACGGTCGTGTGGGGCGAGTCGGCGGGCGGCCATCTGGCCTCGCTGCTCGCCCTCACCGTCACGGACCCGGCCCCCGTCGGCGCCGTCGTCTGGTACGGGCCGAGCGATCTGACGGCCCCGCGCGGCGGCTTCGACCCGCACTCCGACGCCACCCCGGAGGCCCGCCTCCTGGGCGCGGCCCCGGCCGCCGTGCCCGAGGCGGCCCGCGCGGCCAGCCCGGTGACCCACGTACGCAACGGTGCGCCGCCGTTCCTCCTCGTCCACGGGGAGCGGGACACCATGGTGTCCCGCTCGCACAGCGAGGAACTGGCAGCGCGGCTGCGGGAGTCGGACGTTCCCGTCGAGCTGCGCTACGTGCCCGGCGCCGACCACGGGTGGCACGGGGCGAGCGACGCCCAGGTGGAGGACGTCTTCCACCACTCACTGCGATTCGTTCACGACACGGTGCGCTGACGGCTCCGCTCCCCCTGCCGGGACCCGCTCTCCCGGTGCCCTTTGGGGTTTCGTTGCACGGGTGCGGGCCGGTGGGTGGGTTGCGCCCACCCTCCCCCAGCTACCGCTGGGAGGCGCCCCCTCGCCGAGCGGGACGCTTGCCCACAACAGGGGTGGCGAGCCGCCGCCGTCGGCTTCCCGTGACAGAGCTGGGCCCCTCCGACACGGCACCGGTCCACAGCATGGGAACAAGCGGTGGGGTCACCGGCCGTTAGTTGGCCACCGGGTGGGAGGGGACGTGGTGGGGTGTCCCCGCAAGTGGTGGCGACGAGTGCCGGGGGAAACCCGTAAA
>NZ_JBSHAO010000106.1:0-11557 GCF_053611545.1 Streptomyces sp. NPDC054796 | reverse complement strand
CGATGCCCGCCGTGCGGCACCGGCCGGCATCCTCCGTCCACGACTTCGGCAGGTACAAACGGCGGTCGATCAAGGTGCGGCCCCGGCTGGTCGCGCAGGCGAGGAAGACCCCGACCTGGCAGTTCTCCGTGCGTCCCGCAGTGCCGGAGTACTGCCGCTGGACCCCGGCCGACCGCTCGCCCTTCTTCAAGAAGCCGGTGTCGTCCAGGATCAGCACCCCGTCCGGGTCGCAGAGGTGCTCGACGACGTAGTCGCGCACGTCCTCCAGCACCTCATCCGCGCTCCAGTCACAGGAGTTCAGCAGCCGGTGGATACGGTCCGGACCGAGGTGACCGGCCTGCTCGGCCAGCGTCCAGCCGTTCTTCCGCTCCAGCGGAGCCATCAGCCCTCGCAGATACGCCAGCGCCGAGGCACGCGGCTCACTGCGGGAGAAGCGGTGCACGAACCGCTCATGCAACTCGACCAGGCCAGCCGTCCACCGCACCACATCAACGTCCCCACCCACGACAAACTCAACGAGCAGACTGCCGCCCCGTCACCTCAAACGCCGTTGCAGTACTAGTCGCCATCGACTACGACTGCCGGGACGGGGGCTTGACCTCGAACTACAAGCTGTGGGTGCTGTGGTAGTCACCAGGCTCCATCCACCAACAGCGTGGGGACGTGCTGGCCGTCAGCAACGGTGACGGTGAGAATTCCTACGGTCCGAGTACGAGCCGAAGCCTCCGGGATGAACAAGCCCCGGAGGCTTCGCGCTGCGGAAGGTGCGCTACGAAGCGGCCAGTGAGTCACACTCTGCTGGACGAGATCGGCTGCTCAGTACCCGTTTGCCATGCCGGGTTCGGAGTACCGTGGGCGGCATAGCCTGGCTGGGTGCCCGGGGACATCGGGCAGACCCGAGAGCGGTGTTGTGAGGGCTGCGGCGTGCGGCTTCGGCCGGGGGCGCGGTCTGACGCGGTGTACTGCTCGACGGCGTGTCGGTGCAGGTCGTGGCGGCTTGCTCGGCGGCTGAAGCTGCAGTTGGCGGCGGTGCAGCGCGGTGAGGGTGAGCGGGAGTGTCAGGTGTGCGGGGCCCGCTGGGTGGCGAGGGTGGACCGTCGCTCGAAAGCCGTGCACTGCGAGGGGTGTGACACAGTTACTCAGCGGCTCCAGCCGGAGCGGGCAGCGACGGCCTGACGGGCCTGGTCCAGGGTGATGCCGGGGACGTTCCGCCTGCAGCTGTTCACCGCTCCTGGGGCGCACCCGGTCGCGGTGGCGACCCAGATCGCCCTCACTGAGGGCATGGGGCTGATGAACGGGGTGGAGAAGTTCGCAGGCGCGGTGTGGGAGCGGCACTGCCTCGCTGAGGACCAGTCGCCGGTGTGGGTGGAACGGCAGCTCGGGCCGCGCTGGTCGGTGATGACCGACGAGCAGATGCAGGATCTGGTCGGCGCCCGGTCGCCACGGATCGAGGCGTCAGCTACGTGCCGCGCGCCGCCGAGCCGGAACCGCTGCTGGTGTTCGAGGGGTTCGCGGTGGCCCGTCTCGCCCGGCCGACCCCGTTCCGCGAGCCGGTCTGCATGCCAGCCGGGATGCCCTGGTGGCGGCGCTGGATGCGTCAGGTTCTGCCGGACCACGAGGACCGGTCGTGCTGCTGGTACCACGGTGGCGACTGGCACACGGTCAACGCGATGGCGCTGAAGGTCCTCGAGCGGGCCCGCGCCCAGTCCGTGGATCCCGACGACATGGAGGAGTTCGCCACCGCCTACGCGGCCGGGGCCAGCGCCACTCAGTGGGAGAGCGAGGCGCTGGCCACCCTGTTCAGCATCGGGGACGCGATCCAGCCCGCCAGCGGAACCGGCTACATCAACTCAGCAGCGCACCGCCCGCCGTCGTCGCAGTACCGACTGGGTCGGCGGCAGCCGGGCCGACTTTTCGCCCAGCGGGCGAGCTGCTGTGACTCTCGCCCGCATTGCCCGGCCGCACCCGCCACCTGACCGCGCTCGGCATTCACCACTCCCTCCGAATCTGCGAACGCCGGGGAGTCGATACCCGCCAACGCGCCTGCAGCGGGGCTGACTCTTGGGCGACCAGATCAATCAGGCGGCTCTCACACCAAGCCCTCACCACGACCCAGTAGACGAGCCTCCGGGCGCTGCCAGTCGAACGCAGCATTGCGAGACTGAAGCCCTGGCAGATCCTCGGCGGAACCCGCTGCGGCCCCCACCCGCAGGCAGTCATCGGCGCATCCATCCTCGCCCTGGAGCGTTAACGCTGAAAAGGCTCGATGTCAGACCCCGGAGATAGGGTCCGTCCGTGAGGGGCCGGGGCGTGTGACCCCGCGGTGCGTCGGGGAGGAACACATGGCTCTTTTGACTTCCGCGCTGCTGGCCAAGGCGGCCATGCCGTGGGCTAGCAGGCTTGCGCTGAGCGGGTTCACGAAGGTCGTTCGCAGGCCCAAGGTGGCGCGTGCTGCGGCCAAGCGGGCCGCAGAGGCCGGGATTCCAGTGACGGCGACATCGCTGCGGGTCTGGCTGGCGCGCAAGGACACCGGTGCACATCTGCGCGACTGCAGCGAGGCATCGCTCGATCAGGCCGCCGGACGCCTCGCCTTCGTGATGCCCGGCGCCAGCGCTGAGGAACGCCGTCGCCAGGCGCTGCAGGTGCTGTGGATGGTGATGGAGGAGTCGGTGCGTGCCGCCGATCCCTCGCAGGCGGCCCTTCTCGTCGGTAGCTGGGGACTGCAGACCACTCAGGAGGAGGGACGCAAGACCCGGGACCAGCTCCGGGAGCTCCAGCAGGGCGTGCGAGGCCGCGACGTTCTCGAGCAGGCCGTGCGTACGCTCAGTCCCTGGGCCGCAGAGGAGGCCCTTCTGCTCGCCACATCGTGGCCTGGCGTGACCCAGTGCATGGACATCCTGTCGGCCTCGGGGCGACAGCGCGGGGACGTCCTACGGCAGTGGGCGGACACGCACCCGGCGTGGCTTGAGGACGCCCCCGTCGGCGCCTACGCCTGGCTAGGCCACCTCGCCGCCGACTACGACGCCTCTGGCGCGTCCCGGCACTACTTCGAAGTGTGCCTGCGAGAAGGGGGACACCCCCGGGACTACTACACGATGTTGGCGGCTCTTCAGGAGGAGGACGGCACGAACGAAAGCGCACGCCGCTACCTCGATACGTACGGTGATGGCAGTTCATCTCTCCTGACGGCGCTTCGCGGCCTTCTCGGCGGCGAGTGGGAGCAGGGCTTGGCAGATCTCAGACGGTGGGAACCACACCATCCACGAGCTACGGCCATCAAGACCCAGCTTGAAGCCAAGGCACTGCTCCACCTCCAGCGGCCGGGGGAGGCACTGGCCGTACTGCGGACGGCCGACGAGACCTCCAGCGGCACCGGAATGGCCTTGGCTGCCGCGCTCCTGGAATACGCCCGCCACAGCCGGACCACGAACAGGCTCGGTGCCGGCCAGGAGGCCCTGGCCGTGGCCCTCCGCGTCAGGAACAACCGTCGGAGCTGGTCGGGCGACAGCACCGAAGCGGCCGTGCTCGCCGTACAGGCAGCCGTGGTGAGCGAGGACTTGGCCCTGGCGTGGAAGCTGACCCGGCCAGCGCCGGACGGGGAAGCCGAACCGCATGAGGCGGAAGACCCCCGTATGGGCGCGCAGACCGCCCTGGTCGCCGCCATGACGGGACGGTGGCGGGAGGCCGAGGAACTGGTGCAGTGCATGCCGCAAGGGTTCGCACGAGCGCAGGCCGCGGCAGTTCTGGCGGAATCGAAGAACGGGCACGGCACCAATGCCACGGATGTTCGGCGGTTGTGGCAGGAGGCATGGGAAGTCGCCGTCACGGAGGGCGAACAGTTCACGGCCGCGGCCGGCCTGGCCTCCAGCGGTGCGGATCTACCCGACCTTAGCCACCTCAAGCCCTCCTTCGGCGAGCGCGTCCAGGAACTCGAACTGCTCGCCCGGGCCCTGCACGCCGAGGGAAGTGATCCGCTGAGCCTGCTGCGTGCCCACGTCACCAGGAGCCTGGCGATCGTGGTAGCGCTCGCCGAGCGCTACCACCGTGCCGGAGATATCGCTCTGGCCGCCGAGACCCTCAGAGAGGGTTCCGTCGAATGGAACGACGCGCGGATGATGGCCATGGCCGCAAGCCTGTTCCTGGAGACCAAGGACCATCCGCAGGCCCGTGAGTGCGCACAGAACGCGCTGCGGATGGCCGGACCCGGCTGGGCAGGGCAGGGCCGCATGTACGCGCTCCTCGTCGATGCCGAATCCGCCGACGGACACGTCGACCGTGCCACGGAAGCGGCTCTGCGCCTCCTCGAACTTGACCCCTTGGACATCGACGCGCGCTGGGCCCTGGTCAAGTGCTACGCGATCCGCAGCCTGCTTGACCAAGCGTGGCAGGCTCTCACCACCGGCGGGCAGGTACGGCCCCTAGATCCACGCAGCTCGGACGAGACGGCCCTGTGGGTCATGCTCGGCGCACGCTTCACCACCGACCCACACTTCACCGGACGGGCCCTTGCCCTGACGCAGCGCTGGCGTGACGACAGCGACCTGGTCGGCAAAGTCCTGGCCAACCTGCACTGGCGTGCCATCCAACCCGCACCGCCCCTCTCCGAGCAGGACGTGGAACAGCTCCGCACCGCCACCGCCGCGTACCTGGAGCGCTTCCCCGACAGCACCGTCTTTCGCGCCGTCCAGATCGGTCCCGAGGACGATCCCCTCAAGAACGTCGCCCAAGAACTTCGCCGTTCTCACGAGAACGCCAAGGAGCTCCACCGCAGGACCGCCACCGGTGAGCTGCCCGCTGGCATGCTCGTCCTGTCCTCCGGTCGCAGCTACGCTGAAATCCTGCTGCGACCCTCCGCCGAACGCCCGCACGTCTACGCCGCTGACGCAGTCACCGATCCGGCCGAAGCCGAAGCCGTGCAGGCCGCCCGCTCAGGGCGAGTGGTCGTAGACACCAGCGCCGCCGTCACCCTTGCCCTCTTGGAACCGGGCGTGGCCGAACGGCTCACGGGCCACCCCCGGTCACTCGTGACGACCGACCAGCTCTTCACCGACGCACTGCACGCGCAGGAATCACTCGCCCTGCGCACCGACATGGTGCTCACCTGGGACGAGGACGACGCCCGTCCGGCCGTCCGTACCACCTCCGCCGAGCGCCTCGCCCGAATGCGAACCGCATCAGGGCGTCTCGTCGAGGTAGTCCGGGCAATGCCTCGTGTGCCGCGGCCGGAACTGCGCAGCCTGCGGCAGCTGCCCGTTCCCAGGAGCAGCACGCACTGGCTGACAGCCCTCGACCACTCCAGGGAGCACAGTCTCGTCCTGTGGTGCGATGACCGCGCCCTGCGGGCTGTCGCGCGGTCCGAAGGAGTGGCCGCCTTCGGCACCCTCGCGCTCCTCGGCGCCCGCGTCGACGCGGGCCTGGCCACGCCAGAGGAAGCCCTGCTGACCAAGGCCGAGCTGCTGCGGAACCACTACGTCGACATCCCCTTCTGCCCCGATCTCTACCGTGCCGCCGCTCTGGCCGACGGCTGGCAGGCCGGAGCCGTCGCCGTGGCCCTCTCGCGTCCCTCCGCCTGGGCCGACGCGAAGGCGACCGCAGCCTTCGCGCTCGACGCCGCTTCCCGCACCGTCGGCACTCTGCCGCACGAGGCCGCAGGATGGATCAGCGCTGCGTACGGCGGTCTTCACCGGGCCACGCCGTCCGCGCACCGGCAGCGTAATCTTCGGGCGTTCTCGCTGCAGGTTCTCACGCAGCCCTGGATCTCGTCGTCCACCCTTCCCTTCGCGTGGGCCGGGCTACGCGCCGGCGTGGAAGCCGTAGGCGACAGCGATGCTCCTCTGGAAGCGGCCCTGACCCTCTACCACCAGGCTCTCACCCAGGAGCTGACACCCTTGGTCGCCGCCAGCACCTTGACGGCCATGTTCGTCCATACCAAGGAGGCGGACCGCGCCATGGCAGCCCGCATAGTGCTGACCTCCGCCGAGCACTGAGCCCGCAGCCCTCGGCAACGAACCACTCGATCAGCTCCTGTACCTTCTCCCGCCGGGCTCACGCGACAGGCAGCTCGTCATAGGGCGTGTGCCTCAGCACCCCATCGATACACACCACTCGACAGGGCTCGACCTGCCCGAAAGTTCGCCTAACACCCCATCAGAACGAGCGTCAAATGAGCGTCACGAGCGTCATTTCAGCGTCAAGATATCGCCCGTAACGCCCACACCGCACATAATGCGCACGCACAAAACCGCAGGTCAGGAGCCCTTCGCGGCAGGCTCCAGGATCGCCACGCACTCCACATGATGCGTCATCGGGAAGAGGTCGAAGGCGCGGAGGAAGCGGGGGCGGTAGCCGGACTCGGTGAAGTATTTGAGGTCCCGGGCCAGGGCCGCCGGGTCGCAGGCGACGTAGGCGATACGGCGCGGGGTGAGGGCCGCGATGTGCTGGACCGTGCGTTTGCCCGCGCCCGCGCGGGGCGGATCCAGGACGACGAGGTCCGCCTCGGTGATGCCCGTGCGGGGCAGCACCGACTCGACCTTGCCGTGCTCGACGCGCACCCGGGGAAAGTCCTCCAGGTTGCGCCGCGCGTCCTCGACGGCCCGCTTGCCCGACTCGATGCCGAGGACGGCGCCCGCCTCGCCCACCCGGTCGGCGAGCGCGCCCGCGAAGAGGCCGACGCCGCAGTACAGGTCGAGGGCCATCTCGCCCTTGCGCGGGGTCAGGCCGCGCATGACCGCGTCGACGAGGAGGTCGGCGGCCTGCGGGTGCACCTGCCAGAAGCCGCCCTCGCCGACCCGCCAGGTGCGCCCGTCGGCCCGCTCGCGCACGAAGTCCCTGCCGTGCACCCGGTGCACGCTCTTGACGCCCGTCTTCGACTCCCCCACCCGCAGCACGGAGACGGGCTTGTCCAGCTCGACGATGGGCAGCCGCCCGCCGGGCCTCGGGGTGAGGACGACCTGACGGTCCTGAGAGCCGGTCGCCGCGATCGCGTCCACGGACGCGATCTGCGGCCACTCGCGCTTCTCGATGCCCAGCTCGTCGATGCCGGGGGCCGCGATCAGGCAGCGGTCGATGGGCTCGACGTCGTGCGAGCGGTGCCGTCGCAGGCCCGCGCGCCCCTCCTCGTCGATCGCGTACTGGACCCGCGTGCGCCAGCCGGGCACCTCACCGGGCGGCAGCTTGTCCCCGGGCGCCGGTTCCACCGTGCCGTCCCAGGACACGTCCTGCGGGGTCATCCCGGCCAGGCGCTCCAGCTGCTCGGTCAGCACCTCGGCCTTCAGGCGGCGCTGCGCGCCGGGCTTCGCGTGCTGCCAGTCGCAGCCGCCGCAGCGCCCGGGGCCCGCGTAGGGGCAGGGCGCCTCGACGCGGTCCTTGGAGGGCTGGAGGATCCGCACGGCGTCGGCGCGCAGGAAGCGCGAGTCCTCGTGGCCCTCTGTGACGCGTGCGACGACACGCTCGCCGGGCAGCGTGTGGCGTACGAAGAGCACCCGGCCCCCCTCGGTACGGGCGACGCAGTGCCCTCCGTGGGCGACGGGACCGACCTCGACCTCGTACTCCTCGCCGACGAGCGAGGGTGCGGGGGCTTCTGCGGAGGCGTCGGGCATGCGGGGTGGCTCCAGATGACGAGTGGGGCGAATGGGGGCGAATGACGACAAGCGGGGTGAGTGGTGGCGCGGTGCGGCGGGAGGCCGCGACGCGCGGGGTGCGGCGTGCCGGGGTCGTGCCGGGATCCGGTGTGACGAGCAGCCGTCCAGTCTACTGCCCGTACCCGCACCCTCCGCGCAGCGGGCAAGGGCGGACACAGGGCCGGGCCGACAGGGCCGGGCCGGCCCGGCCCTCACTGCTCGCGCTGCCCGTGCCCCTCCCCGCCCTTGCCCGCCGACATCCCGGCCGCCGACTTCGCGCCGGGCCGGATCGCGGGGCCACGGCGCACCGAGCCCGGCGCGTTCCACTCGGCGCGGCGCTTGGCCCGCTTCCTGGCCACCTCCGAGGACTCCAACTGCCAGGGCACGGAGGTGACCATGACCCCCGGCGTGTAGAGCAGGCGGCCCTTGAGCCGCAGGGCGCTCTGGTTGTGGAGCAACTGCTCGTACCAGCGGCCGACGACGTACTCGGGGATGTAGACGCTGACGACGTCCCGCGGATTCTCCCTGCGCAGCCGCTTCACGTACTCGATGACGGGCCGGGTGACCTCGCGGTACGGGGAGTCCAGGATCTTCAGCGGCACGCCGATGCCGCGCTCCTCCCACTGCTTGCGCAACTGCACCGTCTCGTCCGCGTCGACGCTGATGGTGACGGCCTCCAGGCTGTCGGAGCGCATCAGCCGCGCGTAGGCGAGGGCACGCAGCGTCGGCTTGTGGATCTTGGAGACGAGCACGATGGAGTGGACGCGCGAGGGCCGCACGGTCTTCTCGTCCGTGTCGTCCACGGCGAGTTCCTCGGCGACCAGGTCGTAGTGCCTGCGGATCGCGGTCATGACGGCGTAGAAGAGCGCCATGCCGACGAGCGAGACCCACGCGCCGTGGGAGAACTTCGTGATGAGGACCACGATCAGCACGAGCCCGGTGAAGAACGCGCCGAAGGTGTTGATGGCGCGCGAGCGGTGCATGTGGCGGCGCCTGGCCTGGTCGCGCTCGGTGCGCAGGTGCCGGTTCCAGTGCCGGACCATGCCGGTCTGGCTGAGGGTGAACGAGACGAAGACGCCCACGATGTAGAGCTGGATGAGGCGCGTGGAGTCGGCCTCGTAGACCACCACGAGTATCGCGGCGGCCCCCGCCAGCAGCACGATGCCGTTGGAGAACGCCAGCCGGTCGCCGCGGGTGTGGAGCTGACGCGGCAGATAGCGGTCCTGCGCGAGGATCGAGCCCAGCAGCGGGAAGCCGTTGTACGCGGTGTTCGCGGCGAGGAAGAGCACCAGCGCCGTCGCAGCGGCCAGGAATATGAAGGGAATCGATCCGTCACCGAAGACCGCGGCGGCCACCTGCGAGATGACGGGGTTCTGGGTGTAGTCGTGGCCGGCGGGATGCCCGTTGATGAGCAGGTCCTTGGCGGGGTCCTCGGCCATCTTGACGCCCGTGCTGAGCGCGAGCGCGATCACGCCGCAGAACATGGTGACCGCGATGAGGCCCATCATCGCCAGCGTGGTCGCCGCGTTCTTCGACTTCGGCTTGCGGAAGGCGGGCACGCCGTTGCTGATGGCCTCGACGCCCGTCAGCGCCGCGCAGCCGGAGGAGAAGGCGCGCAGCAGCAGGAACGAGAGCGCCAGGCCCGAGAGCCCGCCGGTGTGCTCGCTGGCGATGTCGTAGTCGGCCGTCGGGGCGCGCATCTCCTCGCCGAGGACGGCGCCGCGCACGACGCCCCACACGATCAGCGCGAAGACACCGGCGACGAAGCAGTAGGTCGGGATCGCGAAGAGCTTGCCCGACTCCCGCACGCCGCGCAGGTTCATCAGCGTCAGCAGCACGATCATGGCCACCGCCACGAGCGTCTTGTGCTCGACGATGAACGGCACGGCCGAGCCGAGGTTCTCCACCCCCGAGGAGATGGAGACGGCCACGGTCAGCACGTAGTCCACCAGCAGGGCGCTGGCCACGGTGAGCCCGGCCCGTCTGCCCAGGTTGGTCGTGGCGACCTCGTAGTCGCCGCCGCCCGAGGGGTACGCGCGCACGTTCTGCCGGTACGAGGCGACGACGGTGAACATCAGCACCACGACCGCGACCGCGATCCACGGGCTGAAGTGGTACGCCGACACTCCCGCCACCGACAGCACCAGCAGCACCTCGCCCGGCGCGTAGGCCACCGAGGACAGCGGGTCGGAGGCGAACACGGGCAGGGCGACGCGCTTCGGCAGCAGCGTCTCACTCAGGCGGTCGCTGCGGAGCGCCCTCCCGAGGAGGAGTCGTTTCGGTACGTCGGTCATCCTGGACACGGAGAGGATCGTATGCGGTCAGTCGTGCGATGCTGGGACGGCCCGCTGTACGGGACGAGAGGGACGGGCGTGCACGTTGTGATCATGGGCTGCGGCAGGGTTGGTGCCGAGCTTGCCCAGACGCTGGAACAACAAGGCCATACGGTCGCGGTCATCGACCAGGACCCGACGGCTTTCCGCCGCCTGGGCTCGGGCTTCGGTGGCCGCCGGGTGACCGGTGTCGGCTTCGACCAGGACACCCTGCGGGAGGCCGGTATCGAGGAGGCCGGTGCCTTCGCCGCGGTGAGCAGTGGTGACAATTCCAACATCATCGCCGCTCGCGTGGCACGGGAGATGTTCAGCATCGAGCACGTCGCCGCGCGCATCTACGACCCGCGGCGGGCCGAGGTCTATCAGCGGCTCGGCATTCCGACGGTCGCCACGGTGCGCTGGACCGCGGACCAGATGCTGCGCAGGCTGCTGCCCTCGGGCGCCGAGCCGCTGTGGCGCGACCCCAGCGGGGGCGTCCAGCTCGCCGAGGTGCACGCCTCCCCCTCGTGGGTGGGCTACCGCGTCAGCAAGCTCCAGGAGGAGACGGGCGTACGCGTGGCCTTTCTCACCCGGCTGGGCGAGGCCATGCTGCCGACGTCCCAGACGGTGTTGCAGGAAGGCGACCTGGTGCACGTGATGATGCGCTGCGACCAGGTCGGTGAGGTCGAGGCGGCGTTCGCCATGGGGCCCGAGGAGGCTCGTCAACGATGAGGGTTGCCATTGCGGGCGCGGGCGCCGTGGGGCGTTCGATCGCGGGTGAGCTGCTGGAGAACGGGCACGAGGTGCTGCTCATCGACAAGGCGCCCACCGCGATCTCGGTCGAGCGGGTCCCCCAGGCGGAGTGGCTGCTGGCCGACGCCTGCGAGATCACCTCGCTGGACGAGGCGGCGCTGGAGCGGTGCCACGTGGTGATCGCGGCCACGGGCGACGACAAGGTGAACCTCGTCGTCTCCCTGCTCGGCAAGACGGAGTACGGAGTGCCGCGCGTCGTCGCACGCGTCAACAACCCCAAGAACGAGTGGCTGTTCAACGAGTCCTGGGGCGTCGACGTCGCCGTGTCCACCCCGCGCCTGATGTCGGCGCTGGTGGAGGAGGCGGTGAGTGTGGGCGATCTGGTGCGTCTGATGCGCTTCTCGCAGGGCGACGCCAACCTCGTCGAGCTGACGCTGCCTCCGGAGGCGGCGCTGGCGGGGACCCGGGTGGGCGATGTCACCTGGCCCGAGGACACGGCGCTGGTGACGATCATCCGCGGCAACCGCGTGCTGACGCCAGATCCGGACGACGCGCTGGAGGCGGGCGACGAGCTGCTGTTCGTCGCGGCCCCGGCGCGCGAGGAGCAGCTGGAGGAACTCCTCTCGGTCCGCGCGTAACGGCCTGACGCCTGAAGGGCGCCACGGCGGGGTGCGGTACGCCGTTCGGAGCGGCGGAGAGCCGCGTGAAGCCGTGCGATGAGGCCCCGTTCCCGTCCTGTCGACGGGAACGGGGCCTCATTCGTGGCCGGTGGGCCGGTGATCCGTGGACGGCCAACGGGCGCCGGTGCGCCTCCGGCGCGGGCTCCCGGTCGCGGGGCGCGCCGGGCAGGGCCCGCGAGACACCCTGAGAGGG
>NZ_JBSHAO010000105.1:0-12857 GCF_053611545.1 Streptomyces sp. NPDC054796 | reverse complement strand
ATCACTCGCCTCGCCTACGGCACCCACCACCACGTCGACTTCGTCCTGCACTGGTCCCGTTGGCGACGCCGCCGCCAGCACCAAGCCCGCCACAGCCACTACAAACGACGAGGCCACAGCCCATAGAACCGCCGCCCCGTCACCTCAAACGCCGTTGCAGTACTAGTGTTCGTAGCGCATGGGCAGCCCGCGCCCGCTGTCGTGCAGGAAGGAGTGAAAGCCCCGTCTCGACTTCGAAGAAGCGGTGCTCAGACACTTCAGCATCTTGGGGCGCCAGATGCGCCGCCTGCGGCGCATGCAGGGTTCCACCGTCGAAGATGAACGCGATCATGTCGTCCCAGGGCCCGTGCGGTTCCACCCACTCCACGCACAGCAGGCCCGTTGCGGTGACCTGCGCACCCAATTCCTCGGCCAGCTCCCTTACCCCTGCTGCGAGCGGGGACTCATTGGTCTCGGCCATTCCGCCCGGCAAGTCCCACCCCCTTTAGACACCGCACCGGCACACCGGCGCACCGGCGCTCACCCAGCAGCCCAATCGGCTCGAGCGAGACCTCGGTCAGCCCCTGCTCACACGAGCTGAACGCGGCACCGCCATGAAACTGACCGCCTTCGGTGGCTTCGGAAAGCACTCCGGCCGGTGATCGGCGCCGTGCTGCCGCTGGCCGACGTCGCCCACGCCCACAGCCTCTTGGAAGGCGGCTCCGTCGACCAAGGACGCGGACGCCCGCGCGGCAAGATCGCTCTCGCCGTGCATCCGTGGACGAGTCCCCGCACGGGGCGGCGCCCCGGCCCTGAGCGACGCGACCGTGCCTGGCCGGGGTGACCGGTCCCGTCGGATCGAAGGAATGGGGCACCTCGCGCACCTGTTGTCCTCTCGTATGAGCGAAACAACTGCGGTAGTGGCGGGCGCATATGGCGGTCCCGAGGTCCTGTCGGTGATCGATGTCGCCGTCCCGGAGCCGAGGCCGAACGAGGTACGGCTCAAGGTCCGCGCGGCCGGCGTCAATCCCTTCGACTACCAGTCATACAGCGGTCCTACCTTTCAAGGGTGGTTGCTCCGGTCACTCGTAAGATCGGAGGGCCCAGGGGCTCTGGGCATGGCTGTCATGTTTGAGACCGCTCGATGGCTCAAGGCACTTGGCCACCCGGAGCCCCGCGACGACTCGACCGCCAATTGGGAGATGCGACTCCGATCGCTGCTGTAGGACAACGTCGGCGAGGTCGTCTGCGGGATCGATGTGACGGCAAGCTGGCGGAGGGGAACGTGCCCGAGATCTGGGCCGGAGTGGACATCGGCAAAACGCACCACCACGCGGTGGTGATCAACACGGAGGGCAAGCGCCTGCTGTCTCGCCGGGTCGCGAACGACGAGAGCGAACTTCTCGCCCTGACCGGCGATGTCCTGGAGATATCTGCTGATGTGCTGTGGGCCGTCGACCTCAACCACGGCGGGGCCGCCCTGCTGATCGGCCTGCTGGTCAACCACGCCCAACCGGTCGCCTACCTCACCGGCCTGGCGGTCCACCGGGCCTCGGCCACCTGCAAAGGTGAAGGCAAGACCGATGCGAAGGACGCCTTCGTCATCGCCGACCAGGCCCGCGTCCGCCGCGACCTCGGCCTCTTTCGGCCCGGTGACGAGATCGCCGTCGACCTGCGCACCCTGACCACCCGCCGCCTGGACGCGGTCTTCGACCGAACCCGGCAGATCAACCGGCTCCGGGCACAACTGCTGGAGATCTTCCCCGCATGGGAGCGGGCCCTGGACCTGACGAACCGGGGGCCGGTGATGCTGCTGACCGGCTTCCAGACCCCGGCCGCGATCCGCCGGGCGGGAACGAGCCGGATCGAGACCTGGCTGAAGAATCGCAAAGTCCGCGGCGCCGCCGCACTCGCGAAGACGGCCGTGGAGGCCGCCCAGGCCCAGCAGACCGCGCTGCCGGGTGAGAAGCTGGCCGCCGCCATGGTGGTCCGCCTCGCGAAGGGGGTTGATGGCCTTCGATGAGGAGATCGCCGAGCTCGACGCCCTGATTGAGGCCCGGTTTCGCGAGCATCCGCATGCAGAGGTGATCCGCAGCCTGCCCGGCATGGGCGCCAAACTCGCAGCCGAGTTCATCGCTGCCACCGGTGGTGACATGGATGCCTTCGGCAGCTCTGACCGCCTGGCCGGCTATGCCGGCCTGGCGCCCAGACCGCGCGACTCCGGCCGCATCAGCGGCAACATGCGCCGGCCTCGGCGCTACCACCGCGGTCTGCTGAGAACCCTGTACCTGTCGGCCATGGTGAGCCTTCAGTGCTGCCCTGTGTCGAAGGCGTACTACGAGCGGAAGAGGAGCGAGGGCAAGGGCCACAAACAGGCCCTGCTGGCTCTCGCACGACGACGTCTCAACGTCCTGTGGGCGATGATCCGTGACGGAAAGTGCTTTCACCTTTCACCCCCCGTCACGGGAGCGGCTTGACAACACGATTGGGAAGTGCTTTCCGAATCGTCGGAGCGGGCACCTGATATGCGCCCGTTCCGATCCCGCCCCGCTCACGCTCCTGTCAGCACCGCGCGGCGTCGGCCGATCGGCCCTGCCGTGTCAGGCATCATGCGGGGCATGAATCACCCCGAAGCAACCAGCGCCAACGGCCGGCGCGGGCTTTCGCACCGCCTGGTACCGATGACCGGCCGTGACCCGGAGGAACCCGGCCGGGCCGCCTCACCACTGGAGCTGCTGTTCGACTTGACCTTCGTGGTCGCCGTCGGCACCGCGGCGTCCCAGTTCGCCGAGATGCTCGCCGAAGGGCACGCCGTCCAGGCGATCACCGCGTTCACACTGGCGATGTTCGCCATCAGCGTCGCCTGGCTCAGCTTCAGCTGGTTCGCCTCCGCCTTCGCCACCGACGACTGGCTCTACCGCGCCCTGACGATGCTCCAGATGATCGGCGTCGTCGTGTTCGCCCTCGGCCTCCCGGCGATGTTCCACTCCCTCGAAGAGGGCGACCACCTCGAACTGCGAGCCATGGTGATCGGCTACGTCGTGATGCGGATCGCGATGGTCGCGCAATGGTGGCGCGCGGCCCGTGAGTCTCCTCCCTTCCGCGAGGTCGGGAGGGCCAACATCCGCTGGACCATGATCGCCCAGGCCGGATGGATCGTCGTCGCTTTCACCGAGATGCCGCTCGCCGCCGTACTGGCCGCGTTCGTCGTGCTCGGGGTGCTGGAACTAGTGCTGCCGCTGCTGACCCAGGGCCGCGCGGGAGGAACCCCCTGGCATCCCCACCATGTCGCCGAACGCTACAGCTTGTTCGCCATCATCACCCTCGGCGAAGGAGTCGTCGGCACCATCGCCTCGTCCGGCGAACTCCTGGGCGGCGCGGACGGAACGCAGTGGAGCGCGAACGCCGTCGCCGTCGTCATCGCCGGAACCGGTCTGACCTTCGGCATGTGGTGGGTGTACTTCGCCACGCCCTTCGGCGACATCCTCACCCGCCGCCGCAACCGCGGATACCTCTTCGGCTACGGACACATCCCCCTCTTCATCGGCATCGCCGGAGCCGGCGCCGGGCTGCACGTGGCCGGCCTGCACCTGGAACACCACACGAAGATCAGCGACGCCGCCGTCGTGCTGTCACTGGCCCTCCCCGTCGGCCTCTACCTGCTGATGGTCTACCTCCTGCACACCCTGCTGCTCTCCACCGTGGACCGCTTCCACCTCCTGCTCATCGGCCTCACGCTCGCCGTGCTCACCGCGGCCGTACTGCTGTCCGCGGCCGGCGTCGCCGTCGCGGTGTGCCTGCTCGTCGTCATGCTCGCCCCCTTCGTCACCGTGATCGGCTACGAGACAATCGGACACCGCCACCAGCAGCACATGCTGAACAGCATCGCCGCACAGGAGCACTGACTCCCCATCGGATCGTACGGCCGCAGGCTCCGGCGGCTCTGGACGCGACCTGAGCGTGTGTTGAATCGGCATTCGTGAAATGGGTGCGGAACATCGGAGTCCCCTCCTTGACCTCGTCTTTTACGCCAGCGTTGAAAGGTATGTGGGTGATCGGGCCGGGCTGACAAGGTGGTCTCGGATCCCGGTGCAGCACCGGGGTGGTCTATGAGGGGGTTTCCGGATGCGATCGAAGATCATGAAGCGGGCGTGTGTCACCGCCGCGACCGTTGCCGCGCTCACGGTCGGCGGCCTGGCGGGGGCGAGCACCAGCTTCGCGGCGCCCGCGCAGTCCTCGGCGCGGACGGCGAGCGTGGAGGCCGTCGCCCCGCTCGCTACGGTCAACCTGGGGCTGGACACCGCCCACGCGAAGAGCTGGCAGTGCCTGCTGCGCGACAGGGGTTACTCCCCGGGCACCATCGACGGGCAGTTGGGCACCAACAGCTGGAAGGCGGCACAGAAGTTCTTCGACACTCTGGGCTACTACAACGACGCCATCGACGGGACCGTCGGCCCCAACACGATCAAGGCGTTGCAGAGGTACCTGAACCTCCACGGCGCCAACCTCGCTGTCGACGGGGTCGCGGGCCCGGAGACCAAGTCCGAGTTTTGGGACTTCGCCGGCACCCACCGCTGCTGACCCCTCCGCCGACCGCACCCACGGCCCGCTGCCCGTCCTCCCCTCGGAGACGGCCGGACAGCGGGCCCTGACCGTCGCGGTACGGCCGCTGTCATCGCAGCAGTCCTCCAGCACGAACAGGACGAGAATGGACAGGGAGACGTACAGGATGGAACTCTCGGACCACAGTGATCTCCCGGGCACCAGGCGCCCCACCCCCCGGGTACCGCGCCGGCTGCTCCTCGGCGCCCTTGGCGCCGCGGCCCTGCTGGGGACAGCGGTGCGCCCAGCTGCGGCAGCCGCATCGGCAGCCGCCTACCCCTTGCTTTCCCGGGCGCAATGGGGAGCGGACGAGGCTCTGCGCCACGGCGCCGACGGCACCGAGATCTGGCCCCCCGCGTACTACCCCGTCCAGACCTTGACGGTTCACCACACCGCGGACGGCGGTGACGGCCTGGCCCCGGCCGCGCGGGTGCGCGCGATCTACCGTACGGACGCCGCCGAGTACGGTGACATCGGCTACCACTACCTGATCGACGACAACGGTCAGGTCTACGAGGGGCGCTGGTCGGGCACCGACGGATCACCCGCGCACGACGGGTCGGGACGTCTGGTCACCGCGGCCCACATCGGGGGATACAACTCCGGAAACGTCGGAATCGCCCTGCTGGGGACGCTCACCGGACGGTCAGCGACTCCGGCGGCGCGCATCTCGCTGGCCCGGCTCCTGGCCGAACTCGCCAGGCGGCACGGGGTGGATCCACTGGCCGAGGTGCTCTACCGCAATCCCGCCAGCACCGCCGTCCGGACCGTGCCGGCCATCAGCGGACACCGCGACTGGGCGAGCACCGCATGCCCCGGCACCCTGCACACCGACCTGCCGTACGTCCGCCGGGAGGTTGCCGAACTCCTCGCCGGCTGACCCGAAAAGCCATCGGCCACCTCGCGCGCCGTCAGCCGGGTTCACCGTGCAGGCCAGGGGCTCAGGGCTCAGGGCTCAGTTGCCGGGCGACCGTTCCCGGCGCGGCGCCTGGGGCGGCTTGGCCGCCGCGGCCTCGGCCTCCGCCTTGGCGTCGGTCACCGCGGCGTCGGCCTGTTTCGCGGCCTCGTCGGCAGCCGTGGCGGCGTCGAGCGAACCGGTCGAGCCTGCCTCCAGTTCCGGAGCCCGGTCTCCGTCCTCGTCCGACGTGTCGTCGGCATCGGCGGTGGCTGTCCGATCAGGACGCGCGGGCGGTGGTGAACCCGTCCTCGTCTGGTCACTGAACGCGCTGGTGACGGTCCGGACCGCTTCGGTCAGCTCCCCTGGTATCACCCAGAACGTGTTGTTGTCGCTGCTCGCCAAGTGGGGGAGGGTCTCCAGGTACTTGTAGGCGAGGACCTTCGGGTCGGCGTTGTTGCGATGGACGGCCTGGAAGACGCGCTCCACCGATTTCGCCTCACCGTCCGCCCGCAAGATCATGGCTTGTTGTGTGCCCTGTGCCTCCAGGATGTCCTTCTGCTTGGTGCCTTCCGCGGTAAGGATCTTGGCTTGCCGCTCGCCTTCGGCGTGCAGGATGGCCGCGCGCTTGTCGCGCTCGGCCCGCATCTGCTTCTCCATCGCCTCCTTGATGGAGTGCGGCGGATCGATGGCCTTGATCTCGACGCGGTTGACCCGGATTCCCCACTTGCCGGTGGCGTCGTCGAGGACGGTGCGGAGCCGGGTGTTGATCTCCTCACGCGAGGTGAGTGTCTCCTCCAGGTCCATGCTGCCGATGACGTTCCGCAGTGTGGTCACAGTGAGCTGATCGATCGCCTGGAGGTAGTCGGCGACCTCGTACGCCGCCGCGCGCGGCTCGGTGATCTGGTAGTAGAGCACGGTGTCGATGTTCACCACGAGGTTGTCCTCGGTGATCACCGGCTTTGGGTCGGACGAATAGACCTGCTCGCGGACATCGAGTTTGGAGTTGACCCGGTCCGCCACCGGTACGACCAGGTTCAGGCCGGGTTGCAGCGTGCGGCGGTACCGGCCGAACCGCTCGATGTTGTAGCGGCGTGCCTGCGGGACGATCCGCACGGTGGAGGCCACGAGGAAGACGACGACGATGGCCGCCACAAGAATGGGGATGACAACTGGTTCCACAGTGCCTCCATCGCTTCGTGTGTGTTCAGCCGCTCACGGAAGGAGTTCGCGCGGATAGACCACGGCCGTGGCGCCTTCGATCTCCATGACGTCGACCAGCGTGCCCGCCGGGATCACCAGGCTCTCGTCGAAAGCGCGGGCGGACCACTCCTCGCCCGAGAGCTTGATCAGACCGCAGGTCGCGGTGACCTCCTGCACGACCTCGGCCCGCTTGCCGATCAGCGCGTCACTGCCGTCACGCATGAGGGGCATCTGCGCCATGTGCCGCAGCGCGACCGGACGCACCATGACCAGGCCCGCTCCCGCCGCCACTCCGAAGGCCACGAGCTGGCCGAACACACCGATGCCCACACCGGCGACGACGGCGGCGACGAGTGCCGCACCCGACAGCAACCCGAAGACCAGTGTCAGGGTGAAGAACTCCGCTACACCCAGCCCCGCGGCGGCGAGCAGCCAGAGGAACCATGGCATCGAATCGCCCTCCTTTGGGGGCCTTGTCCGCCAAGATACTCCCGGAACGCCGGGCCGAACAGATACGGCAACCGTGGTCGTCGACCGCTGAAGGGAATGCCCGGCAGGTTGGGTATCCGTGGGCGGCTCAAGTGGCCCTACGTCGTGGAGAACCAGAACGAGGCGCAGATGATGCAGGCCACAGTGATGACGTGATGACGTACTCGGCGTCGGGGAACAAGAAGACCCAGCCCCTCACCGTCGGTCCGCTGGGCGTGGACACCCCGGTCGTCGCGGGCTGGAGCGGCGCATGACGGGCACGGTCCCCGCGGCCCCCGCCCTCCGCAAGGGCTACGCCGACAGCCCCCTTCGGCCAGCTCCACTACGCGGAGTGCGGTCGTCGAGTGGGCGGCGCGCGGCGGCGAGACCTCCACGACGGAGAGGGCTCAATGAGACGGAGAGGGCTCGACAAGACGGCGAGGGCTCAACCGGAGGGCTCGCTGATGAAGCCCGCGACAAGTTCGCGGACGTACGCCTCGTCCGTACCGGGGATCGAGAAGACCACCCGGAAGTAGAGCGGCGCGACGATCCGGTCCAGGACCTGCTCCAAGGACGGGGGCGGGGGCGCGTCGCCGCGTTCCCGCGCCGCGTCGAGCACGGGACGGAAGCGCTCGCTGACCCTGCGCAGGCACTCGCGCAGTCCGTCGTGCCGCTCATCGACGTCGGGCGCGACCTCGGCGCGGAAGAACGCGATGCCACCGGGCCGGGAGAGCTCGGCCAGCGTCCAGACCGCCTGGTTCTCCAGGTCGGTGCGCAGGTCCCCGACGAG
Source organism: Streptomyces sp. NPDC054796 (assembly GCF_053611545.1). Classification (NCBI taxonomy): domain Bacteria; kingdom Bacillati; phylum Actinomycetota; class Actinomycetes; order Kitasatosporales; family Streptomycetaceae; genus Streptomyces; species Streptomyces sp. NPDC054796. The sequence goes on along the minus strand of NZ_JBSHAO010000105.1, from coordinate 4,920 downwards.
CGGGGGTGCTCCGGCGTCGCCGCGGTGCTGGGCGACGTCGGCCAGGAGCGCGGCGAGAGTACCCCAGCGCCGGTAGAGGGTGCTCGGGTTGACCCCCGCGCGCTGGGCCACGGCGGGGAGGGTCACCTGATCGGCGCCGCACTCGCTCACCAGCGCGATCGCGGCGCCGTGCACGGCGGCACGGACGCGGGCGCTGCGGCCGCCGGGCCGCTTCGTCGATGCGTCAGCGTTCATGCCCCCATCCTAAAGCAAAGATTTGCGCATTAGTGGGCCGGGCGCTTACGGTCCCACTAAAGCGGAGATCGCCGCTTTAGCACCGTGACGTGAAGGGAATGTCATGTCCACCAACGAAGCCCCCCTCGCCCTCGGGCGCAGTTTCCACCAGGCGCTCGTCTCGGGCGACTGGGACGGCATCCGGGCCCTGCTGCACGATGACGCCACCTGGACCCTGCCCGGCGACAACACCATCTCCGGCACGGTCGAAGGCACCGACGCCGTGGTGGAGCGCGCTCAGCTGATCGCCTCGTACGGCCTCGACTTCGAGCTGCTGCACCTCCTCGTCAGCAGGGAGAACATGGCGCTCTCCCTGCACAACACCGCGCGGCGGGAGGATGCCGTGCTGGACGAATACCTGGCCACGGTCTGCCGGCTCCGCGACGGAAAGATCGCGAGTATCGAGACCTACCTCTCCGACGTGCCCGGGATGAACGCCTTCTTCGTCTGACGGCTCCCCGCTCGGGTGCCGACCGTCAACCGGCCCCTCGCTCCCGCGCGCCCAAGCCCCGACCCGCCCGGCCTCCGCCCTGAACCGGGCGGGGTCGGCGGCCGGCGCGGAGACGGAGCGAGCGGACGTGACGCGTCCGACATCTTGACGACTCCGGAAACGCCCTCCACTCTCCGTTGGGAGCGCTCCCATACTCGGAGCGCCCACCACGCACGCCGCACCTCCTCCCGCACCTCCTCCCGCACCTCCCTCCCGCGCCACCGACGCCCACACTCCTGCGGAGGACAGAACGTGCCACACCAACGCCCCCTCCTGCCCCGCGCCTCCCGGCGCCCCCACAGGTTCAGACACCGGTTATTCAGCGCCACGGCCGCCGCCGGACTGCTGGCCGCGGTGCTCGTCCCCGTCGCCTCGGCCTCGGCCCCGGCCTCCGTCCCGGAGCCGCGGGACGAGCCGCCCGAGCTGATCGAGAACGGCGACTTCTCCGGCGGCACCGCCCCCTGGTGGTGGACCGAGAACAGTCCCGGCAGCGTCGTGGACGGACGGCTGTGCGCCGACGTGCCCGGCGGCACGGCCAACCCCTGGGACGCCATCATCGGACAGAACGATCTGCCCCTCACTGCGGGCGAGAGCTACAAGCTGAGCTACACCGCGACCTCCACCGTGCCGGTCACCATCCGCACCAACGTGCAGATGGCGACCGAGCCGTGGACCACGGAACTCGCCGAGGCCGACCAGATCGACGGCACCGCGGAACCCGTCAGCCACACCTTCACCGCGGACGCCGACCACACCGCCGCACAGCTCGCCTTCCAGATCGGCGGCAACGAGGAGCCGTACACCTTCTGCGTCGACGACGTCTCGCTGCGCGGCGGGGCGACGATTCCTCCGTACGAGCCCGACACCGGGTCGCCGGTCCGGGTCAACCAGGTCGGCTACCTCACCAACGGGCCCAAGAATGGCACCTTCGTCACGTCGGCCACCCAGCCGCTGCCCTGGACGCTGCACGACGCCGACGGCACCGAACGGGCCTCCGGCACCACCAACCCCGCCGGGGAGGACCCCACCTCACGGCAGAACGTCCACACCTTCGACTTCAGTGATGTCACGGCCGCGGGTGAGGGCTACACCGTCACGATCGACGGCCAGAAGAGCGAGCCGTTCACCATCGGCGACGATCTGTACGCGCCGCTGCGTACCGACGCGCTGGCGTACTTCTACCACAACCGCAGCGGCATCGAGATCGACGCGGACATCGTCGGCGAGAAGTACGCACGGCCCGCAGGGCACGTGAACGTGTCCCCCAACCAGGGTGACGACGACGTTCCGTGCCAGGAGGGTGTCTGCGACTACCGGCTGGACGCGGCAGGCGGCTGGTACGACGCGGGCGACCACGGCAAGTACGTGGTCAACGGCGGCATCTCGGTGGCCCAGCTGATGTCCTCCTTCGAGCGTACGCTCACCACCGAGGGCGCCAACGGCGCACCGCTGGGCGACGGGAAGCTCCGCGTCCCCGAGCACGGCAACGCCACCCCGGACATCCTCGACGAGGCCCGCTGGCAGATGGACTTCCTGATGCGGATGCTCGTCCCCGAGGGCGAGCCACTGGCCGGAATGGCGCACCACAAGCTGCACGACCGGGCGTGGACAGGGCTGCCGCTGCGGCCCGACCAGGACCCGCAGCCCCGTGAGCTGCACCCGCCGTCCACCGCGGCCACCCTCAACGTGGCGGCCACGGCGGCCCAGTGCGCCCGCCTCTTCCAGCCGTACGATGCGGACTTCGCCGCCCGCTGCCTGGAGAAGGCGCGCACCGCGTGGAAGGCGGCCAAGGCACACCCGGACGTCCTCGCCGACCCGAACGACGGCACCGGCGGCGGCGCCTACAGCGACGACGACGTCCGCGACGAGTTCTACTGGGCGGCGGCCGAACTGTTCGTCACCACCGGTGAGGACTCCTTCCGCCAGGAGGTCCTGGGCTCCCCGCTGCACGGCGACACCGATGGGGTGTTCCCGCGCGGCGGCATGTCCTGGGGCGCGGTCGCGGGACTCGGCGCGCTGAGCATGGCCACGGTGCCGAACAAGCTCACCGCCGAGCAGTTGAGCGCGGTACGGGCGACGGTGACGGAGGCCGCCGACGGTTACGCCGCCGACTCCGAGGACGCCGCTTACGGCCTGCCGTACGCGCCCGCCGACGGCCACTACGTGTGGGGGTCCAACAGCCAGGTGCTGAACAACATGGTGGTCCTGGCCACGGCGGACGACCTGACCGGCAAGAACGTCTACCGCGACGCGGTGCTGCGCGGCCTGGACTACCTGCTGGGCCGCAACGCGCTCAACCAGTCGTATGTCACCGGGTACGGCGAGCGTGACTCGCGCAACCAGCACCACCGCTTCTGGGCCAACCAACTCGACCCGGACCTGCCGAACCCGGCACCCGGCTCCGTGGCAGGCGGGCCCAACGACGGGCTCCAGGACCCGGTGGCGGCGGAGAAGCTCGCGGGATGTGCCCCGTCGATGTGCTACATCGATGACATCGAGTCCTGGTCCACGAACGAGATCACCATCAACTGGAACGCCCCGCTGGCCTGGATCGCCTCGTACGCGGACGACCTGGGCAGCGGCGGGGACGGGGACGGAGGCACCGAGCCGACGTGCGAGGTCAGTTACACCTCGCACCGGTGGAACAGCGGCTTCACCTCGTACGTGTCGCTGAAGAACACCGGTGATGCCCCCATGTCCCCCTGGAAGCTGGCCTGGTCGTACGCCGACAACCAGCGGATCACCCAGGCGTGGAGCGCCAAGGTCAGCCAGAACGGCCGCGACGTGACCGCCGAAGCGCTGGACTGGAACGCCAAGCTGGCCCCTGGGGCCGCGGTGACGTTCGGCTTCAACGGCACGGCGAGCGGACAAGTGGCCGATCCGCGCGTCTTCACCATGGGCGACCGGACCTGCCGCACCAAGCCGAGCGGCTGAACCACCGCACCACCGAACCACCGCACCACTGTCCCGGGGGCCCGCGAGCCCCCGGGACAGTGGTGCGCACCCACGCCGAGGACGTCGCTGCCGGTGCCACCGTCAGCGCATCCTGTGAACGTCACCGGCACCGAACGACACTCTCTCAGTGGTACGGGACCGGTATGGCTGACGGCCGCCACTCCCGCCTGAGCAACCCGAACACCCACGTGTCGGACACCTCGCCGTTCACGACGCACTCTTCCCGCAGCGTCCCTTCCCGCAGGAACCCGGTCTTCTCCAGGACCCGGGCGGATGCCACGTTGCGCGTATCGGTCTCGGCCTGAACCCGGTTCAGGTCCAGTGTGCCGAACGCCCACCGCAGCAGGGCATGTGCGGCTTCCGTCGCATAGCCGTGGCCCCACAGCGTGTCGTCGAGGCAGTAGCCCAGCGACGCGCTGCGGTGGTCCGGGTCCCATTGGGTCAGTGCGCACCAGCCGACGAAGGCACCGTCGGAAACACGGTCGATGGCCACCCGCGCTCCGGTGCCTTCGTCCGCCATCTTCCCGCACATCGCGATGAAGCGCCCGGCGCGAGCCCGGTCGTTCCACGGCGCGGAGTCCCAGTAGCGCATCACACGGGTGCTGCTGTGCAGCGTGAAGAGGACGTTCGCGTCGGCGTCGGTGAAGGGCCGCAGCCGCAGGCGAGTGGTGTGCAGTTCGGGCGTGGCCAGAGTCATGCGGACCATATTGCGTCCGCGTGACGCGGGCAGGGCACCGATTATCCGGCCCCGGTCCGGTCCGCACGGCCGGGGCGGCGCCTGGCATCAGGTTTTCGGGCTGTCGCGTGCGCGTACCCCCGCGACAGCCCCGCGGGTGAGCGTCAGGAGCCGTGGGCGTTGGTCGGCATGGACCGGCCGAAGTAGGTGTACGGGTCCTTGGACAGGCCCGCTGTGGCGGCCGAGAAGCTGACCGCGTGTGCGGTGCTCACGCCGTCGGCCGAGCCGCGCAGGCTCCACAGCGCGCCGTTGCTGGTGTTCTCGAAGGGTGCGGTGGCGGCCAGGTCGGCGTGCCCGTCACGGTTGGTGTCGGTCAGGCGGACGGCGGCTCCGAAACGGTCGTACGCCTCGTTCGCCCCCGGCACACCACCGGTCCCCTGGTGCACGGCCTGCGCGCCGTCGCCGGTGAGCCCCGCCGCCGAGCCGCGCAGGACGACGACGGAGCCGGTGTTGGCCACCGAGCCGA